>CAZETZ010000036.1:0-25628 GCA_964514735.1 uncultured Acidobacteriaceae bacterium | reverse complement strand
CCAAACTTTTAACACTTCGGGGCTACCAACTTCACGCACCAAATCACCACATTCGATCATTTCGATGCTCCTTGGCAAGAGTATGTTCGTAGGCTAATTCGATATCAAGAGCAAAAGGAACAGAAGTGCTGCGAGTATAAACAGCACGATACTCTCTTAGCGAACAAAGGCGAATATTTTCCGGGTCAAAACTGTACCCAGCAAAAAAGATGGGGGCACCGTATGCCAATCAACTGTTCAATTCTGGACAGATGCTTTTGCAAGTGAACAATGACCTCCCTTGCGACGTCCTTTTGTCAGGATGTTTTGCCGCAAAATCAATGCTTTAGATTCAACCGCGCTATGGACATCCACTTGCTTTGATCACGGCTGTGGAAACCCTCACTATGGCTGCTGGATCTGCAACCCAACCCGCAATCGCTCGCCTGCTGGTGGCCGATGATCAGCCGCATATCCTCACCGCGCTGGAGATGCTTCTTAATGGCCAGGGTTATCGGGCGGAGTTCGCCATGAATCCAGCTGGTGTGCTGGCGGCGCTACAGGCGCAAACCTTCGATGCAGTCCTCATGGACCTGAACTATACCCGCGATACGACAGGCGGTGCCGAGGGTCTGGAACTGGTATCGCAGATTCGTTTGCTGGACCGCGCGATTCCACTGATCGTGATGACGGCATGGGGCAACGTAGACCTGGCAGTCGAGGCTATGCGTCGCGGCGCTTCCGATTTTGTGCAGAAGCCCTGGAACAACCGCCAGCTTTTGGAAAAAGTCCAGGAACAGGTGGAACATGGCCGCGTATTGCGGAGTTCCCAGCGGCGGAGGGCGGAGGAAACCTCGGAAGCCAGTGAAATCCAGAAAAGTCTGCTGCCCAGCACGCTCCCGCAAATCGCCGGCTATGACATTTCCGCCATCTCGCAGCCACGGCATTGCATCGGCGGCGATTACTACAACATCGTTCCGGTCAGCGGTACGCGGACGGCGTTTTGCATTGCCGACGCGGCCGGGAAGGGCTTAGGCGGAGCTCTGCTAATGTCCAACCTTCAGGCATCACTAAAGCCGCTCATTGGTGAAGACATCGAACCTCGTGAACTGTGCCGCCGGCTGAACCGCACGCTTTGCGAAATCATGCCGGAGAGCAAGTTCATCTCCCTCTTCTATGGAGTGCTTGACAGCCGTGAAGGGCGGCTTACCTATTGCAACGCCGGCCACAATCCTCCGCTGCTGGTGCGCGCCGATGGCAGTTCGAAAGAACTGAAAAGTTCTGGTGCGATCTTAGGGCGGTTTCCTAATTGGCAGTACACGCAGGCGAGTCTCGAGCTGAATTCAGGAGACACGCTGCTTCTGTTTACCGATGGCGTGGTCGAAGCCTGCGACAGCTGCCAAAAACCATTCGGCGAACGAAGGGTCTTGCAGATCATGCGAGACATGGGGAGTGGCGCTTCCAGCGCTTTACAGGCAGCTTTGTTGAAGGCGGTCTCAGAGCACTGCGGAGAACAATTTCAGGATGATGTGACCATGATTGTGTTGCGCTCTGTCAAAAGTCCGCCAGCTCCGGCACGCTGAAAAACGGAATTCGCGTCGGCGCCGCGTCCCCCAGGCCGTGCAGCCCGCCTAAATAAACCATGTGCTGGCCGTAGCGTTGGTTGATCTTGTCCACGGTGCTGCTCACGGTTTCACGCTTGGCATCATCGAAGAACCCCAAAGTGTGCAGCTCATCCGGAATCAGGTCAAAGAGCCACACTCCCACATGGACCGGAGCATGAGATGGACACTCCTTCCACAGTTCGCGAAAGTGGTCTTGCAATGTCATGGTATCGTGGCAGGCGTGGATGTTTCGGTGAGCGTTCCACCCGGAGGGTCCAGCGTTGTTCTGTATTTCTTGCCCCCAGTGGGTGAACGCAACGGTGACCCCGATCCCCCGCGCCCACAAATTGAGCCGCCGCAGCTTGGCCGCGGCATTGCTGAGCAGCTTTAATCCCACCAGGTAAGCTTGCTCCCTCGTCCGGTATTTCGGCGCGAGCACATGCTGCTTGCCGATGCTCCTGCGGGGAGAATCCGGCTTTTCCTTCCAATCTTCGCCGCGCAGCCAGTACCACATCGTCTCTCCCTGTACGCTCCCCCAAATGCTCCGCATCTCCTGTGAAGACAGTTTGCAAAGCTGCTCCACGGTTGTGATGCCACGCTGATTCAGTCGGCGCTCCATGGCATGGCTGATGCCCACCACGTCCCGCAGCTTCATGCAATGCAGCGCGTGCGGCAAGTCTTCTTTAAGCAGAATGGTCAGCCCGTCGGGCTTGCAAAGATCGGCCGCGGTCTTGGCGAGATAACTGTTCGGCGCAAGGCCAATCGAGCAGCGCAACGCTACACCGAGATTGCGGATAGATTGCTTCATTCTGTAGGCAAGCGTCGTAGCATTCGGCAGGAACCGTTCGCGGCCCATCAGCTTGCAGGCCATTTCATCCACGGAAAAAGCTTTGTGCACCGGAAGATGCTCCTCCATCGCCTGAATGATTTTCTGCTGATACTCCACATACAACTTCGGTTTTGCGACCACGATGTTGATGTGGGGGCAAAGGACCTTGGCCTCTTTGACGGAAGTTCCGGTTTTTACCCCATAGGCTTTTGCTTCATAACTCGCGGCCAGGCAGCAAGTGGAATCGGTTTTAACGGCGACAACTCCTACTGGTCTTCCGCGCAGCCCTGGATTTTCTTGTTGCTCGACAGAAGCGAAATAAGAGTTGAGATCGAGAAACAGCCACTCAACGGTAGGGAACTGCCCTTCGGGGAAAAGAGGTAAGCACTGGCTCATAACGAGGGATAGGCTAATTTAACAGAGAATAAAAAGCGAATATAATAGGGGGCCGGATCTCCATTGACGCCGGGGTATATAAGCACGTAATATAGTGCTGCACATAATTATGTGCTTATAAATGAAGGCAAATGTTACCTTAAAGCTAGATACCAATATTCTACGCGAGGCCCGAATCCTTGCCGCGGAGCAAGGTACGTCAATCAGCGCGCTGCTGGCTGAGCGGCTAGAGCAAATCGTGCGTGAGCGCAAGAAATACGATCATGCAAAAAAGCGCGCCTTAGCGAGATTGCGCGAGGGACTGGATCTGCATTGGACCCCTCCTCGTTCCCGCGACGAACTGCATGAGCGATAAATATTTTTTGGACACCAATATCCTGGTATATGCCCATGACCGCTCGGCTGGAGTAAAGCACGACCGCGCTCGATCTCTAGTCGAGAAGCTCTGGCATTCGGGAGACGGTGTTTTGAGCACCCAGGTGCTTCAGGAGCTTTGTGTCAACCTTCGTCGCAAGTCGAACCCACCTCTCTCTATCGAAGAAACCCGGCGAATATTGCAGGACTACTTGAGCTGGGAAGTTGTTGTGAACAGTGCGGACTCAGTCGTGCAGGCGCTCGACATCGAGGCGCGCTACAAAATTTCCTTTTGGGATGCGCTGATTCTTCAAGCGGCTGAAGTTTCAGGGGTGGCAGTGCTTTATTCTGAAGACCTGTCAGCCAATCAACACTATGGTTCGATTCGTGTGGTCAACCCACTTACTGCGGATTCTTAGGCGGTGTCCCGTCACCCATCGGCGGCCCCTCCGGCCTGGGTCCATGCATGGGCGGCCGCATGGCCTGTAGCTTTACCCATTGCTGGTGCGTCAGTTGCCTCCGAAGATCGAGCAGCATCCGGGCGTTAGCTTTTTCCAGTTCAGCACGCGCCTGCGCGACGCGGTCAATTTGCGACAAAACTTTGTTCTCATCCGGTGGGTCGGCTGCCACCAGCGGCTCCATAATCGCTTCTTCTTTTTGCAACGATGCAAACAGGTCAATCAGCTTGAGACGGCTGGCGTTGAAGATGTCATCCATCTTCTTTTGCTGCTCGGAAGATAATGAGAGTTTCTGAATAAAGTCCTGGTCATTCCACCAGCGTCCGGGAGGTCCCACTTCCAAATGCGGACCTCCCGGCCCCCCTGGACCGCCAGGGCCGCCATGTCTGCCGTGTGGCCCGCCGAACCGGTCAGGTCCACTTGGGGGAGAACCTCCATCGTCATGCGGCGGAGGAGCTTGGGCAAAACTATGGGCCCCCAGTGAAATACCCATAACAAAAACTGCAATCGCGATGAAAGTACGATTTTTATGAAGTAGGTCCATATTTTTCCTGTCCAATGAAAGTGTGTTATTGACGGCTGCTGGAATTCTCGGCTGCCTGATGAGAAACCGAAACCTGCAATGGCTGCATCGGCGCCGGAAGTCCTTCGAAAATCTCCTGATTGATGTTGGAAAGCAGTTCATTATCCTGTTGAATCTGGGCCGCCGAGTTTTCCGCAACAACGCTGGTTGAGGCCAGATGGGAAACGGTTTGCTTCGTGCCCGCTCGATCGCCGAAGAAGAAGACCGCAAAAGTCGCCAAAATCATGGCCACCGCCCCAACCAATAACCAATCGAAGGAGCGCGGCAGGGGAAGGGTGCTGGCACGGGGCGCTTCGCTCCAATTCTGTGCCGCGCCACGAAACGCTTCCACCGATTCCCTGAATTGATAAAGCTCCTTGCCGCAAGCCGGGCACTCGGCCAGATGCGCTTCCACCGTGGCCGACCGCGCGCCCAGCAGGTAGTCGGTAAATTCCTGATGAGTCAAATGGTCGTTCATAAGTTCACCCCAAATTTGCCACGAATCGCCGCCACCGCGCGATAAAGGTGTGTTTTAACCGTTTGCGCCGGCATCCCTGTGACTTCCGCAATTTCAGATATGTCCAGGTCTTCCACAAACTTCATTAAAAAGACGCTGCGCTGCTTTTCCGAAAGTTCTTTTAACGTTGCCCGTACCATCTCCACCCGCTCTCGCGCCAGATACTGCGCTTCGGGAGAACTTTCGCCGCTGGGAAGATAGTGACTGAGCTCATTCACTTCAATCGCCGCCGACTGCGCGCTTCTCCAGAAACGAAATTTCTGGGTCTTGGTATGGTCGCGCGCCAGGTTGAATGCGATCCGCATCAGCCAGGTGCTCACACTGCATTCGCCGCGGAACTGGTTCCTCGTGTTATGCGCTTTGAGGAAGCAGTCCTGGGTAATAGACTCAGCCGCGTCCAGGTCGCTGACGGAAAATGCGACAAAACGAAATATTTTCGTCCGGTAGAGGCGCATCAGTTCCCCGACATCGTCCAATTGAGAGATATGTTCTCCGCCGGCCAACTCGCTGAGTCCCGATGGGATTAACGTTGTCACATGAGTACAGACGACGCGCAACTGCTATTAGCCTACACCTTCAAAAAATAATTACGGCAGCCGCATGGTCCGGCAAATTTATTTTTCGGTCATGTAGGCTTCCCCGCCATGCCGGTCGTCTGTGAAGGTACCTCCGCTGCACCAGGGTGGCCTGCTTTTAAGGGCCGCCCTGATGGACGGACTACTTAGAGAGGAACAATGGCGGAAGAACCTATCCATCAATTGAATCGCCGGCAAATGATGACAATGCTGGCGGTGTCCGGGGCCGGGGTCCTGATTGGCTGTGGGGCCGCGGGAACAACCAATTCTGGCACGGGAAGCGGTTCCGGCACCGGCGGAAATGCGTCATGTATTCTCGCCCCAGAGTTGACCATTGGTCCCTACTTCGTGGACGAGAAGTTAAATCGCTCCGATTTGACCACGGACACGACCAACCCAAATGTCCTCAACGGCGTCCCGCTGACATTGAATATCTACATCATGGAATACAGCAGCAGCAGTTGCAGCGCTTTGCAGGGCGCGCAGGTGGACATCTGGCATACCGACGCCGCCGGCGTTTACTCCGACGAAAACGTGGAAGGAACAGAAGGTCTGACCTATCTTCGCGGCTATCAAATTACAGATGCGAACGGCCTGGCGACCTTCAAAACAATTTTCCCCGGCTGGTATCAAGGCCGCACCGTGCACATCCATGTAATGGTGCGCACGTTTTCTTCATCGGGCACGCAGACTTTCGAGTTCACTACCCAGCTTTTCTTCGATCCCGCGCTGACCTTGCAAGTCATGGCCAACTCTCCCTACAACGCGCGCGGAAATCCAGACACCACCAATTCCGCCGACAATATCTACAATAGCGAAACGCTCTTGGGTCTGGCTTCCGTGGCAAGCGGGGGATACAGCACAAGTATTACTCTCGGCGTGCAGACGGGATAAGGAGCTAGGGGCGGACCGTTTCCCGGCGCACGGTGAGTTTTTCGATCAGGTCTTCTCGCACCCGGTAACCAGATCCCGGTTGGGTCGGCGCTGTTATGGTGCCACGCGGCGAGACTTCCACCTCAGGCTCGACGATGTCTTCCTTCCAATAACGTTTGGAAGCGGAGACGTCCCCCGGCAGGCGGAAATTGGGCAGGGTGGAAAGGGCCACGTTATGGGCCCGGCCGATTCCGGTCTCCAGCATGCCGCCACACCACACCGGGACCGCGTTGGCCTGGCACACGTCGTGGATTTTTTTGGCTTCGCTGAAACCGCCCACTCGCCCGACTTTAATGTTGATGAAGCGGCAAGCTCCAAGTTCGATGGCAGCCGCCGCATCGCGAGCGGTACGTATGGATTCATCGAGGCAGATGGGGGTGCGTAATTCGCGCTGCAAGCGCGCGTGATAGTAGAGATCGTCAGGCCACAAGGGCTGCTCGATCATGAGCAGGTTGAACTGGTCGAACTTGCGCAGGTGTTCAAGGTCCTGCAAGGTGTAGGCGCAATTGGCGTCGCAACTCAACAGGATGTCGGGCCAGCGCGCGCGCACCGGCCCCAAGATATTCAAGTCCCAGCCTGGTTTGACCTTGAGCTTGATGCGCTGGTACCCGGCAGCAACTTCGGTCTGGGTTTTTTCCATGAGCTGCTCGATGGAGTCCTGGATTCCAATGGAAACTCCGCAAGCGATTTCCGGGAGCGTTCCGCCTAGCAATTTCCATAATGGCGTCTGTTTTTGCTGTGCTTCCGCGTCCCAGAGCGCGTTTTCCAATGCGGTCTTGGCCATGCGGTGTCCGCGCACCTTTCCCATGAGAGCTACGCTTTCAGAAGCGGCAGCCAGCGCTTTTCCCGCCAATGCGGGGGCCAGATGCGATTTGATGGTGGCCCAGCTGGATTCGATCCATTCAGAACTGAAAAATGGCCCCTCGCCCGATACGGACTCCGCCCATCCATTGGCGCCTTCGCTGTGGACGGTGATCAGAAGGATCCGGCGGTCGTAAGTGCGGCCAAAACTCGTCTCAAAAAAGTGGACGAGCGGCATGCGAATTTCACGCAGAGTAATAGCTTCGATTTTCATAAGAAAACCAAATCAACACAACAGTACTGAAGGGGAACAAAAAGTATGGCACAGGTTAGGTAGGAGTGCACGCGCCTTTTAACAAAGAAACTAACCCTGGGACTGTTTAGCACGCTGCCAGAGCGCTTCCATCTCATCCATCGTGGATTCTTCGGGAGCGCGCCCGGCGATGCCGAGCTGCTGTTCCATCCACTGAAACCGGCGGCGGAATTTGCGATTGGTTTTCTTTAACGCAGATTCGGAATCGAGCGTTAGAAATCGCGCCATATTCACCAGAACGAAAAATAAATCTCCCAACTCACCTTCGAGTTTCTCCCGCAGCTCAGCTGGAAGTCTTTGTTCCTCTGCGCCAGCGGCGCCACGGGCACGGGGCCCAGGGTTTGGAACTTGCTTAAGCTGTTCTTGTAACTCGCCGGTTTCTTCCTTTAGCTTGTCCAACAACCCCGCGATATTCGGCCAGTCAAAGCCCACATTGGCTGCTTTGGCACTTAGCTTATGGGCCTCCAGAAGCGCGGGCATGGCCGATGAGACCCCGTCCAAAATTGATTTTTTCGCACCTTCAGGGGCATCTTTTCCTCGCGCTTCAGCCCGTTTTTTCTTCTCTTCCGCCTTGAGGGCCTCCCAGTTGCGAAGGACCTCCGCCGGAGTGTCGGCCTTTACATCTCCAAACACATGAGGGTGCCGGTCCACCAGTTTGTTCGCGAGCCGATCGAGCACATCATCAATGGAAAAAGTCCCTTGCTCGTTTGCCATCTCCGAATAAAACAGCACTTGCAGCAGCAGATCTCCGAGTTCGCCCGGCAATTCATCCCAGTCGCGATTGTCGATGGCCTCAAGTACCTCGTAGGTCTCCTCCAGCGTATAACGCTTGATGGTGTCAAAGGTCTGTTCGCGGTCCCAGGGGCAGCCTCCGGGACCGCGCAACCGGGCCATGATGGAGACTGCCCGCTCGAAACGCTCTCCAGTTGTGGGCATAGGAAGTTCACTCTAAATCAGCGGCAAGCGGGCAGGCAAAAATGTGCGGAGGATTTCTTAGCGCCCCTGCGTTCTTTGCGGTTTAAGCGGACAAAATCTTAAACCGCAAAGGTCGCCAAGAAACGCCGCAAAGATCGCGCAGAAAGGCGTCAATTCCCGCGGAGTGTCGCGGCAAGTAGCTGAGTATCGTCAGAAATAATCCCATCTACTCCCCAGTTCGCCAGACGGACCATGGACTTGGCATCGTTCACTGTCCAGGCAAAGATCTTGCGTCCGGCATGATGGATGAGGTTCACCAAACGGTGCGTAAGCAAAGAGTGATGGGCGATCACGTACTGGACGGGCAGTTTCCGCCAAAGCATCAACTGACTGGATTTCTGGCAAATGATGCCAGTGGGCACGACTGGGCTGCGGGCCCTTAATTCCATCACTACCTCTGGAAGGAACGAAGAAACGACGTAGTTTCCGTTGCCAGGGCCCTCCCGTAATGCGGAGAGCACCTTCGGCTCCAGACCTTTGACCTTTAATTCGATGTCCAGAAAAATGCGGTGTCCATAATGCCGCAACACATCTTCTAGCCGGGGGACGTGAACTAATTGCCGGGCAGTGGCGCGGGAAACGGTGACCTTTCCTACTTTCGCGTTATGGCAGACCAGCGCTTTCCCGCAGCCCGTCAAACGAAGGTCGAACTCCACCCCGTCGCAGCCGTGCTCCAGGGCGAGGTCGAAGGAAGCCAGCGTATTCTCAGGGACCGAGCGCATCGCACGCGCGCCGCGATGTCCCAACAAAATAGGGGTCATGGCTTAGGGCGCACATTGTATCCTCAAGCGCCAAGTTTCAAATCTGGATTATTTCGTTTTGCAACAGAAGATTTTCTTGCAGCTCCCATTTTGGGCTAATCGAGGTCAAAATCGCGGATTGGCTTGCCGGTGTCGGGCGATTCTTTGGCTTTGCGAAGCGCTTCCTGGAACTTCTTCTCTAGTAAATCTGACGCATTCCTTTGTGCTTCCACCGACTGCCGGAAGATCGAATCGCGGCGGCTATCCTGCTCTTTCATGGCCCGCGCAGCTTCTTCAATGTCGTTAAAGGTTTTGGGTTTGACCGCGGCGGTATGGGCGATCACAGCCTGGGTTTCCGCGTCCACCTTCAGCACCGCGCTACAGCACGGGCAGGTAACTTCGAAGGCTGTCGCCTTTTTCGGCATGTCTTGATGATACTCCAACCCATCAAGGTTTCAGTTTGATGGGCAGGACCTTGAAGAAGTACAGCATCTCCCACCCCAGCAGTAACACCGACACCAGGACCACCATGATTGCCAGCGACTCCCCAAAACTCAAGCGGGAACGTTCCGGCTCAAACTTGCGAGCGACCAGTCCCAAAATATTCAAGGTGGCAAAACCGAAAACCAGCACCCACAGGATGTTGTAAACATCGGAACGTTTCGAGGCATCTTCGACCACAATCGCGGAAAAAAAGAAATGGATAAGCCAGGACGCCCAAGCCGCGGGAAACAGGGTCCGGACAAATGTGGAGGTCGAGAATAGGACCATGGATGGCGTTTTTGGCCGCTCCCAGCCCCTAGCGACAATGTGGCGCGGCGACTACGATCATACCTTGTTCACACCGTCGGGCCAACGTGACGTAAGGTACATCCGCCCGATTAGAGAGTAAGGACCTGGTGATCAAAGCACTCCGGATGAATGTTTTGATAAACCTCGTCGAGAAATTCTTTGCCATAGCGCGCGAGGAAATAAATGCCACAGATTTCACGCTCTTGCAAGGCTTTATTGGGGTATAGCGTGTTGGTCAGGGCCCGCGCGTGACGGTCTAAGATCTCACTCTGCCGCAGTTCAGCCCGGGCGGCTTTGGCCCGCAGGCTTTCCAATTGATGGCGAATTTTGGATTCCGCATTTTCCGCGGCTTCCACTAGCGTCTTATCCAACCGCGACAAAGATTCGCGTATGGCGGTGAAGGACTGGTCCAGGTTGCTGTTCGCCGCGGCGAAGGCCGACTGCAACTCCTGTGAAAGGGCTTGCGCGGCCAGGCATTCCCGGACTCTTTCCGGGGTCTCGAATAGATCGGTCAAAGTCAACCCGTAACGCTCAAGTAATCCATTGGTCTTTGCGTCTACAACCGTGGCGGAAAAACGCGGGACAATAGGAGTGACGCGCCCCAATAAGGCGTTGTAAACCACCGCCGCCTGAGCGAAATAGGCAACTTCCGCAGACCCTCCAGTGTAGGCCAAGGTTGGTAACAGATGGTCCTGGACCACCGGCCGCAAGAGTACATTGGCGCTGAACTGGTGGGGCGCAGAAGCCACTCTGCGCAAGAGTTCGGATTGGGCAATGGTCTCGCCGCCAATCAAGAAGGCTGAGTGGTTGGCGCGGTGAATCGGAACGCGCGCCCCGTTCTTCATGGTGAATAGGAGCGTGGCGGAGGGGGTGATTTTGACCTGCTGATGATATCCCGCGGATTCGAGTTCCCGATCGCGTGCGAGCAGGGCATCATCCAACTCCGCTGCGCGCTCGATCGCTCCGCCATAAATCGGCCCAGCCAGAGCATTCAGCTCGGGGTCCGAGGCGTCGAGGAGAATGACTCCCCACGGACCAAACAAACGCATGAACAAACGGGCGAAGGCACTCCCAAAGGTGGCTTCCGGCCGGTAGGATTCGCGCAAAAAATTGGTGACTTCCTGCTCCCCCAGCAACGACTCCGCTGCCTTTAGGACCTCGCCAATCTCGGGCCCTAGCTGAATCGTCCCGACCGGCGATTCGGATACTCCATGAGAGATTGCCGTCAACCGTTGCAGCGTAGCTTCAGGTCCGGGCAGGGAGATCGTTTGGATTTCATCCAGGTCATGGTCCTGCGTTGCCAGCCAGAAAACTGGCACGCAATCCACGCCGGCCTTGCTGGCTTCTTCGGACAATTTGACCGCAGTCAGGGCCTTGAACAAGGAAAAGAGCGGGCCGCCGAACAAGCCCACCTGTTGACCGGTCACGACAACACAGGCGCCAGACTTCAGGCGAGACACGTTCTCGATGGTCCGCGCCGAAGCCCCGCATTCTTGGTTCTGACGTGCCAGGATGGCCGCAACTCTCTCACGGCGTTCGGGGTCGTATTGAATTTTTGCCGCTTGGTCGTTGACCCATTCGGAAAAATGAGGGCTGCGGGGAAAAAATGGCTGGACGCTGGGCGCGCCGGACAGAAAATCCAGAAAAAGCCGGGAAGTGTGCGGAACCTGGGTGAACGGGAGACACTGCGACTTCACCGGCAACCCTCCTGACATCGTTGGACGAAACGGACCATGGATTCGTCAACCAGCATGCAATTCTACAGGCAGAACGATATTCAGATGCTGGGGCCTTGCAAGAGATGCAAAAACTGAAAGAGCGCAAGCGTCATCCGGACCCTTGGCGCCATGTAGAATTTTGAGATCATGCCCGATTCCTCCTTCGATCCCACGCAGGATGTGACCTTGACTGGCCGCGCCGTGCAACTGGCGCCCTTGCAAAGGGAACATGCTCCATTGTTTTGGGAAGTCACAAAAGACCATGCCGAAGAGCTGTTCCGCTGGATCCCTTATCCCATGCGGACAGCGCAGGACTCCACCCATTTCGTCGACCTCGTCCTGGGGGAACACCGGCGCGGGGCCTCGGTTCCGTTTGCCACGCTGGAGCGCAACTCAGGGCAAATCGTAGGCGGCACCCGCTTCATGAGCATCGATGTCGCCAACCGCCACGTGGAAATCGGCTCCACCTGGATTGCCCCCGCATGGCAGCGCACCGCGGTGAATACCGAGTCCAAGTATCTAATGCTGCGCTATGCGTTTGAAGTGTGGAAATGTCTGCGCGTGGAATTCAAGACCGATTCCCTGAATGAAAGGTCGCGCGCGGCGATCTTGCGCCTGGGAGCAAAAGAAGAAGGCACATTCCGCAATCACATGGTGACGTGGAGCGGGCGCATCCGCCACTCGGTGTATTTCAGCATTGTGGACCGGGAATGGCCCGAAGTAAAAAGCCGCCTGGAAGCCAGGCTGGCTCAGGGGTGAGCCCCCGCATTTTGGCTGAGCAGCCACTGGGCTTCGTATTTTTTCAGCAGGTCCACCCCCTGCGCAAAGGTCAGGTCCGAAGCGACTGGGTGAAAATCGCTGTAGGTTTCAGTGGAGCGCGCGTTCACACTCTTAAACAACAGAATTTTTCCGGTGAACGCCATGTCCATCAGGGTAATCCGCCAACTTTGCCCGACATCGGCCTGCTCGAGCACAATGTGCCCGCCGCGGTCTAGGTGCCCCAGGATCCCCCAGCCAAAGCTGACATCTTTTTGCAGTGTCCCTTCAATTCTGGCGATGCGGTCCTGTTTGGCGTCGATCAGAATGTGTCCCCGCATCCCCGTCAGGATTTGCTCCACCCGCGAAGGTGGATCGTACTTGGGATTGGGATGAAAGCTAAGTCGCGTAAGTTCATCGCCGGTCCTTCCCAGACCGGGCTTGCTCGTCTCCACCCCGTCACGCTCGTAGAGAAATGCATCCGGCAAGGCGCGAATGATGCGAGCCACCCGGTCGGCATTTTCTTTTTCCTGCTTCTGCTTTTTCTTGAGTTCGTCCGGGTCGTCAACGAAGCGCTGGATGCGCTGGCTTTCCCCTTTCCGTTGTTCGCCGCTGAGCGGCTTATCGTTGATCGCGATCACTAGTCCGGCAATGGCCTCACGGGTTTGCACGTAGAGCATGGTCTGGGTGCCATTGGGGTTCTTCTTGTAATGCTTAAAGAGAAATTTCTTGTCCGTGTCGGGTGGGTTGAGTTCGATCGCCACCGCCCGACGCACCAGTTCTTGCGGAGAAACCACGTCATTCTGGGCAGGTTGGGCGAGAGAAAAGGGAACCAGACTGGCCAGGCAGCAAAATAGGACGATAGAGAATCCTTTGCACGCCGGTCCCATGGAGTACCAGTCTATCGTAGGATGCGGGTCAATCCTGTTGCCGATTGAGGGCCATTTGGTCGATTGCGTCCGCCAAACTGCTGGGATATAGTCATTGCTCCAGAGGCAGCAACATCCGCAGTCACCCCAACCTGGGAGGCCCAATTTCATGGACGCACCAAAAACCAGCGAATTTGCCCACATCGGCAAGTCAGTCATTATCAAGGGAGAACTGACCGGCAGCGAAGACCTCTACATTGATGGGCAGGTCGAGGGAACCATCGAATTGCGCAGCAACAACCTGACCATCGGTCCCAACGGGCAGGTAAAAGCAAACGTCAACGCCAAGGGTGTGACGGTGCAGGGCAAGCTGGAAGGAAATATCAATGCCAGCCAGCGGGCGGAGTTGCGCAAGTCGGCCATCGCGGTGGGCGACATCACCACCCAACGGGTTTCCATTGAAGAGGGAGCGTATTTTAAGGGCAAGGTCGACGTCCAGCGCGACGGAAACAAGCCATCCGCCTAACTGCGGGAGTCATCTAAGTACATACCTAAGTTTGGGCCAGTCAGCGCAAGCGTGAAATTTCCGGCCACTCCTCCGGGAACTTTCGCGCTATATTAAAAAATGGAGAATTTAATAACCCGATGCTGCACAGGGTATTGGCCGCGTTGGTTGCATCACCTACATGAGATTCTTTCGTAGCTCATCCGACTCTTCGACCACGGTCACGGATCAGCCGCCTGCGAGGTTGACGCGGCGTTCCAGCGGACTGGGCGAACTGGCCAAGCTTATGGCTTCCGAAGAGCCCTTGTGTATTCTCGATCTTGGGTATACCTCCGCGTCGAATATCCGCTACTTCACCGGGCGCGGCCACAAGATTTACAGCGAAGACCTGCTGGAAGCCTCGACCGATCCCGCGCTTGTAACTAAAGACGAGCAGGGGAACAAGGTGCTCGACAGCAAGAAGTTTCTGGACGAAAACCTGAACTTTGCCAACCCGCAATTTGACATCGTCTTCTGCTGGAACCTGGCGGATTACCTGGATGAAAGCCTGGTGAAACCGGTGGTTGGGCGACTGTGGTCCATGCTCAAGCCGGGCGGCCAGTTGCTGGCGTTCTTTCACACCCGCGAAGCCGGGCCGGATGCGCCTTGCTATCGCTTCCACATCGTGGATAAAGACACGCTGGAAATGCAACCCATCGAGCCCCGGCGTGAAGTGCGCCGCGGGCCGACGGGAGCGATCCATACCTCGGTCCATTCCACATTTCCGTTGCAGCGTGTATTCAATAACCGCCACATCGAAAATCTTTTCCGTGATTTTGGCTCGATTAAGTTCTTCCTGGCCCGGGACAACGTAAGAGAAGTGCTGGTAGTACGCTAAACAACTGGGACAGAGAACCGGTGGCCGGGAACCGATTCTTATGCTTCGTATCAGGGCAGCGGCTTCAGCCTTGCCGATTCGCTTATGGAATGAAGGGTCGGCGCCGATCCAGCGCAACTGTAGTGACTCTAGATATTTTTTGGTTGTTTGCGCCCTTTGGGCGCGTTCACAGAATTTGGAATTCGGCGGCAGGGCTGAAAGCCGCTGCCCTGATACGAATCTTCCGACGAAATTGATTTCTAGTGAAACTCGAGCGTAATTCACTTCGCCGGGACAGTCAGTTCACAGTTCTCCGTTCCCAGAATCCCGGCTATCGGGTCTTACTGACCAAATACCGTGTAACTGCCGGGGCCTTCTGCAACATGAAAACCAGTGGTTTGCGAACGCTACGCGGCAGCTCCAGCAGTTTGCGAATCTGGGAAGACGTTTTGAAAACCGGGGAAAAACGATGCCGGTAGATTCGGCTATATTGCGAAACGGCTTCTTCGATTGAAACTTCTCGCCTAAAAAATGGAATTAAACAAGTTCCAGCCAACGACCCGCTGCGCAAAGCCAACGAAATCCCATCCCCGACAAACGGGTCGACAAACGCGGCCGCATCACCCGCCATGAATATTCCATCTCGTGTTGGCAGTGGTGTACGAAAGATCAGGGGTGAGGTGAACACCGGCTCACTGATCGGCTTCCATGATCGGCTGCGCTGGTACAGGGCCGGATGTTCCTCAAACACTTCAGCCAAGGTGCTGCCCACCTCAGCCCGCACCATGGCACAGGCGTTAATACTGTTTCCACTGAGCGGTTGCACTCCACAATATCCACCGCCAAAGAAATAGAGGTCAACCGAAGGATTGGGGCGCGCTTCGGAAAAATGTCCCTTCACTCCCAGCCACTTATCGCGAGATTTCTGCCTTTCCCCCATCCCTGCCGTGAGGTTCGACCATCGGCCCGAGGCATTGATGACGGCCCGGGCCTCAAATTGGCCTAGCGAAGTCTCGATCCTGAACGGCCCCGTTCCGCCGATCGCTTCCACTGTCACCTGTTGTTTGGCTTCCACTCCAGATTTCTCCGCGGAACTCCACAGCGCTGCGTCGAGGTCAATCCGGGCAATGCTGGCGGCAGGAGGCGTAATCGCGCTGTGTAGCACTTGTCCATCCACAAACATACGCGCTTGTGGGACCAGTACGGCCTCGCGCAAAAGCGGCGAATGCTGCGAATCGAGCAGGCAAGACAGTAGTCCAAGAGATTCCGCCGAGACGAATTCCCCGCAAACTTTATGCCGTGGAAATCGTCCTTTTTCGAGTAGAAGGACACGCGCACCCGCTCGGGCGGCTGTGATCGCCGCCGCCGATCCAGCCGGTCCACCTCCGGCAACCACCAAATCGTAGGTCTCAGCCATTACTTCTTCCAGATGATCACGCCCATACGGTACAGATAATGGCGCAAGATCTCCACGCGCGCTGCCGGAGTTCGGGCCACCAGCTTGCGCATCTCCTCCGGAGTGTACGCCGCGCGGACCGATGCCGGCCCATCATGGCGTGTGAGGCGGCTGCGGTATAAAGGATAAGCGGCGTAAACCAATGCCAGATGCAGCGGGTTGCGCACCAGATCGTTGATCAGCACCGCCACCCGGCAAACCCGCAAGCTTTCCTCGATAAACCGTACGAGTTCCTCCGGAGACAGATGGTGGGCAAACAATCCGCAACTGATTAGATCGAAACTGTCCGCGGCAAAAGGAAGCGCCAGAGCATTGCCGACTACAGCCCTATGGCTGTTGCCGACAGTCAGGTGCGTGGCTGCACGGTCAAGCAGCGTGACGCGTAGCCGCAGGCCCTCGGCCGACAACCGTTCTCGCACCGCCAAGGGAACGTCCCCCGAACCGGCCCCAGCCTCCAGCAGGGATAACTCGTGGCATGGAGGCGGGGCTTGTCCCGCCGGACGGGACAAGCCCCATTTCCACACGTGCTCAATCATGGCTTGAGTAGTGCCGATTCCGCCAAATTTCCGATTGATCCCGCGCAAGTCGGCCAAGGATTCGGCCACTTCGGCGGGAGTGCCGGCGTCGCTGTCGAGCAATTCCGGGGTAACAACTCGTTTCATGGGGAGGTCGAACCAAGGCCCAGCGCGGATGTTAAACCTCAGCCAACTCTTCTTCCAGCAATTGCTTGTGATACAAATCGGTGTAATACCCGTTCTGCGCCAGCAATTCCTCGTGGGTGCCCAGCTCGACGATCCGCCCTCCATGCAACACCGCAATGCGGTCGGCATTACGCACGGTAGAGACGCGATGCGAGATGAAAATCGTGGTACGTCCACGCATGATCTCCCGCAGATGGTTCAGGATTTTGTCCTCGGTTTGCGTGTCCACACTGGAGAGCGCATCATCCAGAACCAATACCCGTGGATTGCGGACCAAAGCCCGTGCAATCGCCGACCGCTGTTTCTGCCCGCCGGAAAGCGTGAGCCCGCGCTCGCCCACCATGGTCGCGTACTTGTCCGGGAACTCTTCGATGTCAGCGGCGATGTTGGCCGCTTCTGCCGCGGCGCGAACCGCTTCGTCCGAGGCATTCTCCACGCCGAAGGCAATATTCTCGCGCACGGTCTCGCTGAACAGAAACGTTTCCTGGGGAACAAAGCCAATGTTGCGCCGCAAAAATTCCAGCGGATATCGCCGCACCGGCCGCCCATCGATCAACACGCTCCCTGGCGGCGCGTCCGAGATGCGGGGAATCAGGCTGACCAGGGTGGTCTTGCCGGAACCCGTCGGCCCGACCAGCGCCAGGCTGCTCCCCGCGGGAATTTTCAAGTTAATATCGCGCAGCACAACATTGTCGCGATACGCAAAATTCAAATTGCGGAATTCGATTTCTCCCGCCAGTTCTCTCGCCGGAGCGCCCGCCTTGGCCTCGTCGCCATCGACGATCTCCGGTTTCTCGGCGAAAATCTCGGCGATCCGCTGCAACGACGCGGTGCCGCGCTGAAAAATGTTGATGACCCATCCCAGGGCAATGATGGGGAACGTGAGCTGCACCATATACGTAAGAAACGCGGCGAACTGACCGGGCGAAATGTTGTGCGCCAATACCTCTCTCCCGCCCAGCCATAGCACCAGCGCAATGGCCAGCCCCAGCATGGTTTCCAAAGTTGGCCACAGCATGCCGATCAACCGCACCAGCTTGAGACTGCGCCCAATGTATTCCGTATTCGCCCTCTCGAACGCGGCAATTTCGGCTTCCTCCTGGACATAAGCGCGAACCACCCGCGCCCCGGAAAAATTCTCCTGCACCCGGGCGGAGATTTCCGAAAACATCGCCTGAATGGTTTCAAAGCGATCGTGAATTTGCCGGCCAAAGTATTGCACCACCACGCTGGCAATGGGGAGCGGGAGGAAGGTATACAGCGTCAGCTTGGGACTGATGGAGTACATGAAGCCCAGCGCGCCCGCCATGAAAACCACGGTATTTGCGGAATACATGATGGCCGGGCCGAGTAACATGCGGACCGCGTTCAGATCATTCGTCGCCCGGGCCATGATGTCCCCGGTGCGCGTACGCTGGTAGTAGGAATGAGAAAGCCCTTCCAGGTGCCGGAACAAATCGTTGCGCAGATCGAATTCAATTTCACGGGAAACCCAAATGACCACCGAGCGTGTCAGATACGAGAAGATCCCTTTGAGCGCGATAAGACCCAGCAGTTGGGACGCGTAAATGACCAGCTTGTGCCGCACCACTCCGCCATTGAGCCCATCAATGGCATGTTGAATCACCAGCGGAAACAGCACGGCCGCGCCGTTCTGCAACAAGACGCAAGCCGCCCCTAGGAAGTAGCTGAGCTGGTATTTCTTGAAGTATGGAAGTAACGGACCAAGACTCTTGGGCAGCATGCGCTTCAGTAGATGTGATTCTACCAGCTAGCGCTTCAGTTTATGGACCGCCGCGGGTTTCCTCCATGGCGTCGGCCCTGCCAGAATCGAGTGGATCGGGTCCTGTTTGCATTGGTGGGTGCAGAGGAGAACACGCAACCTCTACTCGATTCCGGCATTTACCCCTCGACGCCATGGAGCAAACCCGAAGCCGTAAAATCATCAATCGGTGGACCTGCGAAAAGCGTACGTAAAAGCCCCCACCAGCAACAGCAGCCAGCTGGAAAGGAACAGAACCGCCGAATCCATGACGTAACGATACAAAGCTTCAGTGTTCATGTTCAGCCTCACGCCGCCAGGGGTCGGCGGGGTCGCAACTGTTTCTTGCCGGTAAGATTCTTGTAGTGTTCCAACAGGTCCTTGGCGGCATTCATGCGGCCGAGTGTCGTGAGTTCAGGATCGGTGAGCGCGCTTTCCATCGCTGCCATCCAGGTCTCTACCGCCGCATCGATTCCACCAGCCAGCTCGGCGGCGAACGCTTCGATAAAATCCCGTGTTGTTATTGCTGCGGTTGCCATGTTGGTGTCCGCCTTTCCTTGTGCCGCTACTGCTTGTCCCGATTTTCCCCGGCCCCATTCTGCAGACGATTCATCATCCGCTGTTCGTGCTTGTCCATCAGGTCTTTGAACTTGGTCTTCTGGTCCGGGGTCAATACCTGCAGCATTTCCGATTCAATGCGCGCCTTCTGCACGATTAATTCAGCGAGAGTTTGCGACTGCTGGGTTGCCAATGCTCTTACTTGTGCTTCATCGAAGTTACCGTTTTCTTCAAACTGCCTTATCTGATGATTGGCCTGGGCCAACTGCAAGAGCAGGGGTTTGATTGTGGGCTTTTCCTTGGCCAGGATGTCCTTGACCTGCGCCTGTTGCGCGTCGGTCAGGTCGAGCTTGCGCGCGTAGAACGCCAGCATGTGCTCCCCAAACATTCCTCGTCCGTGCCCGTAACTTGCTCGCCGTAGCGTTTGCGAAACTGCAACTGCCCCGAGGAGAACCACTGCGGCAGCGGCGATGAATATCTTGGTGCGGTGCGATTTCATTTTTCCTCCCAAGCCAACCTCTCTCCGGGCAAATCTGTTACTTAATAAGAACACTCGCCCTCATCAAAAGTCGTAAAAAGACGGTCAAGTGGGGTAAAGTTTTGTAAATGCTGAGGCTGCGCGTTGACAATTATTGACTTGAAGCGCGACCTGCCTGATGTAAAACAAGAATGGGAGAATTGGCATGGACCGCATCCTGGTGATCGACGACGACGTTGAGCTTTGCGGCCTGGTGTCGGAGTATCTGGGGCCGGAAGGTTTTCAAGTCGAAGCGGTCCACGACGGCGAGAAGGGACTGGAACGCGCCCTTAGCGCCGACCATTTGCTGGTGGTGCTCGACGTGATGCTGCCCAGGATGAATGGCTTCGATGTCCTCCGCAGGATGCGGACTACATCGCGTATCCCGGTATTGTTGTTGACCGCGCGCGGCGAAGATGTAGACCGGATCGTTGGCCTGGAAATCGGCGCCGACGATTATCTTCCCAAGCCTTTTAATCCGCGCGAGCTGGTAGCTCGAATTCGCGCCGTGCTTCGCCGCACCAGAACGGCGGACGGATCGCCCGGCGATATCCTGCGGGTCGGCAATGTTGAATTGAACCCTGCCACCCGCACCGTGGCGCAGGACGGCAACAACGTGGAGCTGACTTCGGTCGAGTTCAATTTGCTGCAAGTGCTGTTGCAGGAAGCGGGCCAGGTCGTGTCTCGCGAACGATTGGTGGACTCGGTCCTGGGCAGAAAGTTTTCGCCCTTCGACCGCAGCATTGACATGCATGTCAGCAAAGTACGCAAGAAACTTGGCGATACGGAGAGCGGCACGGACTACATCAAGACAGTGCGGGGAGTCGGCTACATTTTTACTCGTCCGCCGGCCAAAGTGGGGAGCGCAGGGCGATGAGAAGCCTCTTCTTGAAAATCTTCCTCTCGTTTTGGGTGGCCCAGGCCTTGTTTGTGGTGCTGGCGATCACCCTGGCCATTTGGCTCAGACCGCAGCGTGAAACAGCCGTCTGGGATGCCTTAGAGTCCAAGGTGCTGAAGGAATCTGTGGAGGCCTATCAAGCCGGCGGCGCCGAAAGCCTAAGCCGTTATTTGAGCGAACTGCAAAACACCCAGCATGTGAGGGCCTTCTTGTTCGACGAAGAGGGCAAGGAGATATCCGGCGCCCGCCCGCCGGAATTCGTGGAAGATTTCCAGCAGGGGCGGCCCATTTCTTCACCCGGCTGGTTGCGCTTTGCGCCCGGCCGTTTTCTGCGCCAGGCGAGCACGACGGTGCAGGGTCACCGGTTTACGCTGGTCATGTCGGCGCCTCCGCCTCCAGCCTCCTTTTTCAGCCCGCGCAATATTCCAGGGATGTGGATTCTGATTGCGGTGGTCTCCTCCGGTCTGGTTTGCTATCCCCTGGCCCTTTATATGACCCGGCCTGTCGTGCTGCTGCGGGCGGCGGCGCAAAGGCTGGCCGCCGGGGACTTGAGCGCGCGTGCCGGCGCCTCGGGATCGCGCCGTAAAGATGAAATCGCCGAACTGGTTCGAGATTTCGATTCCATGGCCGGGCGTCTGGAGGCAATGGTGAGAGCGCAATCCCGCCTGTGGAGCGATGTTTCGCACGAGTTGCGCTCGCCCTTGGCGCGTTTGTCCGTTGCCCTGGAGTTAGCCAGGCAGCGCTCCGGACCCGGCGCCAGCGGGGCCCTGGAGCGGATCACATTGGAGGCGGAACGCCTGAATGAATTAATCGGCCGCTTACTGACCATCGCCAAGCTCGAGAGCGGCGAGGACGGCATCGAAAAAGCGCCGGTCCACCTCGAAGAACTCATTTCCGAAGTCGCCCAGGATGCGGAATTCGAGGCCCAGAGCCGGCAATGTCACGTGAAATTTGATTTCGGCCAGGACTTTCTAGTTATGGGCAGCGCCGCGCTGCTCCGCAGCGCGATGGAGAACGTGGTAAGAAATGCCATCCGCTATACGCGCGAGGGCACCAACGTGGAAATCAACCTACGCGATGATCACGCAAACCACGTGGTGGTGACGGTGCAAGATTCCGGCCCTGGAGTGCCTGGCGATGCGCTGGACAAGATCTTCCGCCCGTTCTATCGCATTGACGATGCCCGAGGTCGCCAGACTGGCGGGGTTGGACTGGGGTTGGCGATTACCCAGCGCGCCGTCCTCCTCCATGGTGGCAGCGTCAAGGCGGTCAATCGGCCGGAAGGAGGCCTGAAGGTCGAGATTCGCCTGCCGGCAACTGCCGTGGACCTTCCAGCCGCCGCGACCCTGGCGATGGGACCCAGCTAAATTCCACAGATTCTTGAAGAAACGGACGGCCTATGGGCAACTCGGATGGCCTTTCCTACGTTCCAACCGCATGGTGCAGGTTTGCTCTTCCGGCGTATTCCTGATACACAAATGAGTGCAAATTTTCGGGCTCCAGGGCATGGTTGGGGTCGTTGAGGAGAAACAATAGGGATGAAGTGCCGTGTTCTGGTAGGGATGCTGGTTCTGGCCGGGATAGGGATGGGAATCAGTTGTGGTGGTACGAATTCATCGACGACACCGTCAAACCCGGGGGTGGTCGGCACCGGGTTCTTTTTTGTCGCCACGCAAGGCGATCAACTCCTTTCCCCCTTCCTCCTCGACCGCTCGACTGGCAAGGCGACGAACAATGGCGCCGGGGTGGCAACCGGCACCCTTCCATCGGCAGCGATCATGACACCGGACGGAAACTCCATTTTCGTGGCCAACCAGGACAGCGGGGACATCTCACGCTACACGATCAAGGCGGATGGCACCCTGGCAGCCGTGACTCCCAATGTGGCTTCGGGGACCAATCCGGTCGCCATGGCGATGGACGCGTCGGGAAAATTCCTGTTCGTTTTGAATCAGGGGCCGTTTGGCCCCAACGCCGGTTCGGTTGCGGTGTTTTCCATCGGGCAGAGCGCGGCCCTTACCGCGGCGGGCACAACCACTGGTTTGGATAATCCTTCCGCGCTGGCAGTAACCCCGGATGGAAAATACCTTTACATCAGCGATTTTGCGGCCAGCACGCTGCTGGGTTATTCGGTGGATGGCAATGGCGGGCTGACTCCCTTGGTAGGGGGGCCAATATCGGTCCTCAATTCCACCACGCCCATGGGTATGGTGGTCACGCCGGATGACCCTAAGAACCCAAGCTCCAATTCCATTTTCCTGTACGTTGCGAACGCCAACGGCGGTTCGGGGAACATCTCGGTTTACGAGATTTGCGATAAGCCGTCGCTCAATTGCACCAACAAAGGCGCCAGCCCTGGGGACTTGGAGGAGATTACCGGATCGCCTTTTCCAGCCAATGGAGAACCCGGCTCCCTGGTGATTGTGAATCCCGCCGTCATTACTCCGCCGTCGGGGACCTTCCTCTATGTCGCCGACCGCAAGCAGAATCGAGTGCTGCAGTACACGATTGCGCCGGTCACTGGCGCATTGACGGTGATGAGTCCTCCCGCGGTATCGACCGGAACATCGCCGGTGTGGATCACCGCGCGGCAGGATGGCCAATATGTTTTTGCCGCGAACAACGGTTCCGGGTCACTGTCCGCTTTCGTCATCACCGATCCGACCAAGGGCACTTTGAGCAATGCAGGAACAGCCATTGTCACTACCGGTAATAACCCTTCCGCGGTGTTGGTGAAGTAAGGCGGCCGCGCTAGGTGGGGACTTTCAGGATCAGGTAGCCTCCAACCAGGCCGAAAATCAGGTCCGGCGACCAGGCCGCAAGCAGCGGCGGAAGCTGGCTAACATTGCCCATCGCCTCGAATAAACCCGAGATCGTCAGATAAACGACGGCTATTCCCGCGGCAACCGCCACGCCGGCAATGGCCCCGCGTTTTCCCGCGGACACGGAGAAGGGGACTGCCAGCATGGCCATCACCAGCACAATCACCGGGAAGGCGACCTTCTTTTGCAATTGCACCTTCAGACGCACCACATCAAAGCCACTCTGTTGCAGATCGCGGATGTAACGCCGCAGCTCCGCATAGTTCATCTCCGAGGACTGTTTGACTTCCTTCTTGAAATAACTGGGTGGCTCGCTCAGCGCATTGAAGGTCGCGACTTCGAAGGTGCCGAAATGTTCGATGGCCGGCCCGCGCAGGACCCGGCTCCATCCCTGGGTGCAGACCCAGCGTTTCAGGTTTTCATCCCAGTTTGCCCGGCTGGCGTAGACACGCTCGGTCAAGGCAAAAGTTTTGGGATCGAACTGAAATGCAGAGAGACTGCCGAACTGGTCTTTGTCCGAATCGAACAATTGATAGTAATAAATGGTTGAGTGCTGCCCGAAAATCCATTTCCTATCGGGATTCAGATAGGTTTGCGCGGGTTTGCCCTTGATCTGATTGCGCAAAGCATCCTGCCGTTTGTTGGTATGAGGAAGATATATCTGGTCGGAAGCAAACAACGCGCCCGCGACCAGGCCCGCGGCCACCAGGATGGGCACCACAATGCGGTAGATGCTCATGCCGGTGGCTTTGATGGCGGTAATTTCATTCGAGCGCTGCATTAACCCCAGGGTTATGACCACGGCAAAGAGGGTGCCGAGCGGGGCGATCGCGTACAGGAAATATGGCGAGACATTCAGCAAATACTCTGCCACCACCAGAGGCGAAATCTGGTTGCGCAACACATCTCCCAGCAACTCGAAGAGCGTGAACACAAGAAACAAAATCAGGAATGCGGCAAAAATCATGACCAGGTACATGCTGAAGTCGCGCAGCACATAGTCGTCCAGAATCAGGGGGAAACTCGCCCGAAACACGCGCCTCCGGCCGGCCGCTCGCTGAAAGGCCCTGCCCTGGCCCAGAGCGCGCGACCCAACCGGCCGGTTGGTTTTCGCCGCCGGGTGTTTTGGCTTTTTCCATCTTTTGAGAAAGCCGATTTCTAAAGGCCGGCGTTCGGCCCTCCAGATCAACACGCAGCCTCCCGCGAGAAAAACCATATCGGCCAGCCAAACCCCTAGAAACGGAGACACCTTGCCCTGTTTTGCCAGCGACACACCCAGCAAGGAAACCGAGTAATAGGCGAACACCAAGGCAATGGTGATCACAAACCCGGCCGACTTGCCTCCCTTTTTCGAAGAGAGCCCCAGAGGAATGCCAACCAATCCCAGCACCACACAGGCAGTCGCGAGCGCGAAGCGGCGATGGAATTCGATGAAGTACCAGCGCCGGATGTACTCCTTCAGGCCCAGGCCGGTTGTCTTCTGCAGCAGTTCCGCGGTGCCCAACTGGCCGAGCGGGGCCGGTTCCTGGTCTTTGTTGTCCGCCTGGGGCAAGGGAATTTGAAAATCGGTCTCATCGAAAGTCTTGATCTGATAATCGCTGGGCGACTGCGGGTCGGTTTCGTGGATCGACCCGCCGATCAAATGCAGGTGTAAATTGTCCACCCCTTCACTGACCAGAATGCCTTCGCGCGCCAGCGTGATGCGGGGGGCGGCTGGGTTTGTGGTGTCGGCGATAAATACGCCTTTCCAGACGGCCGCGCCCTCGCCACTTCGCACATCCTGAACGTAGAGGACCCGTTTGGGGAAACCCTCGTAAAAAACGCGGGGCTGGACTTCGAAGGAAACCTGGGAACCCTTGAGCTGGTTTTGCAAACGGGCCAAAGCTGCTTGAGACATGGGCGCTACATAGACGCTATTCACCAGCGCCAGCACCCAGCCCGCCAGGACGAAAATGGAAACGATCCGCAAAAAAGTCCAGATTCCGGTCCCGCTGGCCCGCATGGCGGTGATTTCTCTGTCGGCGGCCAGCCGGCTGAGGCCAATTAAAATTCCGATCAGCACCCCCATCGGGATGGTGTAAGTAAGTGCGCCCGGCACCGTCAAAAAGAAAAGCTCGGCCACGCTGGGCAGGGGCGCGCTATTGCGGACGATCAGTTCCAGAATCCGCGCCAGGCTTTGGGTGAATAGAACAAACGTAAACACTCCCGTGCCAATCAAGGCGTGATAGGTGATCTCGCGCAGGATGTAGCGAGTGAGGATGCGCATGAGAGCGTTTAAAAGGAGAATAGCAGAGAAAGGCGTGGAGACGGACTTGTCCCGTCCCGCGGTAGTGGTGCAGTTTGAGAAACGGTTCGTATCAGGGCATGGCCCGTTCGACTTCG
>CAZETZ010000035.1:0-25740 GCA_964514735.1 uncultured Acidobacteriaceae bacterium | reverse complement strand
TAGTCGAGATACGACCGGCGCATCTCCTCTTCGATATTGACCGGCTGAATGTTCAGCGCGCCCGGGCTTCCGCCGTCGCCGGGTGGTGGAGTCAAGGGGAGTTCGGGATTCTGATCGTCAGGCATGAGGGTGGTTGGCTCCTAAGCCATCTTCGGCGTGATACGTGCAAATAATTGCACGTACAGTACTTAACTTCGACAAGATGGTTTAATTTTAACACATAGACGCTGCATTGAGGTCGAACGGCGAGTTAAATAATTGTATGGAAGGTAACAACCATATGATCTAATAAAATTGTCTTGTACGGGGAAAGTCACTGTCGATACACCCCGGGACCCTAGTTAAGACTCCTCGAAGTTTCAGAAAGTAGAAGCCATGTTAGTCTCCTCTTTTTTCTTTTTGCGATTTTTTCGCTTTTTTGTTGCGCTTGGTCTGTTTGTAGCAGCGTGCTTCGGCCAGTCTGCACCGCAAAACCGCTATCTGGCGTATGCGACCTATACGGAATCTGTACATCCCAGTGTCGGGGCTATCGCCGCTGTTAATGCGAATGGAGATCTTTGCTACTCTGTCGAATCGAAACTGACTAAATTACATACAGACGGTTCCCTGGCATACGAAAAAGATGTAACCCTTAGCGATACTTTGGCAATTGACATTACTGGAAATTGCTATTTGATTTCCAGGATAGGCCCTACAAATAATCTCCTGACTTTGACCAAGTACGATGCTCAGGGAAATGCGATTTTTCAAGGCTCGATTGGCGGCTCTGTTGTGCCCGGCGGGGGAATACAAGCGAATCGAGCGTCGGTAGACAGCTCGGGGAATATTTGGGTAGTAGGGCAGACCAACGCAAACGACATGCAGACAGTAAATCCGATACAGGATGTGCTTCTAGGGGACAGTAGTGGATTTATCGCAGAGTTCAGTCCCGCTGGAAGCCTGATTTTTTCCAGTTATTTCGGCGGGGGCGTTACCACGGCAGGTGCTAACCCTTTTACCACTATTACTGATCTGGCGATCGATGTGAATGGCAATGCCTACTTTGTAGGACGTACCGATACCACTGATCTTTTAACTTTGAACGCTTTGGACACAACGCCCTCGGGCGGATTTCTAGGGAGAGTTGATCCTTCAGGCCATTTACAGTATGCGACTTACTTGGGCGCTGTGGGTGGCGGAGGTTGCGCGGTGGCTGTGGACGCCGATTCTAATATGTATATCACCAGCGCGACAAGCATCGTGAAGCTAAACCCTAGTGGTTCAACTGTGCTTTATTCAGTACCAATTCTATCTTCGTTTGTTTGCTCCCCTATCGCCATTGACAACCAGCAGAATGTTTATACCGCAACTAGCGGACAGCCTCTTTTAAATCCGATTCAGTCCGCAATTACCGATATTCAACTAGTAGGATTGGATCCAAATGGCTCCGTGATCTTCGCGACTAATTTTGGTAACAGTAGTACTCAGCCGACTTTCAGTTCTCCTACCTATATAGGTGTGGACGCTGCGCAAAATCTCTACGTCGCTGGCATCGATAACTATGAAAACCCCATCCCTCTCATTAATGCGATAAATGGCACCTATTCAATTTGCACTGCGTTTGGGAGGGCGTGCAATTCGGCAAACCGTCTCAATGATTCGTTCGTCGCAAAAATTGGCTTGGGACCAGGTACATCATTTAGCATGCCGACAGGCCTGTTCTTTGTTGGGATACCAGTCGGATCCGGTTCAGGGGAAACAGTTTCTGCGAGTATATACAACACAGGAACTACTAACATCACCATAGTTAGTATTTCCATCTCCGGCGATTATTCGCAGAGCAATAATTGCCCGGCGATATTAGCTCCTGCGGCAAGCTGCTCACTTAACGTTACATTCCAACCTACCGCGAGCGGAGCACGCAACGGTGCGATTACTATAGTGGACGACACGGCAGGAAGCCCACATTTTATTCAATTGACCGGCTCAGGACTTACTGGTGCCGTTTCTTTGAGTTCTTCGTCATTAACGTTTGGTTCTCAAGCGGCGGGTACGAGCAGCCCGGCGCAGACGGAGACCCTCACCAATTCCGGTGGAGCAACACTGAATATTTCACGGATTGAGGTCAGCGGAGATTTTGCCGAGACCAATAACTGCGGCACGTCGTTGGTCTCCGGTGGAAACTGTACGATCTCAGTGACTTTTAGTCCCACGGCAACGGGTACTCGTACGGGTGTTTTGACGATTACGGACGATGCCGCCGGAAGTCCACATACCGTGAATCTCTCGGGTACGGGAGCAGCTTCCGGGTTGGGGCTGGGAGTTGCGAGTGGAGGATCAAGTTCCGCAACGGTACAGGCGGGTGGATCGGCGAATTATTCGCTTGCCCTTGGAGGACAAGGGATGAGCGGAACAGTCAATCTTAGCTGTACCGGTGCGTTGACAACCATAAGCTGTAACGTTCCGGCCACGGCTAATATCAGTGCGAGTACGGCTTCGACGATTACGGTAACAGTGAATACAACGGCCCGGAGTTCGGCTTCGGTTAGATCCTTTGAATCGCTAACATGGCCGTTCGCAGTTGGAGTACTCGGAGTTTTGATTCTACCTATAGTACCGAACCGGTCCCGCTTATTGCGGAAGCGTGGGCACTTACTATTGTTTTCCCTGCTCATCTTAGTTTGTTCATGTGGAGGAAGTAGCAATGCGCCACCAACTGGAAACAGCGGCACGCCGGTGGGCACATATATTTTGACGGTGTCTGCAACTATGGGCACTACCACTCAATCCACGACACTTACATTAACCGTTAAATAAAATAGTAATCGCAGGTCGATTTTTCCAACGATCCTTTATCTGGAACGGATCGTGCGGAAGTTGCCGGCACTATCGATCTCTCCCAGCGCATGTGCCCCGGTAGCCGCATTGTTAAACTCGATCCCTTGGCGGGTAAAGGAAATGTCCGTCCAGCCGGCTGCGAAAGCAGGTGAGCCAGGCGATGGATAGGCTTTGATGGTGCTGCCGTTGCCGTTGTTATCAAAACGGACGACGGACCCATGGCCGGTCTGACGGTTGTAGAAGAGAGTGCCATAAGGGGTCGGAACAATGTTTGTCCATCCGGAGGAAAAATCGCCCGGGGAATAACTCCTTAATACAACGCCATCCCTGAGCACCTCGGCCGAACCGTCAGCGGAATTGTATTCGAAAATAAGGTCCCGAATGCGCACGGTATGGGTCCAGTTGCTGGCGGGACGGCGCGGCTCGGCCCGGTTGGTTGTCGCCTCTATGATTTGCGCCTGGGACCCGCCCTCCACTTTCGCTTTACGGGGCGTCTTAGAAATTTCTTGGTCTTTTGTACCTGTCTGAAGAGTCGATGTAACTGCCGGAGGATTGCCGTCCGCGTTCTTGGCTGTGCCAATCACTCCCGCTTTGTTAAGTACGAGCACCAGGCCGCCAACTGCAGTCAGCAAACCGGCCAAAGCGGTTATGACACCAGGCAGGGTTGTCCACCAGGAAGGAGGGGTCTTTTCATCACCCATGAGGAGCTCCGTTTTTAGAAATGAATTGATGCGGGGCCCGTACTGAGGGAGTCAGTATACGTCCGATCCCAGCGAATACATTAAGAAAAAATCTGTTAGAACACGCCTTGCGCCCCCTTAAGCTCGTTGGCCGCAAGACTTGGGCGGTGCTCGATGTTTTCCATATTGGGGCGTACTTAGCTATCGGGCGATGCTGCCAGCTTCGGCAGTTGCTCGGCCAGTCCTTGCGCGCTAAGCTCCTGTTCAAGAGCGGCGATGTTCTCGAAAAGGATCCCTTGGAATCCCGCCCGGCGAGCGCCATCAATATTTTCCGGACGATCGTCAATCAATAGGACCGCGCCGGGTGCTACTCCAAGTTTTGCCTGCGCATGTTGGAAGATTTCCGGCTGCGGCTTGGCGGCGCCAACGCGGCAGGACCAGATGGTAAAAGGGAACTCCTTGATCCAGGCGAATTCACGTTCCAGCGCGGAAGCCAACTCGAAGCCGATGTTGGAAAGGATTCCGGTCCGGAAGCCTTCCCGGCCGACGCTTCGGGCCCATTCCAACATGGGAACGTTGATCCCGCTCCACATCTCGATGTCGGCTTCAATCAAGGCCTGAGTCTGGCGCGAGGTGAGAGCAAGGCCCGCGTCGGCGGCCACCTTGTCCCAATACTCCTGGCCGGTGTAGCGCCCTTGATCGTAGGCATGCCGGCTTGCCCAGTAACAGCGGTCGAAAATATCCGCACTCACGGCAAACAAATCGACCAGTTTCCGATGAGCACTGGCCACTTGCGGAGTGCTGAGGACCATTCCATAGTCGAAGAGCACGGCTTGCAGGTTCATTGAGCTTTGAGTTGGCGGCGCGCAAAACGCAACCCAATATGAAGATGGCACAGATTCACAAATCGTGGCAACTCTGTCGGCCGTGGTAGACGTTCCCCGTTCGAGCCGGTCCGGGTTATAGAATGATTTCCATTCCTTCCGAGGCAGCGCGCACTTTGGGATAGTAGTTTCGCGCCTCCTTTACCACTTTATCGATGCAGATATCGTTGTGGTCGGGGTCGTGGTGGAACAGGACCAAATCCTTTGCGCCGCTTTCCATCACTACGTTGACCGCCTCGCGCCAGTGGCTGTGTCCCCAGCCGCGGCGGCGGGCTTCGTATTCTTCGGGAAGGTATTGGGCATCATAGACCAGCACATCGGCGCCTTCCGCAAGCTTGCGGACGTTTTTGTCGAACTCGGGATCGCCGGGCTCGTTGTCGGTGGCGTAGACGAAGATTCCTTCTCGGGTATCGAGGCGGAAGCCCATGCAGCCCTGGGGGTGATTCAACCACATGGGTTGTACGGTGACCTCGCCCAGCTCGATGCGGCCCGGTTCAATTTCGTAGAAGTCGCGGCGCGCCTTCATTTCCCTGAGACCCACCGGGAAGTATGGGGATGCCATCTGTTCCTCCATCACCTGTTTCAGCTTGCGGTTGCGGCTGGAGCTGTGCAACAGGAAACGGTCTTGCGGCTTGTCGTAGAGCGGGCGGAAGAAGGGGAAACCCTGAATGTGGTCCCAGTGAAAATGGGAAACAAAAACGTGCGCGACTACCGGGCGGTCCACGAACTCATGCAGCAGGTGGTGCCCCAGGTTGCGGAAGCCAGTGCCGCAATCGAAGATGTAGATCTGTTCGCCGACGCGCACTTCGACGCAGGAAGTGTTGCCTCCATAGCGCATGTTGTCCGGCTGAGGAGTTGGAGTGGACCCGCGAACACCCCAAAATTTTACGCGCATAGCTCTACCGCCACACCTCCGGTGCGTTGTTTGCATCTTCGCCTGCGGGTGGGCATTCGTCAATTCATTCGCTGGTTACCACAGTGCTGGGAGCGGCAGGGGGCCTCGACGCTCCCTTCAACCGCTTTACCTGCGGCGGAGGACCACCCGGATGCCGTGCTTTGGGCGCAGAGTGACACTGGGCATAGGGACAACGGGATGGCCCGGGACAACCGCAAAGGTATACCGTTGGGCGATGGTGGCCAGCAGCAGGATGGCCTCCATCATGGCGAAGGACTGGCCTACACATCCGCGGGGCCCCGCGCCAAAGGGAAAATAAGCGAATTTGGGGATAGATGCTGCCCGCTCCGGAGACCAGCGGTCGGGATCAAATTTTTCGGGGTCGGTGAAGAACCGCTTGTCCCGTTGCATTACCCACTGGCTGATGACGACATTGTCTCCGCGCCTCAGGCGATAGCCGCCGACTTCGCAATCTCCAAGAGCCGTGCGGGCCACGGCCCAACCAGGCGGGTACAGGCGCATGGCTTCCTTGATTACTTTTTCGGTGTAGGTCAGCCGGGGCATATCTGCGGCCTCAGGGGCGCGGCCACTTAAGACCTGCTGCAATTCCTGATGGAGTTTTTTTTCAACTTCAGGATTCAGGCCCAGCAGATACCACGCCCACGACAGCGACAGCGCGGTCGTTTCGTGTCCAGCCAGAAGAAACGTGATGGCCTCATCGCGCAACTGTTTGTCAGTCATGCCGCTGCCGTCTTCGTCGCGGGCTTGCATCAGCAGGGAGAGCAGGTCACCGTTTTCATGTGCGCTCTTCCGGCGCTGGCGGATGATGCGGTATGCAATTTCGTCGAGTTGTCGCGCCGAGCGCCTCACTTTTGCCATGGCCGGCGCGGGTAGATAACGCAGGAAGGGCGGGAAGATCATGCGTCCGCCTGCGCCTTGTCCAATGAGAGTGTTCAACGAGTGGGCGATCTTTTCCGCTTCTTCATCCACTTCCAGATCGAACAGCAGTTTGGCGACAATCTTCAGCGTCAGCCGCATCATGTCCTGATGGATGTCGCGGGTGTCGCCATCTTTCCACGAGTCCATAAACTCGTTGGTATAGGAAGTCATGGTGTTGGCGTAGCCGGCAATGCGTTCCCGGTGAAATGCCGGCTGAATAATGCGGCGCTGGCGCAGCCACGGGGTGCCTTCGTTGGTCAGCAAGCCATCGCCGAAAATCCAGCGGGTGTTGCGGACCACGCGGTCTTTGCGGAAATTCTGGTGCTGATTGACCAGGACGGATTCGACGTAGTCCGGATGATTCAGAAAATAGACCCGCAGCCAGCCGGCGCGATAGTAGAAGATATCGCCGAATTCGCGGGTCCACCGCTCAAACGTAGCTAGCGGGTTGGCATGGGCCAGCGGAAAATTGCCGATGGGAAAGCGCGGCTTGGGGCCGGGCGGGCGCGACTGGATGACTTGAGCCATTGCGATTTGGACAGCGAATTGCCAACCATTTTACCGTTGGTTGTCCTTCCATCGCTACGAGTCTTACCCATCGGTAGTGGCTCAGTTTGGGGATTCGGCGAAAAGCAAAGCGAAACCACAGAGGGGATCCACGGAGGAAACAACCAAGCCTCTGCGCAGTTGCTCTGTGGAACTCCGTGCCCTCTGTGGTAAAGATTTTTGTCATCCCTGCGTCAACAACTTTACTCCGAAAGGAACCAAACTGAGCCGCGACCAACCCATCGTTTACTTCAACCCCAGCGCCTGCAAAGTCGCCTGATCCGGCACGGCCTTGCCGTCTTTCTTGATGGCCACTCCAAAGCTGCCTGCATAGTCCCACATCGTCCAACCGATCCCATGTTTCTCCAGCGTCTTGCGGAAATCCGCGATCCACGTTGCCCGGTCGTTGGGATCGGAGTATGCGCGATAGACCCCGAACTCGTTGCACACCACCGGCACGCCGTGCTGCTTGGCCCACTCCGCCACCTGATTGACTTCCGCTTCCATGCGCTCCGCATTCCAACGGTCCAGGCCATAGCGGGTGATTTGCAGCTTATAGAGCGGGTCGGGCACGCTCGCGGCAACGGGGGCGACCGCCTCCGGAGTCGAGGGATAGTGCAGTCCCCTGGTCCAATGCACGGAATACGAAGTCCATCCGGCGCCCTGGTGGGTAAACAGGAAGGGCTCGTAAAAATGGAAGTTGTAGATGACGTTGGAATCGTGCAGGGTGTCCATGACCACCAGTTCATCGTCGGAGGACCAGTTGGCGCCGGCAGCGATGATGGTGTGTTGGGGCGCGCCTTCGCGCATGGCGGCAACCAATTTCGCCTGCACTCCGGCCCAGAGGTTGCGGTCCCTGAACTCCGGCTCGTTCAGGACTTCGAAGAAGACGCGGTCGGCGTCCCAGGTCGAGTAGTGCTTGGCCAGGGCGCGCCAGAAGTCGGCGAACTGCTGGACAAAGTCCTCCTGGTTGGCCACCAGCTTGGCCTTGAAATCGCTTTCGGGGTGAAGATCAATCACCACCGCCAAGTCGTGGTCGAGGACCATTTTCACCGCATTGTCCAGATAGCCGAGATATTCCGCGGGGATTTCATCCGGCCGCTTGTTGCGGAACATCGGGTCCGGATTCACGCTCAGCCTTATGTGGTCGAAGCCCATGGACTGGATGAGCGCGATGTCATCGGCGGTGACAAAGGTTTCAAAATGTTCCTTGGTGTAACCCTGGCGGGCGTAGACCTGCGCGAACCATGCGCTGGTGTTGATGCCGTGGCGAAGATGGGCCAGGCGCGCGGCTGGCACCGTTGACTGCGAAAAGGCCGGGGTGGAAAGCAAGGCGGCGAACAGGAACAGGATTGTCAGTTTGATTTTCACATTCGAGATTCTAAACACTTTGGGGACGGATTTCCCGGCAGAAAATTGGGGGACGTTTACGGTTTGGCTGCCTCCAGCACCCGTTGCAGCATTTGCCTTCCAATCTGGTCCTGGAATGCCGCGAACTCCGGGATGCTCTCAAGCCGCAGGCTGAGTTCGTCCCAGCCCTGGTTTTCAGCCTCGGTCTGATGGGGTGCTTCGCGCCACACGGCGCGAAGTTGGGATGCCGTCGCGTCATCGAAACCCTCGCAGACGATCACCGTGTTGTCGGTAAATTGCTGAATGCTGGCGGGGCCTTCGTCGGTCGTGTTGTAGGCGGCAAAAGCAGGACAGCGGTCCCCGGTGCAGGCGGGAACGGGTTGTACAAATACCTTCCGATAGCGCTGCGTCACTGCGCCAGCATAGACATGGGCAAACTGCGCGGCCGCTTCCGGGCTTCTCCAGCGGGAAACGTAGAACAAGGCCAGATCTGCGGTGGTTGACGGACCGGCCGTAGACGGGAGTTTGCGGAAGGCGACATAGCGTCCGCCCTTCCACGCGGAGGCAAGACCCTCGGCAATCTTTCTGTTTCCTGACTGCTCGAGGATCGCCCGCACATCCAGTTCGCCGATGCCGCCCTTATCGAAAACTTCATATTTTTCTCCCACCACCGGGCGCAGGTCCGGGATGGTCAAGGAAGGCAGCGGTTCACGGTCGATGTAGGCGCGGGGCTGGAGCACTTCGTGCGTGCTGCGCGGCGGCCGGGCGAACGCGCCGGCAAAGGCCATCGGTTTGCCGCCGGCCTGCAAGAGTTCTCCTTCAAAAATGAGGCCTGAGCGATAGGGAAAAGTCCCGGTTTCGCGCAGAATCATGGGAGCGTCATGCAATAACTCGCTGTCCGGAGTGGCCTTCACCGCCGGGTCTTCCATCTGATACACCAAGCCAGGCGTGTTTTGCAGGTTGCGGCCAAATTTGGCCAAGGCGAAGTCAAGATACACGACCATCGCTTGACCCTCGACTACGGCATCGCGCGCGGTGAGGCCGTCGTCATTGCTATCGGTTTGGGATGATTTTGCGGTTGAAGACGATGCCGGTTTGTGCTCCCGCCCCATCCATTTTTGCAGGTTGTAGTTTTGGTCCTGAAGCGCGTGAGTCAGTTCATGGGCAAGAATCGGCGCCTGGGTCTCGGCGGGTATCCAGTTCAGCAGAGAGATCATTTTTGTCTCATCGTCGTAATACGCGGCGGTCTGCTTGCCGGTGGCCTTGACCAGAAACTCGCGCAGGCTGAATTCGCGGGGCAGCAGGCCGAATTTTTTCATGGTCAATTCGGCGCGGGCGAAACGCTGCGTGTATTCCTGTTTGGCCAGGTGCTCGCGCGCGCTATTTTCTACGTCCTTCTCGCTCACCAGCCGCGACTTCACCTGGTTGTGTTTGGGGAATCCACTGTCTTCCGAGGCGAAGCTGAGAATTTCGCCGACCGATTCCAGCAGTTTCCTGGCTTCTTCCGGCGTGGTCTGCACTTCCTGGGTGTGGTCTTTGCGCAGTTTGCGGGCCACATCAGCCAGGCTCTGACCCTGGGTGTCTGAATTCGCGCTAGGGTTTGGAGATGAAGCGGGGTTGTCTTGCCCAAGAGCAAATGGGCAGAGAAGAAACAGGCAAACGAGCAGGCGCATGCGACGACCATCCTGAAAAGCACTGATTTTGTGAATTGGGCCCTTGGAAAGTTTGCGTGAAATCCGCAGCGAGCGCACCGAGAAACGAATTGTCCTCCTTACCAAGGTAATGGAAGACCTTCTTTACCGGACGTGAAATATCGAGACCGCTACGTTCCCCTTCACCAACTCAGCCTTGCGCCAGCAGCTCTTGTCGTTCAATGTGACCCATCGCCGTTCTTCGGTGCGATAGTGCCAATCCTTGTCATTCTGGAAGAAGATCTGGATGCCCTTGCCTTCGATGATGTTCAGGATGGTGTTGTCATGGGAACTACGCTCATCGAAATCGGTGGAGGCGCGCTGGCCCATTTCCGCATAAATCTCGTTCAGCTCAAACAACAACAGGTTGATATCTTCGCCCAGAGGTTCGGCATTCAGCCCGATTCGCCGCGCTTCGCGATAGGTGATGGGATAACTGTGGGATGGATATCCGGAATTCAGCCGATTGCTGATTTTCAGCGCCTTGTTCGCGTCTTTTAGATGGTAGGAAAGTATTTCCACGCAGAGTTTGATGGACAGAGCGCTGGAGCGGTCAACGGCGCCGATGACTAGAGGATGCACGTGGGGAAATAGCGCCTCGTAAGGATTGGAGGCCTTGTTCTTTGCCTGTTTTTGCCAGAGCCGCACCACTCTCTGCAATTCATCCTGGCTCACGCTTACACGGTTGTTATCGCGGTCAATGGGAGATAAATCGTGGGTGAGAGAGGTATCCACGGCGGACAGATAAGCCAGAGGGCCCATCAGAATTTTGTCCGCGCCCAGAGCAAGCATGGTGGCCGCCGAGGCGCACTCCAACGGAACAATGGCCGTGAGCCGACCCACGAATTGGCGGAGCAGATTGACCATCCGCAAAGAGGATTGGCCGTGCCCTCCATCCGACTTAATGAATAGCGACAGGCGGTCAATTTTCCCCATACTCCGAAGAATGCCGTACAAGCCGGCCACATCGTTGCTGCAAATGGAGCCATTGGGCCCATTCCAATACGTCAAAATCCGCTCTCCAAGCCGCGACTCCAATTGGCCGATGACTTTTTGGGTTTTTTTAAACAGAACCGGCGGACTCGCAGCCGTCCGCAACGTTTTCTTGGGATCAGACATGTGAGGGCGCAGTGTACTACAAACACCCAGAGACGTTTTTACGGGCGAATGGTCGGTAACCTACTTCAAATTCTGTAACGCCTGGCTGGCGAGCTGGGCGGCCGGGGTGGCTGGATTTTCTTTTTGTACGCGCTCGTAGATTCCCTTGGCTTCGAGGGGCTGGCGGTCGGCCAACAGGGCGTCGGCCAACTGCAATTGGGCGGCGGACTTGCTCACCATGGCGGTCGGCTTTTCCGCCAACGCTTTGTAGATCTCAATGGCTTCCTTGGTCTTACCTTGCCGGAGATACACCGAAGCCAAAGCCTGTTTGGCCAAGGACGCTAAGTCCGCGTCATGGTAGGCCTCCACCGTGCCGAGTTCTTTTTGGGCCGAGGCATAGTCACCCAGATCGGCGGCGGTCAAGCCCAGAAAATAACGCGCGATGTCAGCGGAACGGGTGTGCGCATATTGATCGACGATCGCCTGGAATTGCTTGTGGGCCTCAGTGGCCCGGTCTTTGCCGGAAGTAAAGCTCTGCTGCCCCGGCTGCTCGGGCGCGTCCGCCGGGCGGATGGGGGCGTTCAGGGCGCGCAACGCTTTGGACAAGTCAACACTCGCCCGTTGGTCCTGGCGGTTCAGGTAATACCAACCCCCCAGAACGACGGCCACCACCAGCAGCAAAATCGCGCCGCCGGCGATGAGTTTTAATTTGTGTTCGACCGTCCAGTGAGCGGCATCTTCCGCGACCTGGAGCGTGGCCCCACGGAACCGGTCCCGCTTTAATTGATGACGAGCTTCTGCGCGCACAAACTTCCCTTCTGGTTACGAGTGAGTGGACGATTTACAGCTCCGGTCGGTCCCCGGCTATCGGGGCGCTTCTTCCAGCATACCCTTTTCCAGCTTTTCTTGGCACTCGATACAGTGGCGTGTCCACGGGACCGCTTCCAGCCGCTTCGCGTTGATCTCGTTCCCGCAGGAAACACATTCCCCAAAACTACCTTCCCGTATGCGGGAGAGAGCGCCTTCTACCAATTGCAAGGTCTGGCGTTCGTTGTTGCTCTGGTGAAAGAGAAATTCCTTGGTGTAGGAGCTGGCCGCGCGGTCGGCGATGTCCTGCGCCGAATCGTCGTCCACGGTGCGGCCGTCGCGCTCCGTACGGGAGACGGCTTTGCGCAGCTCCTGCTGGCGCGTTTCCAACTTCTTCTTGAATTGCTCTACTTTCTTCTTGTCCATAAATACTAACTCGCGGCCTTCGGGGCCGCGCCCTCGCCAATTTTCCTTTGGCCAAACGAAAATGATATGCGCCCGCTTTGAGATGCGTCAACTGGCCCAGGGGGCTGGCAGCCTAACGGGGCAAAGGCTGCGGGAGGTTGGCGATGGCATAGGCCATGACGGCCAGGGCGGCCGCATCCTCCTGCAGGTCCCGTGGCGGCACTTTGTCCAGGGTATCGGCGGCCGTGTGGTGGTAGTGGAAGTATGGCCGAGTGTCCACCATCAGGCCAAAGGCAGGAACTCCCGCTTTGGCCATGGGCTCGATGTCAGTCTCCGGGCTGTCAGAAACTACATCCATCACATTCGCGCTCAGTGGCGCGAGGACATCCAGCGCGGGGCGCAGCCAGGCCTTGGCGGCCAGGCTGATTTTGGCCACGAATCCCGAGGGATGAAACGGGCCGGAATCGCTTTCAAATACCGCAACGTGGTTGGCAAATTCTGTCTGATGCGCGGCCGCGTAGGCGTCGCGCCCGCGCGCGCCATCTTCCTCATTCATCCAGGCCACCACCCGCAAGGTCCGCCGGGGACGGAGATGTAACTTCTGTACCAGTTGCACCACCTGTATGGCAGCCACCACGCCGGAGGCATCGTCAATGGCGCCGGTACCGAGGTCCCAGGAATCCAAGTGCCCGGAGACCAGCACGATTTGCTCGGGATGCTCCGATCCCTTCAGATCCGCGACCACGTTATGGCTCAATACCTCGGGCCCTCGTTGCGAGGTGAGCGCCAGGTGAATGCGTACTCTGCCTTGCTGGGCGAGATGGGCAATCAGGGTGGCGTCTTCCGCGGCTACGGCTGCCGCCGGGATGCCTGCTGCCTTGCTGGTGCCGGTGTGGGGCAGCCGGAAATCGGCGTCTCCGACGGAGCGGACTAACGAAGCGACCGCCCCCAGGGCAGCGGCTTTCTGCGCTCCCTCCCAGCGGTAGATGACGTCTTCCTCGTAAGCATCGAAGGCATGATTAGCTTCGGATTTCCGCTGGTCGAAATGAGCATTGAACAGCACGACTTTCCCCGCGACTTTCTCGCGGCGAAGGGCTTGCAGTTCCTCAAAACTGTTGACCACGACAACCTCGGCGGTGAGTCCGCCGGATGGGGTAGGAACATTTCCGCCTAAGGCCGTGAGTACGATCTTTTGCGTGGTATTTGGGACCTGTCCGGGATATTCCACTAACTGGGCGGTTTCCTCGCCGCGAATCCACTGCGGAACTTTTACATCTTCGAGGCGCACTTCGAGCCCGAGCTGGCGCAATTCGCCGGCAACGTACTCGACCGCCGCTTCGGCCTGGGCCGATCCCACGGCGCGAGGGCCGATGTTTTCGGTGATGTGCGCGAGCTGGCCGTAGGCGAAGTTGTCGCTGAGGGCAGCGTCTCGCAGGGCAATCAACTCACTTTTCAGTTGAGGCGAAATGGCAGCCCCTTCCGGGACCGCCGCTTCAGCGGGCCTGCTGATTGAATATTGGGCGGAAGCCAAGGAAACCCAAGAAAGGCAAAGAGCAAATACCAGAAGTGTTTTGCGCATGGGGTCTTTCAAATTCTAACCGATAGGAGCGGATGCGTGTCGTAGCGTGGGTCCCGCAAAAAACATGGCCCCATCTCTGGGGCCACATTCTAAAGAGGCGGTTGGATGGATATCAGAAGAGACGATGCAGGGAACCGTCCGGCAAGCCGGCGCGGCCATTGTGAAGATGTCGAGAACGAGAGAAGGTCACGTCTGCGGCCCCTTTGTGTGCCCTGGTATAAAGCACTTCCGCAGCCAAAGAATGGGGGACCGGGCGGCAGCGGGCGTCTTGCCGCAACTTGCCTGCGGACAGTCACTTAGCAGAACAAGCCGGAGTTTCATCTCCGGCCTGTCGGCAGATTCTGCGCGGCAAATAAGTGCACGGCGCTGCACATTAGCTGCGCCCTAATTCCTATCAATTTGGGCTAGGAAACCGTCCTCAGTTTCCCCGGCATGAAGTGGTACGGAGGCCAGGGGCCGCTGATGGCAATCTCGCAATTTTTGAGTTGCTTGGCGGCGCTGCTGTAGCGGTTTTGATATTTTTCGATGGACTTGGAATCAATCAGGTGGCAGATGTCCAGCAGCATTCCCTCGGCGTCCACTTTTTTACAGCTGATTTCTTCTTCGAGAGGATTGAACATCTTGTGGACTTGAACGGAGAGGGCGCGGGCCTTGGTCTGTCGCTCGCGGTCTTTGGAGGCCTTCTCTCTCAACTTAGAGAGATATTCGCCCCCGACGGTATCCGGGAGGGCGACGCTTTCCAGCGCCTGGCGCAGCGAACCGTCGCGGACGACCAGTTTCAAATGCATCTCGGCCTTGCCGCGAAGCTTGGCCACGCTCTGGCCGAAGGCGCGGCGGTTGCTGCGCACCGCCTGGCGCAGGGCTTCGTCATTGTCAAAGATAGTGCCGAAGCGGAAGGGCAATACTGTCCCGCTGCGGAAACACATGCTGACTACGCGGGCATGCTCGAGGACGTGCTTTTCTTCCAGCTTGGCGTCGCTGCGGTCATATTCGCTGACGATGACGGCAAATTCGCCGCTGGGGTAACTGAGTACGGGGGCGTCATTTACGCCCTGAATGCCTTCCATTAAGAAAGGACGCCGGGCACGAGTTCCATTTGCAAGAGTTTGCTGCTCGGTGATGCAGTACGCATACCACGCCATAGACGGTCTCTCCGAACTGGGGGTTACAGGGCTGGGACCCCGAAACCTGAAAGTGGCAACGACCTTTTTGAACCGGAAGAAAGGGCTTACAACGAGATTGGGTTAGATGTATTGTCCTCTAGCCCTACGCATATTACTGCTAATCATTAGAAAATTGCAACCATTTCGTTGCACTCGGCATCGTGGCGAACGATTGGCGAAGGGTGAAGCACGGGGCGGTCATGATTAGCGCGGACTCAGAAATCGGGGCCGCTCAATACCCGGCATCGATCCCGATGCGCGCCAGTTATGCCTCGCGCCAGCTTCGCGGGACACTTATATAAGAACTATCCAGCGCGCTAATGGATGGGCAACCCAGCAGTTTGAGAGTGCGCTCAGTGCCGCTGCGCAGGATCTCAATCGCCCGCGCGACCCCGGCTTCTCCCGCGGCCGACAAGCCGTAGGCGTACGCCCGTCCGCACAGCACCGCGCGCGCTCCCAGGCAGATGGCTTTCACGATGTCGCCGCCACGGCGTATGCCGCCATCCATCCACACCTCGGCGCGGCCGTTCACTGCGGCGACTACTTCGGGCAATGCACGCAGTGTTGGGGAAACACAATCGAGCTGGCGGCCTCCATGGTTCGAGACCACCACTGCGGCCGCGCCCTCATCCACGGCGCGCCGGGCATCCTCGCCTGTCAGCACGCCTTTGACCACCAGCGGACCTTTCCAGCACTCACGAATCCAGCGCATGTCTTCCCAAGTGACATTGGCCTGTCCGAGCGCGGCGGCCACGTCAATGAGGGGCATGGGGCCTTTGCCCGGAATGACGACATTCGGCAGATCGGGGACTCCGCCATCGAGCAGAAACCGCATGAGCCAACCGGGGCGGACCAACACTTGAGGAACATACGGAATCTTGGCCAACAGATTTGGGCCGAGCAATTCTTTGATTCCGTTGCGGATGTCGCGCTCGCGCTGGCCGGCCATGGAGGTATCGATCGTGGCCACCAACGCCGAGAACCCGGCAGCCTTGGCGCGCTCGATGGCGCCTTCGGCAGCCTTCCGGCCTCCAACCAAGTAGAGCTGATAAAAAACCGGGCCGGCGGAGGCGGCGCGGACATCTTCCAAGCTGTGACCGGAAATGGTGGACAGGATATATCCCGTACCTGCCGCTCCCGCCGCGCGGGCCGCCGCCACTTCCCCTTGGGGATGCATGATCCGGCTGTAACCGACGGGGGCGAGCATGGCAGGAAAGGAAAGATCGGAGCCGAGCACGCGCGTGCGCAGATCGACGCTGGGAACAATGACGGCTTGCCGGGGCCGGAAGGTGACTTCATTAAAGACGTTGCAGTTTTCGGCCAGCGTGCGCTCCCCGTCAGCCCCGCCGTCGAGGTAGTCGAACACCGCGCGAGGCAGGCGGCGGCGGGCCAGGGGCCGTAAATCTTCAATGTTGACAACTCGAGGGGAAGCTACGGCGCGTGAGGTTTTGGCCATGGCGTGATCGAACGCGATTATACTTCGGTGTCACTAACGATTGATTCGCAGAAAGCCGGAGACTATTCGGCTTCTAACTTAAAAATCCGCTCCATGGGCAGCCATTTTTCACCCGGCTTGGCCTGGGGCAGTGCCTGCTGGAACTTCCACATCAGGGCTTCCCATTCGCGTACTTTGGGGTTTTCGCTGTCCATCTTCTGCTTTACGTCAAAAGAAAATTTGTCATTGCCTTCCATGATCATGAACAAGCGGGCGCCGAGCAGGTAGATTTCCATGTCCACGATCCCGGCCTGTTTGATGCTGGAGATAATTTCGGGCCAGACGCTCTCATGGTATTTCCTATAGTCCGCGATCAGCGCCGGATCGTTTTTCAAATCAAGAGTCAAACAGTAGCGTCGGTTCATTCGGCCTCGCTCGGAAAGGGGTTCAAATGTGCCGCGGCCGGTTCCAGTGCTCGGTCCAGGTGAACGTATCCGCCGTCCACGTACAAGTGCTGGCCGGTAATGTGCGCGGCTTGGGAGGAAAGCAGGAAAACCGCCATCGCGGCAATCTCCCCGGCTGTGGTCATCCGCTGATTGAGCGGGATTTTAGAAATAATGGCTTCCAACTTTTGTTGGGGATTGGGGAAGGTATTCAGCCATTGCTGGTACAAAGGTGTCATTACTTCCGCGGGCAGGATGGCGTTTACGCGGATGCCGTAAGGAAGCAACTCCACCGCCCACTCCCGGGTCAGCGCCAGGATGGCGCCCTTTGAAGATGCGTAGCCGGAGGTACCCCCCTGGCCGGTGACGGCGGTCTTGGAGGCAATGTTCACGATCGCTCCGTGGGACTTTTTCAGATGAGGCAGGGCGTAGTGCGCCATGTTGTAGTAGTGCAGAAGATTTCGTTGGAGGGAAGCCACGTAGTCCTGCGGACTGCCATGTTCGAGGCCGACGCGGTCATTGATGCCCGCATTGTTGACAAGGGCATCGAGTCTGCCGAACTGGTTGACAGCTTGTTCGACAGCGTGCGCGCAGTCCTGCACATTGGTGAGGTCCACCGGGACAAGCGAACCGGGTTTGCCGGAAAATTCAGCAATCAGTTTTTTACTCGCTTCAGCATCACGATCGACAATGACCGGAACCGCTCCTTCGTCGGACAGCAGACGGGTGATGGCGGAACCGATCCCTTTTGCGCCGCCGGTGACGATCACTACCTTGTCTTTAAGCCCTAGATTCATTGGATGTGCTTTCTAAGCCATAAAACCGGGCGGCATTGAGCCCGAAGATAGCTTTCTTCTGATAGATCGGAAGCCGGGTCACGTAGGTCTCGATCAACTGTTTCACCTGTGGGTAATTTCCGGCCACCAGACAAACCGGCCAGTCCGAGCCAAACATCAGACGCTCGGGGCCGAAGGTCTCAAACACGACGTCTAGATAGGGAACGAAGTCTTCCCCGCGCCAGTTCCGCCAATCCGCTTCGGTGACCAGCCCGGAAATTTTGCAGTAAACGTTGGAGTGGTCCGCGAGGGAACGCATCTGTGCCGCCCAGGGGGCCAGTTCGCCGCTTTTGATCGCCGGTTTGGCCATGTGGTCGACCACAAACGGCTGCTCCGGAAACCTTGAGACCAGCTCCAGCGCGGCAGGAAGCTGCCGCGCATAGATCAATATGTCGTAGGTAAAAGCAAATTCCTTCAGCGCCTGGATTCCCCGGCAAAATTCGGGCCGCAACATGAAGCCGTCGTCCGTTTCGGATTGCAAAACATGCCGGAACCCCCGCAATTTCTTGAAGCGGGAAAAATGTTGCAGGCGGCCGGAGACCTGCGGAGACTGTAAATCCACCCAGCCCACCACCCCTTTGATGAACTCGTACTGCCCGGACAATTCCAGCAGGAACTCCGTTTCTTGTTCGCTCTGGTCGGCCTGTACCGCGACGCATCCCGACAATCCGTTGGCGGTGAGTTCCGGCAGAAGGTCCGGAGGCATATAGTCTCGCTTCAATACACTCATCTCATCGGTGATCCAACTATGCCGTTGGACGTCGTATCGCCAAAAATGTTGGTGACTATCCACTCGCATGCTTAACTTTCAGTCGCGAAGATTGATAAAGCCGCCATCGATCGGATAATTGACGCCGGTAATGAATGAAGCCTCGTCCGAGCCTAAGAACAGGGCCAATGCCGCCACTTCGTCGGGTTCGCCCATTCGACCGATGGGCTGGACCTGGGACAACTTTTGAAACATTTCTTTTTCCTGACCGGGGTAGTTTCTGGCCAAGTACCCATCCACGAAAGGTGTGTGTACCCGCGCGGGAGAGATGCAGTTGCAACGGATGTTGAACGGCAGATAGTCTTTGGCCACCGAATAAGTCATGGAGACCACCGCCCCTTTGCTGGTCGAATACGCAAAGCGGTCCTTGAGCCCGGCGACGGCGGCCACCGAAGCCATATTCAGGATGACACCGCCTTGATTCGCCTTCAGGTGTCCAATGCAGGCCTGCATGCAGTTATAGATGCCCATTACGTTGACGCGGAAAATCTTTTCGAAGTCTTCGGCGGAGGTGGATTCCAGGTTGCCGATATGCGCGATGCCCGCGCTGTTCACCAGAATCTGTACGGGGCCGAGCCGAAAAATCCGCTCGAACACGGCCCTGACCTGCGGCGGGTCGGCGACATCGCACGCCATGCCTTCCGCGCTGCCCCCCTCGGCTCTAATTTCGCGCACCACTGCATCCGTCTGACTGCTATCCAGATCGAGGACGCAAACCCGGGCGCCGGCCGCCGCGAATCTCTTGGCAATGGCCCGGCCGATGCCGCTGGCTCCTCCGGTTACGACGGCGGATTTATGGTCGAGGCGGGAATTCATGGTCGGGCCGGGCCATCAACCCATTTTGGACCGGGCATTAGTGTAAACGATTTCATTTGGATTTATCGCTATATATTTCCCATTCATCTTAAGGCGCAAGCACCAGTACGCCCCAAGGCCCACCGCTGACTTTAATCTTCTTAGTTACGGTTTGGCTGGCCAAGTCTACGACCGATACGTCATTGGCAGGCCCGTTCGCGGTGTAAAGGGTCTTTCCATCCGGCGATAGCGCAATACCCCACGGACGCTCTCCCACCTCGAATGAGGTCATAGCCTGGTTGGTAGTGGTGTCGATGACGAACACTTTGTGGCCGCGCCCGGTGCTTACGTAGAGCTTCTTCCCATCGGGCGAAAGCAATAGCGCCATGGGTTTGATCACGCCGGGCTGCCCCAAGGGAATGGTTTGCAGCGCCGTGTGCTTCAGCGCGTCAATGACCACCACCGCGCCATCGTTTTCCGCGTTGACATAGGCGCGCAAGCCATCGGGCATAAACGCCACCGAGCGAGGCCGCCGCCCGACCTTGAACGTCTGGATGATTTTGGCGGAGGCCGGTTCCAGCACCGAAATGGTTCCCGTATCCTCCGAAGTTACATAAACGAATTTTCCATCCGGACTTACTTTAACCCCTTCAGGTTCCTCTCCCACAGGGAGCGACTGGACCACCTTGCCACTGATAAGATCCACGATGCTGACTTTGGAGTCGTCCTCGTTGGAGACGTAGATCTGGCCGCCGTCCTTGCTCAGGTCAAAATTCTCCGGGTCGGACCCGCTTTGGATGAGCCGCAACAGCTTGTTTTGCTGAACATCGAAGACGCCGATGCCGTCCGCGGTCTTGTCCGGCGGCGGAAGCTTGCTCTCCTCCACTCCCGGCCCGCCAATGGGCGATCCACTCAGCGCCACGTAGATCGTCTTGCGGTCGGAGCTGGCATGGATACCCCTTGGCCGCTTTCCTAAGGGGACCGTGGCCGTGACCTGGAGCGTCGTAGGGTCGATCACGCTTAAATCGCCAGAGGTTTCGTTGGTTACGTACACGCGATAAGGCGGAGCTTTGCTCTCGGCGGATTCGCGGGTCCGGTTGCATGAGGTAAGAAGCGAAGCAAAAGTAAGCAGAAACGCGGCCGCTCTGGTTGGGGGCATCGAGATTGATCTTTTATTGTTCCGAGGGTTCCCTTTAAGTTTAGTATGCGGCTTGGGAAAGCGTCTATTTCAAAGGCCGGCGTCTTCTGTCTCGCGTTCCCTTCCAGTTGACGCGCGCTTTTAGAAGTGGAAGCGATACTTGACCTGCGCGGAAACCTCCAGCGGATTGACGAAGTGCGTCCCGCCGAAGGTATTGCTGTTGTCCAGCATATAGCGATGGTTGGAAAGATTCAGCCCGGTTATTCGCACATCCCAGTTCTCCGCGAAAGCCTTTCCCAGCGATAAATCGTAAGTAGCGTGCGCCGGCAAGTGGGCGCCCGCCACGCCATTTCCAGCCACAAAGCCTGAACCATAGTTCACATTGAAGTCCGCCCAAGCGCGCCGCGGGAGGGAAAGATTGAATCCTGTGGACAGAGTGTCGCGTTGGTCATGATCGAGTAAAAAATAACCTTGATCTGGCGGCGAAAAATCGGTCAGCCCGCCGGTAACTGCGCCGGCCCCTTCCGCGTATTGGTGGGAGTAGGCCGCATGGAACTGGACCAGGCCGGCGAGCCTAGGTGAATTCGCTGTGGCTTCCCAGCCATGGATGCGGGCCCGGTCAATGGTTAGCGGAAAGAAGATGTTGGAGTTGCCGAGCACATCGTGGTCGAAGAAGTTTTTTGCCGCCGTGCGGAAGTTGGTCACATCGAAGGTCCATCGGGCGAAAGGAATCGTGAGGCCCACTTCGCGCTGTTCATCGCGTTCGCCGCGCAGCGGCAGGAAGCCGAAACCTTGCTGTGCAGCCTGGTCGAGCAAAGGCCCGTTCACCGTGAGCAACGGAGGCGCCTGATAGTAGCGGCCATAAAACCCGCGCAGGACCCAGTTGAGGCGCGGGATGCGAATGGCCGCGCCCAGGCGCGGGTCGGCGGCATTCTCGCTGAGGGTGGAACCGAAATGCGTCAGCCGCACTCCACCATTGAAGGTCAGCCAGCTCGCGATCTTATATTGATCTTCGAGAAATATGGTCTCGATATCGCCCCAGATCATTTCCCGCTGGGACAATGGGGGATTGCTGCCGTCGCTGGTAATGATTCCAAAGAGTTGATTGTCGCGCGCGCCCCAGACCTGCATTCCGGCCCGCGCGTTGTGTTTTCCCCGGTTGATGGCAAGCGAAACTACTCCGCCCATGTAGTTCGAGCCACGGTCGTCTTGGGCGATCACTGGAGTATCGTGAGCGCCCCCGAGAGAGTGGGCGCGATTGAAATGATAAAAGGGGGAAACGGTCAGCAGCCCACTGTGAGCAAAGGTGTGCAGCCAGGAAACGTTGGTAAAAGAATCGCGCTCATTTTCAATATCATTGCTGAAATTATCGGGGGCTTGCAGGGCAGGATCAACCGGTACCTGGTAATGATCGCCGCGCAGGGACGTCACCAGACGAAACTGATCGGCTGGAGTTTTATTGAAGATGATGGAGCCAAAGCCGCTCAGGCCGGCGGCCTGGTCATGCACAATTTGCGGGCCAGGGGTTTCCAAGCCAAGATCGGTGCGATAGCCGGAGAGGCTGCCGTAATAGGCAAAGCGGTCGGTGTGGTCGCCCAAACTGATCTGGTCGTTGGTGTTGTTGTAGCTGCCGTAACCGAGTACCAGCTCTCCCTGGCGGTCCCGCTCGAATCCAGAGCGGGTCACGACATTGAAGGCCCCATAGGTACGGTCGCCATAATCCGCCGCATACCCGCCGCGCTGTACTTCCAGATAGTCGATGTCTTTGGGATCGAATTGCGGACCGACATTCGAGGCGATGTTGGTATTGGGGACGGGCACGCCGTCAATCAGCCAGGCGACCTGATGGCCGCCTCGAATGTGCAACTGATCGTGGACCATGTAAGCGCCGGGGGTGTAGTTGGTGATCATGGCCAGGCTGTTGGTCTGGTCGGCGCCGGGAGTTTGGGTAATTTGCTCGCGGCTGACTACAGTTTGCGTCGTAGAGGACTCCGGGTTTATAGAAGGAGCGATGTCGGTCACCGTCACCATCTCTTTAGCGTTGGCGACTGCCAGGGCGTAGTGCAGTTTTATCTCGCGATCGGAGGCGATGGCGACGTTCTGCTGCTGTGAGGCAAAACCGGCGCCCTCAACCATCACCATGTATTCGCCCACCGGCACAGCCGCAAAATGGAATTCACCAGAGTCGTCACTGGTAACGACTTGGCGCCACGCGGAGCTTACCGCGTGGATGGTGACCTGCGCGCCTTTCACAGGACGGTGCTGCGGATCGTGAATCAGGCCCGCTACAGAGCCGAAAATCGAAGCGGCCGCATTGATTCCAAGTAATAGGAAGGTACCCAAGAGGGCGAAACGAAACGCGCGCATATGTTCTCCATCTGTTATGCATGGCAAAGTAAAGAAGCCGGGGCCGCAGATTTACGTGGATACACGCGGATACCCAGGTAGCTTGCGAGATCGGCGGCTGATTTTTGGATTTATGCGATGGAGAATGCCGGCGGAGCGCGGACAGATCGGCTGGAGCACGCTACGAAGACAGGGCGCTGCGAACGAGCAGGCGAATTTGAACCAACTATGAGAGGAGCATGCTGCAAACTTCCAGCTGAAATCGGCGTCACCCATAGGCTTGACGTCCTGGGAGGACAGCAATTTCCCTGCTGGTGCGCGGCTTGAATCTGAGTCTTATTCCCGCTGGGCAGCTTTCGCAGGCAGCAGGCGTGTGGGGCAGGCGCAGCAATGGCCAGCGATACGGGGACAAATGTCCCCAGCAACGCGGTCAGGAGCAGAATCTTGGCAGTCAGGTGTTGCATAAACGCCTGGTCCATCCCACAAACGAGGGGTCATGGGAAGCATAGGTCATGCGGTAAAGCTTTTGCAAATTGGATGTGGTCAGGCGGGGCAAACCCCCGCCTGCACCCACGGGCTGGTCTCTAGCGGCCGACTATGTCGCCCTTGAGACCTGAAATTGCTGCCAGAACTTCGCCTTTCTCTTTCTCGGGGACTTTGAACTTCTCGAGGGTTTCAACCAAGTGCTTCACGCTGGCGTTCCAGTCTTCCTCGGTGATGTGGAGGCCGGTGTGCGCGGTCTTCATGTCTTGCCCGGTGTAGACGCAGGGACCGCCGGTGGCCACGCAAAGGAAGTCCACGACGTGCTGGCGGATGCGCTTCAGGCCTTCTTCATTGTGCGCGACGAAGAAGCGGCTGAGCTTGGGGTCACTGGCCAGGCGTCCGACAAAGTCATCGGTGACAGCGGCCAGGGCGTCGTATCCCCCCAGGCGCTTGTAAAGGCTGGGTGGCTGCATGGTGGAGCTGGCCTGGGGCGGCTGGGCATAAGCCGGCGCGATAGAGGCCAGCACCAGAAGGAACAAGGTCATAGCGGCGTACTTGCGGAATTGCATGTTGTTCTCCTTGTCGTGTGAGGAAGATCACATCCAATATGGTTACGAGGAACCGGCTGAATTGGATTTGTTGAAAGCGGTAATAGCACGGCTTGACCCTAAGATCCTTTGCCGTTTTGTCATTCCGGCGATTCGCGCGGCGAAGAGGGGAGACCTGTTTTTGGCCGACAGCCTTGTGGCGCTGTCCAGGAAAGTAGATTCCTCCGCGCCGCTTCGCGACTTGCCGGAATGACAAACGAGGGCTTGTTTCAAGCGCACCACCTACAACCCCCGGCTCAACCAGTTGAGCCACCAATTTCCGCTGTGGTAGCATCCTAACCGCTTCGTAAGACTGGTCCACCTTGGCCCCGATCCAGCTCTCTTCCATACAGGGCCTGCCGGATTCCGCTCCCGACAGTTGTGGCAGTCAGCGAGCAAGGAGCCTACCTGTGAAAATCTACGAAGGCGCAAACGTCAGAAATGTGGCGGTGGTGGGGCATGGGCATGCCGGGAAGACCTCGCTGATTTCAGCCATGCTCTTTACCGCCGGCGCGACCCAGCGGCTGGGGCGGGTGGATGACGGCTCGGCCACCACCGACTACGACGAAGAAGAGATCGCGCGCAAAATGTCGATCACGGCCGCCATGGCCTGCGTGGAGTGGGACAAGACCAAAATTAATTTCATCGATACCCCGGGATTCAACATGTTCGTCCACGAGGGCAAGCTGGCGTTGCCGGTGGTGGACGCCGCGATTGTGGTGGTCGATGGAGTCGCCGGAGTTGAAGTCGTCACCCAGCGGGTCTGGAATTATTGCGAAGAGTACAACACCCCGCGGTTGATCGTGGCCAGCCGCATGGACCGCGAACGCGCGGATTCGGACCGGCTACTGGAATCGGTCAAGAACGCATTTGGCCGGGAGGTGATTCCCATCGAACTGCCGATTGGGAGCGAAAAGGGCCTGAGCGGCGTAATTGATCTGGTCCGCATGAAGGCTTACGGCTACGAGATGGGCGGAAGTGGCAAGGGAAAAGAAATCGAAATCCCCGCTACCTTGAAGGACCGCGCGCAGCAGGCCCACGAGAAATTAGTGGAGCAAGTGGCCGAGGGCAACGATGCCCTGATGGAAGAGTTCTTCGAGAAGGGGACCCTGCCCGAAGAGGATTTAGTCCCAGCGCTGCATAACGCCATCCGTGAGGACAAAATTTTCCCCGTTATCTTTAGTTCTGGGTTAGGGAACATCGGGGCCGACCGCGTGCTGGATTTCATCGTGGATTACACGCCCGCCCCTTCCGAGCATGAATGGGTCCAGGGGGAGGCGGCCGGATCCACCAACGGCGACGCTCCCAAGCGCCATGAGACCGATGCCGAGCCGGTTTCACTCTATGTGTTCAAGACGGTGTCCGATCCATTCTCGGGGCGGATTTCCTACTTCAAAGTTTTTTCCGGCGTAGTCAAGAATGAGGCCGTGGTGCAGAACTTCTCCCGTGGCTCACAGGAAAAGCTCTCTCATATTTCGGTGATGCAGGGCAAAACCGCAGTCCCGGTGAACGAGCTGCACGCGGGCGACATTGGCGCCGTGGCAAAACTCAAAGACACGCTGACCGGCGACACGCTGGGGGATAAGTCTGCGCCGATTCAATATCCGCGAGTCAAGCTGCCGGAGCCGGCCATCACCTTTGCCATCGAGCCCAAGACTCGGGCCGACGAAGACAAGCTGGGGAATGGCGTGCATAAGCTGATGGAAGAGGACTCCATGCTGCGCTTCTTCCGCGACCCGCAGACCAAAGAATTTCTGATCGCGGGCACGGGCCAGCAGCACATCGAAGTCACGGTTTCAAAACTGAAGAAGCGCTATCACACGGAAGTGGTGCTGAAAGCGCCGAAGGTCCCCTACCGAGAAACCATCCGTGGCAAAGCCGATGTGCAGGGCCGCCACAAAAAGCAGACCGGAGGTCACGGCCAGTATGGCGATTGCAAGATCAAGATGGAGCCTCTGCCCCGCGGCGGGAACTTCGAGTTTGTGAACGACATTTTCGGAGGCGCGATTCCCAAGAATTACATCCCCGCGGTGGAAAAAGGAATTCAGGAAGCT
>CAZETZ010000034.1:0-26187 GCA_964514735.1 uncultured Acidobacteriaceae bacterium | reverse complement strand
TTCATCATGGCGGAGGGGGAATTCTCCGCCGTTCAACGATTGGTCGACGCCGCTCATCTGCTGGCGACCGAGCCGGTTGCGGTGCAGCTGCGCTATCTGCAGACCCTCACCGAAATTGGAGTGGAGAAAAACACCACCGTGGTCTTCCCTGTTCCTGTGGACTTTTTCTCCGGACTGCAAAAGTTGATGGGTAAAGCTGGTGCCGATGGCAAGTGAAGACTACACCAAGGGGCACGAGGAAAGCCGCCCGGCAGAGGCCCCGGATACGGAGATCACGCTCGGGACGGGCAAGATGCTGGCCCTGTTTTTTGGGTTGGTGGTGCTGTGTTCGGTATTTTTTGGGCTGGGATATAAGTTGGGCCGGGGTTCGGTGGGTGGTGTGGATTTAACATCTTCTCCGTCCGCGGCATCGTCCGCCAACGCGGCTGCGAAACCCACCACCCGGCCGGCTACAAACTCCACCGGCCCCACATCCTATCAATCGGCAGGGCAGGACAGTCCTCCGAGCCAGGTGAACCCGGCTGATAGCGCCAACAAACCTGTCGACGCCAGCAACACTCCAACACCCGCGACTGCAACAGACCCAGGCGCGACACCGGCTGCCACCAGCGGTTATTTTGTGCAAGTGGCGGCGGTAAGCAAACAAGAAGATGCGGATGCTTTGGTGGACGCTTTGAAGAAGAAGCAGTATGCGGCTTTTTCCGCGATTCTGGCCGACAAGCTCTATCACGTCCAGGTGGGGCCGTTCACCGACATTAAAGAAGCGGAGGCCATTCGGGCCAAGCTGGTGGGGGATGGGTACAATCCGATTCTGAAAAAGTGAATGTAGTGTTCGTCACTGCTGGGTTAATCGCTGCTGTAGCGCTGCTCTTTCCACGGGTCGCCGTACATGTGGTAGCCGTTCTGCTCCCAGAATCCCGGAACGTCGCGATCTAAGAATTCCATTCCCCGCAGCCATTTGACCGACTTCCAGGCGTACAGGTGGGGAACGATGAGGCGCAATGGGTAGCCGTGATCGGCGGAGAGGGGCTGGCCATCGTGGTGTGTGGCCAGCAGGACTTCGGGGCGGTCCACGTCGGCCAACGGAACGTTAGCGGTAAAACCTTGCTCGGCGTGGAGCAGCAGGTGGGACGCGCCTGGGTTGGGACGCACTCGCCGCAAGATCTCCTGCATCGCGACCCCGTCCCAGCGATTCTCGAAGCGGCTCCAGCGGGTCACGCAATGAAAGTCGCTCGTGGCCTGGACCTTGGGCAGAGCGTTGAAGTCGGACCAGGCCAGGTCCAACGGTGCTTCGACCAGTCCATAGATTTTGAGGTTCCAGGTTTTGGGGTCGAAGTTTGGCACCGAGCCGTAGTGCAGGACTGGCCATTTCAGGGTGAGGGACTGGCCGGGTGGCAGTTTGCCTTCCTGTTTCTTTTGGCGTTCGGCTTGTTTGCGGTCGCTACCGCCGAAGAGCATCGTGGTTTTTCCCGCACTTTCTGGGTGTGTCCGATTCTCTGCGCTACCCAGTTGGTTAGAGTCGCATTCTTTGGGAAAAGTTTCACGCTTATGATTGACAACTGCCAAGCCGACGGCTATTCCTATCCTTCCATGAATCCCGAACCGAGCCTGGACCGGATGCTGCACGCCATCGCCGACCCCAATCGCCGCAAGATCCTTCAAGCACTCAAAGAACGCGGGGGCTGCTCCATCGGCAAGGAGGTCGGTCTCTGCGCATCCGATATTGAGGTCCGCTTACAGCTTTCGCAACCCACCATTTCGCATCATATGGCGATCTTGAGGAAGGCCGAACTGGTGGAGGCCAGGAAGATCGGACAATGGATATGGTACCGGCGGAATGAGGAGGCGCTCCGCTCCTTCGCTTCCCACTTGCGCAAGACGTTGTGAGTTAGCTGGCGGAGGCAGCCTGAGTTTTCTGCAGCAGGCGCCTTGCTTGCGAGATGACGTCCCCAAATTCGAAGGGCTTGACCAGGAACGGCACATTGCGCTCGATTAGGAACGCCTTCATTTCGGCATCCGGCTCGGTGGAGAACGTGACCATCGTACGGCGCTCCAGACCGGGACATTTTTCCGCCAGCCACTTGTAGGCTTCGGTGATGTTCCATCCCCCGGCAATTTTTCCGCTCATGATTACGGCATCGAAAGATTCCTGCTGTAAGCGCGCTTTTACGGCCTCGCTGTTGGTCAGCGTGACCACGTGAGCTCCAGCGCCGGTCAGGACGTCGCGTTCCAATTCCAGAATTGCCTCTTCTTCCTCCACCAGCAGAATGCGGCCTTCGATCACCAGTTCGCGCTTGGCGCCGGCCGGCTGTTTTTCCGGGATGGCGCTTTGTCCGGTTGAAGGCAGGGTAATTTCCACGATGGCGCCGCCTTCGGCACGGTTGCGGGCGATGATGTCGCCCCCGTGTTCCTTGACAATTCCATAGCAGATGCTGAGGCCGAGTCCGGTCCCCTTGCCTACACTCTTGGTGGTGTAGAACGGGTCGAAAATGCGCCCGGGCTCTTTGATTCCTGGGCCGGAGTCCTGAAACACTGCGTGGACCAGGCCATCCTCGGAGTAAACGCGGACTTTCAGGGTCCCGCCATCTCCTTTTTCCAGAATGGCATCCACAGCGTTGTTAATGATGTTTAGGAAGACCTGCTCCAGCTGATGCGGGTCGGCGGTCACCGCCGGAATGGAATCTTCCAACTGGCGGATGATGCGCACATTGTTGACGCGCAGATCGTAATCACGCAGGGTGAGTGTCTCTTCGAGCACTCTGCGAACATCCACATTCTGCTTTTGCGGCTTGCGCTGGCGGGCAAAAGACAGCAGGTTCTGAACTACGCGATGGGTGCGTTGCGCCTGTTTGAAGAGCTTATTGACGTAGTCGGCCTGGCGCTCGTTTAACTCTTCGCTCTCCAGCAGTTGGGCATAACCCAGAATTGCCGTCAGCGGATTGTTGAGTTCGTGGGCCACTCCGGCGATCAGTTGGCCGACTGCGGACATCTTTTCGCTCTGCAGCAACTGTTCTTGGGTATGACGCAGGTCTTCATAGGCACGGCAGGTTTCTTCGTAGAGCCGGACCTTCTCGATGGTGGTCGCAAGCTGACGTCCGACCGCAACCAGCAGGTTCTCGTCGTTGCTCGAGTACTCACGGTTGTCGGCGCTGCCGATTCCCATGATGCCGACGGGGCGGTCTTTGCTCCAGAGCAGGACCCAAATCCAGGCGCTGTGACCGTCAGACCTGATGAATTCGGCAACCGTTTTCGGCAGATGCGGCAGATATTCCGCGGTAAGCACCTCCGTGCGTGAGCGGGTGACAAGATCGCCGAAACCCTCGTGAAATTGAATTTCAGCGACTTTGGTGCGCTCGGAACTGCGCTGGCCCCAACCGGCGCGGCGACGGAAGGTGTCGGACTCGGCGTCGGAAAGAAACACCGATCCGCTGTCCGCGCCCAGCAGCGATAAGACCTGGCGCAGCGTGAGGCTCATGATTTCATCCAGGTCGAAGGACTGGGTGGCGATGACCGCCATCGCATTGAGTGCGTTTAATTCACGATTGCGGCGGCGGATTTCGTCTTCGGCACGCTTCTTTTCGGTGATATCCAGCAGAAACCCCTGGTAGCGCTCGATCTTGCCGTCCACTCCGCGCGTGGCAAAGCTGCTTTCCAGGGCGGCGAGCAGGGTCCCATCTTTTCTGCGCAGCGTGACCTCGAAATTGCGGACGTAGTTGTGCTCTTCGACTTCACGACGGAAGGCTTCTCTGCGCTCGGCGGAGCCGTACATTTCGCTGTCGACATTCAAACCCATCAGTTCGCTGCGGCTGTTGTAGCCGAGCATGCGGACCAAAGCATCGTTACAGTCGAGCAACTTACCTTCTGGCGTGGTGGCGAAGACGCCTTCCTGCATCTGCTCGAACAGCAACTTGTACTTTTCTTCCGCCAAACTGCGCTCGGTGACATCGCGGACTACGTGGATGGTACCCTTCTGCTTGGTGTTCTGGTCCACATAGGAAGAGGTTGAAACCATGGAGGTACCGCCGAAGCAGAGGTCGCGGCCTTCATTGAATCCGTCTTCCGCAGCGGGGCAGTAAGGACAGCTGGTCCATTCGGCGTAGTGCGGCAAGACTTTGTAGCAGGTTTCCCCGGCAATGTCGGCGGCGGAGCGTGCCAGGCGCTCCAACAAGGCACGGTTGGCGCGCATGACACGGAATTCGGCATCGTGGACCAGGACCACGTCCTGAATCGAATCGAAGGTGTTTGCCCATTGGCGGTGCGAGCGCAGGATCTGCTCCACCAGCTTCATGTTTTCAAACGCCATTCCCAGTTGCTGGGCAGTCGTGGTCAGGAAGTCGAGCTCATCCGGCGCGTAGGAGAGACGGCGCCTGCTTCCTAACGCCAGGGTCCCGATCGGCGCCTTCCGGCCATGCACCGGAATCATGATGATGTGATTGAAGCGTTCCCGCTTCAGGTAGGGACGGACCGAATCATCGGCGCTCTTCGTCTTGACTAAAATTGGGGCGGTACTGCTCAACGTGCTTTCGAACTTATCGTCGAGAGGGACGGCATTACGGAACTCGGCAAACTCGTGGGAAAGGCCGATCTGCTGCGTCATCACCAGCTTTTCGCCATCCAAGATCCGGAACCAGGCGGCGCGGGCGTTCATCAGTTTTTTCAGCTCTTCGAGCGCGGTTGCCATCATGGGTTCATGCTGTTGCGCCCGAGAAATACTGGAGGTCAGCGCGTTGATCACACCCAGGCGGCGAGTGCGCGTCCGGGAGTCATCGAAGACCACCAGCAGCATACTCAGCCCGAGAAGCATGTCCGCCATCAGATCGAGACCGAAGGGAATATGGCTGGTAAGTGGCGTCCAAGGCAGATGCAGCGTGAGCAGGCTGAAACTCAAGAACCATGGACCGATCTCCCCGCGCCCCCAACGGAAGCGCAGGAGTTGTAGCGCTGCGCCTACCATGATGAGGCGATAAGAAACTTCTAATGCCACCCGCAGGGTGAGGGAATTTGGCCAGACCAGTTCCCGGGCCACGGAGTAACCCATTACTGCCAAGGTGATCAGCAGCAGTGGCAGGAGAAAGTTACGGGCGTGGGAGTACAGAAAAATGGAAGCCGCAAATAGACCGATGGCCAGAACAAAGGTCGCCTGAAAGATCGCGGGAGCATAGCTAACTCCCATGGCTGCCGGACGATGCAGTCCCCACTGCGAGACAAAATAGACTACCCAGCCGGCGATCCAGACCAACAGATAGCGCTCGCGAAATGTGCGTAGAACCAGCAGGCTGACTGCCAGGATGATCAAAGCAGCCGATTCTTCGGCCATGAGCCGAGGAACAGGCAAACCCCAGAGGGTCTGAGTGTCAAACAAGGTGGCGGTGTTCATGGCGTGCTTAGGTACACACCTACGCTCTTCCTTGATACCACGTCCGTGCCAGTTACAAATCCGATTTCCATGACCTATAGTTACTTTCGGAACTTACCAATTCCAATAGAATGTCCCTACACTAAGGTCGTATTTCCATGCCTACAGAACGGATCCTGGTAGTTGACGACGAGGAGACAATCCGCGAGATTGTGAGCTCCATGCTCACCTCGTGTAACTACCAGTGCCGCCAGGCGGCATCGGGGCTGGAAGCGTTGGCGCTGCTTGAGTCGGGAGAAGAATTCGAGCTGATGCTTTCCGACCTGATGATGGCCGGGCTCGATGGCAACGGCCTACTGGAAAAAACCAAAGAAAAGTTTCCCGATATGCCGGTGGTCATGGTGACCGCGGTGCACGATATTTCTGTCGCGCTGGCTGCCATCCGCAATGGGGCTTACGACTACCTGCTGAAACCCTTCGAGCGGGAGCAGCTTCTAGCAACCGTGCGGCGCGCGCTGGAAAACCGGCGGCTGAAACTGGAAAACCGGACTTATCAGACGAATTTAGAAACACTGGTCACGGCCCGCACCGAGCAATTGCGCAAGGCGATGACCAGCCTGGAGCGTTCCTACGACATCACCCTGGAAGCGCTGGGCGATGCGCTGGACTTGAAAGATGCCGAGACCGAAGGCCACTCCAAGCGGGTCACCGCGTTTACGATTGCCGTCGCGCGACACATGGGGTTGAATGCCGACCAGATCCGGATCATCGCCCGTGGCGCTTTCCTGCACGACATTGGCAAGATGGCGATTCCGGATGCGATTCTGCGCAAGCCCGGGGCTTTGGACCCGGATGAAGTCGCGATCATGCGGGAACACTGCTATCGAGGGTTCCAGTTGTTGAAACGGATCCCCTTCCTGGGAGAAGCTTCCGAGATTGTGTACTCCCATCAGGAACGGTTCGATGGCACCGGTTATCCCCGTGGGTTGAAAGGCGAGGAGATTCCACTCGGGGCGCGGATCTTTTCTGTTGCCGATACGCTGGATGCCATCACCTCCGACCGGCCCTATCGTCCGGCACAGAGCGTGCAGGCAGCCAAGAAAGAAATCGAGCGCTGGTCGGGACGGCAGTTTGACCCCGAGGTCGTGAAGGCATTCCTTTCCATGCCCGACAATATCTGGGAAGATTTGCGCCGCGAGATCGACGCGCAAAGCGCAGGGTTTAGTTATTCCGCCAAGGCCCACTGATCCCGCCTGGAGTTTTTACTCAATCCTTCCCGATTCGCCAGGTCCAGGCATATAAACAAGTCCAAAGGTTCGCCTCTAATTTGCCGGTGGTTTTCGTGGGGTGACCGCGCATATCAATGCGTTGTTTGGATTGAAGTGAGCGGCGGAGATTTTGTCTGGCAAAATCTTACACCGCCAAGGCCGCAAAGAAAGGACGCAAAAGAGAATCTTATCGGGAAACCTGCTGTACCGACGACTCGGCAGCCGGGACCCGGGAGGCATCGAGCGGCACCTCGCGCTGGATCACCATTTCAACGGTTGTACCGGCTTCCAGGCGTACATCGTTGCCTCGGCCAAACAGGGCAATCGCAGCGCCCAGTGCTGCGCCCGCACCCGCGCCCGCCAACGTACCACCGGTGGAACGACTGGCTAGTGCCCCGATCAGCGCTCCGCCTTCTGCACCCTTGCCGGCGCTGGTCGCGATTTTTTCTGCATCTTTGCCTTTTTGGCTGTCCTGCTGGACCTCCCCTTCCTTGCCCTTCATCGTGGTGTTGTCAGAACCGGGGACATTGTCGATCGTGCCGGGAAGCATCACGGTGTAGCCGTTGGGAAAAATCAGTGTCGTAAAGTGCATCAGCATTTCAGCGCGGCCCTTGATGTGTCCAGCACGCTGCACCTGCACAATTTTCCCTTGCACGTAGGTGCCGGCGGGTATCAGGATGTGATCGTTTGCCACCACAGGGAAACTGGTGTGGGCATAAACCGGATCGCCTTCCCGCGCATGCTTGGTAGAAATGGCATGCTGTAAGACCACCGGGACTTTGGTCCCGGCAGGAATCAATAACTGTTTCTTGGTTTCGGTTTTGGGCGTGGGTGCAGGGGTTGAGTCACCATCTGAGTTGGCTTGACCGAAGGCGATCGCGGGCACAAGCAACAGAACAGGCAGGAACCGCATACGATGGACCTCTCTTTATTTAGCAAAGACGGTTGCACATTGCTGAACGGGCCGATTATAGAACCGACTGCGAACTATTGCAGTACGATGCACGAGCAACCGCATTTAGTTGGATTATCCCTCACTTATAGATCACATAAGTCTGGCGGAGCTTGGCGAAGGCGTCCAATGCGTCCTGCCAGTCTTGGGCGATGCGGCGTGGGTCCTGGCCTTGAGAAATGGCGTCGAACACCGGCTGATTCGCCAGCAGGTCTTTCATCTTTTCCAACTGAAACTGGTCGCCATACAGCTTGTGCAGGGCTGTGGCCAGTTCGACTCCGAGTTCCGGAGCGTCCAGCGTATTGCGGTCTACCAGGACTATGTTCACGCCCTGGCATAGCTGTCCGGAATATGCGCTGGAGTTGGGTGTGAACTCAGTGGGAACAAACCGAACGCCGGAGATGTTTCTGGCGTTCAGATAGCTGGACAGCTCACGGGCCTTGATCCACGGCGCGCCAAGCAGTTCGAACGGAGTATCGGTTCCCCGCCCCACGGACACGTTCGCGCCCTCCACCATGGCAACGCCTGGATAGAGCGCGGCCTGGGTCAGGTTGCGAAGGTTGGGGGACGGATTGATCCAGGCCAGCGCGGTCGAGTCATACCAATCGCCGCGCAGCCAGCCCTCCATGGGGACTACCGTAAGCTTGGCGTTGATCTTGCGCTCCGTATTAAACATCTTTGCCAGCTCGCCCAGCGTCATTCCGTGACGCACTGGCAGAGGAAAATAATTGGTGAAGCTCTCTTGTCCGGCATCCGGAATGGGCCCCTGGACCATGGAACCGGTAATTGGATTCGGTCGATCCAGGACAATCATCTCGACATTGGCTTTCGCCGCGGCTTCGAGAAAGTATCCCAGCGTGGTTTCATAGGTGTAGAAACGCGCACCCGCGTCCTGTAGGTCAACCACAATCGCATCCAGGTTTTTCAAAGCATCCGGCGATGGGCGGCGCGAGGCATCGCTACCGCCGTACACGCTGAGCACAGGCGTGCTCGTGACAGGATCTTTCGAATCTCCGATGTTCGTCGTATCGACATTGCCCGCGATTCCATGCTCGGGGCTGAAAATGACGTCCAGGGAAATTCCCGGTGTCTGGGCCAGCACATCGATGGTCCGTCTTCCCTGAGCATCGACCCCGGTTTGATTGGTCAGCAGGCCGATTTTTCGCTTATCTTCTTTGTCCGGGGCAAGGCGTAGCACGTCGAAATTGTGCGCTTCCAGGACATCAATGCCGGTCTGGACGTTGCCGTTGCGGAAAGAAATGCGGCGCCCGGCCGCCTGGGCCTCGCTGTAACCGGTAATACGCTCCCAGCGCAATTGTTCTTTTTCGTCTGCCGTCAACGGCAAGGTTGCGGCAACCGCGGTGGCAATTTTTGAACGCAGGGCAACGGCGCTTCCCTTTCCGCGGGGATGGACGGAATTCGTGAGCACTAGAATGAAGGTATGGGTCGTGGGATCGATCCACAGCGAGGTGCCGGTAAAACCGGTGTGGCCGTATGAACCCACCGGCAGCAATGATCCCCGGCTGCTGGAAAGCTGCGAGTCGATGTCCCATCCCAGGCCGCGCAATACCGTCGCGTTCGGTGGTTGTGCCGGCTGCGTCATTTTCTCTACCATCTGTGGAGACAGAACGGGGGAAGCGTTCAATAACGCCCTGGCGAATTTTGCCAAATCGTCGGCCGTGGAAAAAAGACCGGCGTGACCGGCGACTCCTCCCATGCGTCTTGCGGTGGGATCGTGCACCACCCCGCGCAGCATCTTGCCGTTCTCGTCAAGGTCGGTGGGCGCGATCTTCGTCCGCCACGAAACCGGGGGCAGGAAACGCGTGTGCGTCATGCCCAGGGGCGTGAAGATGTGGGTTTCGCAATAGCGGTCGAGCGAAGAATCGGTCACGCGTTCGACCAAAGCTCCCAGCACAATAAAATTGATGTCGCTGTATTGGAAACGTGAACCCGGAGGAGAGACCAGCTTCTCCGCGTATGCCATCGACAAGGCCGTGTCGTGGCCTTGCCATGGGCTGGTTAAATCCAGGTCATCCGGTAAGCCGGAGAAATGGGTCAGCAGATCGCGTACCGTCACATCTTCTTTGCCGTTTTGCGAAAATTCCGGCAGGTATTTGGCTACCGGGTCCGTCAGCCGTACTTCGCCACGCTGGACCAGTTGCATGACAGCAGTGGTGGTTGCCACCACTTTGGTAAGGGATGCGATGTCAAAAATCGTATCCACCGTCATGCGCTCGCTTTTTGGGTCCACCGCCCGATTGCCAAGAGCATTCTTGTAGAGTACCTGGCCGTCGTGCTCCACCAACACCACTGCGCCCGGGACTTCCCGGTTATCGATGGCATCCTGAACAATCGAATCCAGTATTTGCAGGCGCGAAGGCTGAGTGACCGCCGGATGCCGCCTTCTTCTTTGGGCGGGAAACACGAGTCCGCAGAGAAGCACCAGCGCGATTCCGCAAGACACAACGCGAGGGCGACGCGAATTTTCAGCGATGCGCAGAATTCTTCGACTTTACACAATTCCCGGCAGATTGCTCAAGGAACCGAGGTAAGGGGTGCCGTATATGCTACATGCCGCATGATGGATACTTTACCCGCCCCAAAAACTTTGCTATAACCCGAGACATTGAAGCAGTGAGGCCCTTTCCCTCTGAACAGTACGCCTAAAGCCGCGTCCCGCCTGCCGGTCCACGCCTATGCTCAGCAAGATGAAGTTTTTGCCCAAGCCTTTGCGGAACTTGAACAAGCGATTCTGCAGCGAGCTTTTCCAGGGGCCAGTGTCGCTGTCACTTATCGCGGGCAAGTGCTCGCCCTCAAAGGCTTCGGCCGCTTTACTTACGAACCGGATTCCGAAAAGGTCGCGGCTGAAACGGTTTTCGATTTGGCTTCGGTCTCCAAGGTGGTGGCCACCACCGCGGCGGCAATGCTGCTCTATGAACGCGGGCTGCTCGATCTGGATGCCCCGGTGGTCGCGGTCGTGCCCGAGTTTGCCCGCAATGATCCGCGTTGCCGCAAGGTGAGCTTTCGCATGTTGCTGGCCCACTCTTCGGGATTGCCTGCGTATGAAAAATTGTTTTTGAAAGGACCTACGCGAGACGGATTATTGGCGGCTGCTTTTGCCGTAGCTTTAAGCGCCGATCCGGGGACCCGGGCCGAGTACAGCGACATCGGCTTCATTATTTTGGGGGTTGCCTTGGAGCGGCTGGCGGATGAATCGCTGGATGGTTTCCACCAAAGGGAAATCTTTGGTCCGCTGGGAATGATTCACACCACCTTCAACCCGGCGCTGAACACGCGCAGCTCGATTCCTCCGACCGTGGATGATTGGACGTTTCGCAACCGCATTATTCAAGGCGAAGTGCAGGACGAGAATGCCTGCGCGCTGGGCGGAGTCGCGGGACATGCGGGGTTGTTTTCCAATGCCGGAGACTTGGCGATTTTTGCCCATGCCATGTTGAACGGAGGGAAACCCATTCTGCGTCCCGAAACATTGGCGCTTTTCACCCGCAGAGAACAGTCTCCTCTTGGAACTTCCCGGGCTTTGGGATGGGACACTCCTTCTTCGCCCTCGCAGTCGGGAAAATATTTTTCGGCGCGGTCGTTTGGACATCTTGGCTATACCGGGACCTCTTTGTGGATCGATCCCGAGCGTCAGCTTTCTGTCGCTTTGCTGACCAATCGCACCTGGCCCGACTGCCAGAACCAGGCAATTAAAGAAGTCCGGCCGCGCTTTCATGATGCGGTGATCGAGACCTTGGAGGGTCAACGGTGAAGCGCTCAGCAGACTTGCTTTCGCTGGGGAAGCTCACGACCGAGCAGGTGAATCCAGCGTCGGCGGATTTGGATTTGAAATCTTCGCTGGAGCTGGCGCTGCTCATCAATGGCGAAGATGCCAAGGTGGCGGAGGCGGTCTCAAAAACGCTCCCTCAGATCGCGCAGGCCATCGATTGGATTGCCGATGCTTTACGGCAGGGTGGGCGGCTGATCTATGTGGGGGCCGGGACCAGCGGACGCATTGCGGCGCTGGATGCGGCGGAGTGTCCGCCGACCTTTAATACCGATCCCAAGTCGGTGCAGTTTGTGATTGCCGGCGGGGTTAAGTCCCTGGCTGGCGCTGTTGAGGCCAATGAGGATTCGTCCGAGCTTGGCACAAAAGAGATGGCCAAGAGAAAACCGGGCAAGAAAGATGTGGTGGTCGGAATCGCGGCCAGCGGGCGTACTCCGTTCACTATTGCTGCCGTGGAATATGCGCGGAAGAAAGGCGCTAAGACTGTTGCTGTTGTCTGCAATTCCAATTCTGCCCTGGAAAAAGCGGCCGATGTTGCCATCGTGGCCGAGGTTGGGCCGGAGGTTGTCTCAGGCTCTACCCGCATGAAAGCCGGAACCGCGCAGAAAATGATTTTGAATATGCTCTCGACCGGAGCGATGACGGGGCTCGGGTATGTGTATGGCAACCTGATGGTGAATGTTCACCTGAAAAACGAGAAGTTGGTAGAGCGCGGGGTGGGGATTTTACAGAAGATTACTGGGCAGGCGCGGGAAGAGGCTTTGGTGTTGCTGAAGAAAGCTGGGAAACGGGTGCCGGTGGCGTTGGTCATGCAACTCGCCGGGGTGAGTCGGAGGGTAGCGGTGCGCGCGTTGGAGACAGCCGGGGGAAATATTCGGCAGGCAATTGAAGGTTCCATTAGAAGGGGACCTTTGTGAGTCCTTCCACCTTGTCATCCTGAGCGGAGTGGCTGATTCGCGAAGCGAAACAGCCACGGAGTCGAAGGGCCCCTATATCGCTGGTAGGCGCTACTGACACGTCAGGGAATTCTCATGGGACTATGAATACGGCTGCACTGGAGTATGAGGAGAATGCCTTGAAACGGCAACTATAGCGCCTGAAAACGCAGGGGTCCTTCGACTTCGTATCGGATGTGCTTTGCGCATCCGATACTTCGCTCAGGATGACATGGGGTGTTTATCGTGCGTGGATCGCACACACTTCGGACAGGAGTGTCCGCTCCACAATACCCGCAGGCCGTGACCTCCTGAGTAACCGCTTCCCTCCCCATTTCCCAGTAGAATAACCAAGCGCCACGGACTGGACGGTCCCATGGGAGTTGCTGCGCTTGCACGTAAGCCGTCTTTGCGTTCAGAGCCGAAAGAGACGCTTGAGATTATGGATAAATTTGTCATTCGCGGCGGCAATCCGCTGCTGGGAACCATCAACGTCAGCGGGGCCAAAAATGCCGCGCTGCCTTGCATCGCTGCCGCGCTCCTGACCGAAGAGCCGGTGATTCTGGAAAACATTCCGCAGGTGCGCGACATCGAAACCACGCGCAAGCTGCTGGCGGCCATGGGCGCGGAAGTTGAGCTTGGTTATGGCCGGGCGCAGCATCGTACGAAAATTTCCTGCAAAAACCTTGCCAGCCCTGAAGCTTCCTACGAATTGGTGAAGACCATGCGCGCCTCGACGCTAGTGCTCGGCCCGCTGGTGGCCCGCTGTGGACGCGCGCGGGGTTCTTTGCCGGGCGGTTGCGCCATCGGATCGCGACCGATCGAGTTACACATCAAAGGCCTCGAACAGCTCGGCGCAAAAATCACGCAATACCACGGCCACATTGAAGCTTCCGCGGCCCTCCTTCAAGGCGGGCGCATTGCCTTCGACAAAATCACCGTCACCGGGACGGAAGATTTGCTGATGGCGGCGACGCTGGCCGATGGCGAAACCATCATGGAAAACTGCGGCCGCGAGCCGGAAGTGGCCGATCTTGCCGCACTCCTGAACAAGATGGGCGCCAAAATCGAGGGGGCCGGCACCTCTACCATCCGCGTGAAAGGTGTGAGCAAATTGGGCGGAGCCAAGCACGCGATCATCCCTGACCGCATTGAAGCCGGAACTTTCATCATTGCCGGCGCGCTGACTGGGGGCGACATAAAGGTTGCGGGCTGCGACCCAGCCCATCTCACCGCGTTGTTGCGGAAGCTGAACGAGGCAGGGGTAAAAACCAAGCCAACCGCCGATTCGGTCCGCGTGATGGGCGACAATCCGCTCGCGGCTTCCGATATCGTCACCGAAGAGTACCCCGGCTTCCCTACCGACATGCAAGCGCAATACATGGCGCTGGCCACGCAGGCGGAAGGAACTTCCATCATCACCGAAAATATTTTCGAGAACCGCTTCATGCACGCGCAGGAAATGTTGCGCATGGGGGCGAACATCAAAATCGAAGGACGGCGCGCGGTGGTGCGTGGCAAAACCCAACTTAGCGGAGCAGCGGTGCTGGCTTCGGACTTGCGGGCGTCCGCATCACTCGTATTGGCAGCGTTGGTCGCCGACGGCGAGACGATTATTGACCGCGTTTACCACATCGATCGCGGTTACGAAAATATCGAAGAGAAGCTGCGCGGCGTGGGCGCGCAAATTCGGCGCATTGGGGAAATATTTCCTAAGAAAGCGTCCAGTTCAGGCAATTAACTTCGTCGCCATCGCGAGAAAAAACCTTAAACCGCGGAGTTCGCAAAGAAAAACCGCAAAGAACGCAGAGAGTTTGTCCGTTGCATTTTATGGACGAAGCTCAGAAATTCATCCTTACTGAGAATTGCACCTGCCGTGCCGGGGCTACGTAATTCGGCGTTCCAAAGGTTGGATTCGCCGGGCTGGTGGTTCCATCTCCAAACTGATGTGGGACTGGGCCGGCAAATGTTGCGGCCCCATAGACCGTATCAATCCCATTCACGTTCTGGCGGTTGAACAAATTGAACACTTCGGCGCTGACTTCGGCACTCAGACTTTCACTGATCACCAGCCCTCGTTGCACGCGGATGTCGGTTACGTAGGAAGCGTCTCCGCGATAGGTGCCGCGCCCAAGGCCGCCTACGCGGTCAGAGAATGGGAATCCATCCCCATTGACGTCGAACCCGGCAAAAATTGTGTAATGGCGCGGGCTTTGCAAGGTGTTCAACATGGAAAGCTTCAGATTACGGAAAACAGGATTCCAAGTGCCGGGGGCTTCGCCCATCAAGCTCAGCACCAGGCGATGGCGTACATCGTTTTCTCCCAGTCCGCGGTCCCGTTCCGGGTGGAGATAATCCATGGGAGACCCGGTCAGCTGGACATCGGTCGAGATGTCCATGGACTTGGAATAGGTGTAGTTCGCCAGCGCGCTGTAATGGTGGGCAAACAACTTGCGCACGCTCAAAGTGCCTCCGTGATAGATGGAATATCCCAGGGGCGTGGCTTCCAGGGCGAACCCGAAGTTGGTATCTGCGGGAGTAAATGTCTGCACCCCGTCCGGCAGTGTGCCATTGGGAATTCCATTGATGCTGCTGTAGACCGGTAATTTCAGGCCGTGGATGAACTGGTATCCAATCGAGAGGAAGAGTTCTTTTGCGATCTCATTTTCCACTTCCAGGCTGGTTTGTTCGGCGTAGGCGTTGGGAAATTTGCGTTGCACGTAGCCCAGGGGAAACTGAAGCAGATCGCCCGGGTCGGGATAGGAGCCTGTCTGAGCAAAATTGCGGAAAGCCTGGCTGGAAAGAACTGGGCCAACGACTCCGACCACTCCCGAGACTCCTAAGCCAACCAATTTGTTGGCGGGATCGGCAAACTCCGGGCGGAGCGGCTGGTGCATGTTAGTAAAGGCCGAGGCCCCTTGCCAGGAAACCATGATATCGCTGTAATCAAACGGGCCAGTGAACAGGCCGAAGCCGGCGCGGACTACCCCTTTTCCCTGGCGGAATGCGTAAGCAATTCCAATCCGCGGTTGAAGGTTTGCATAATTATTAGGATTCATCCTGCCGTTCACGCGCACATCGGCTGCCGATGGAAAAAAATCAAGGTCGTAACGCAGACCGAGATTGAGCGTGAGGTTCGCCCGCAGCTTCCATTGGTCCTGCATGTAGAAGCCCAACAATTGATGCAAAAACTTCAAGTCCGTGCTGCCGGTAAAGGCAGCCGCGGCCGGGCCGGCATAGAGTCCGCTCTGAAAAGGCAAAGTACGCTGCGGAATCTGCTGCCCGAAGTACGATTTTGGTTCCAGGAACAAAAACTGCACCGGGGTGCCCGGACCAAACGGAGGAGCATCGAACGGCGCCGCTCCGAAGAAACTTTGCGGAGTAAAGATCCCCGCGCCTGGGGTAAAGAAAGAGGTCTGCGCCCTGATCCACACAGGTTCAAAGTCGCCGCCGAATTTCATAGCATGATTGCCGCGGACATAGGTAAGGTTCTCCGCTGTTTGCACATGCCGCTCACTGTAGAACGGCACTCCCCCTTGAATACCTCCAGAGTTAAAAAGATCGGCAACCAGGATCGTCGGCTCATATCCGGCGCCCACCGGGTTGAGATGAAAAACTCTGCGCCCGAAATTCAATGTGGTTTCGGCCGTCCAATGATTGCCCAACACCTGGAGTAAATTGCCGTACGCCGTCTGGTCGCGGACGGGATTATTGCGATAGAACGACGGCAAACCTTGCCCCGGCGCGGCGCCGGGTATGTGTTGCTTGCGATCATCGTTGAACAGATATCCGATGTTCAACGTGGCCCTGTCGTTCACGACGCCGGTAACTTTTGTGAAGAATTTGTCGTAGTCATCGACCTGAAGGATGGATCCCAAACTCTCCGGCGACAGGCCCAGCGATTGTTTCACCTGATTGATGCTGGGAGTCCCCGGCCCCAGGCACCCGGGGGTATCGGTGCAATGCAGTATGAAGGAAGAGTAGAGTGGGGATTCCGCCCGCCGCTGGCCTTCGTATCCCAGGAAGTAGAAAAGTTTGTCTTTCTGCATCGGGCCGCCGAGGTTGACGCCAAATTGGTTGAGACGCAGAGTGTTGAACCCAGGGGCCGAGAGCAGGTTGTTGGAATCAAGCTGGTTACTGCGGAAAAATTCGTAAACCGAGCCGTGAAGGGCATTGCTCCCTGACTTGGTGACCGTATTCACAACCGCGCCGAGATTGCGTCCGTTGTCGGCGAAATAGGGACTGTTGGCGACACGGAATTCGCGCACCCAATCCTGCGATGGACTGACCCGCTGCACCCCGGAGATGCTGGTGGTGTAGTCCATGCCATCGAGGCCGAAGAACACGCTGTGGGTCTCGCGCAGCCCGCCAAAACTCAGTTGCAGCACCGTCTCTTGAAAAGGCGCCTGCGCTCCCACCGCGGTGCTTCGGCCAACATTGACAGCGGGAGTCAGGAGCACAAAATCGATAAAATCTCGCCCTGAGATAGGCAGACCGGAAATCTGATGGAGATCCACGACCTGGCTTACGTCGGAACGCTCCGTGTCAATTCCTTGAATGATTTCCTCCACCAGCACATCTTCCTTGACAGTCCGCAGAGATAAGGAAATCGGCACGGACGCGATTTGCCCTATGTTGAGCGTGATCGGCGCTTTGTAGGAAGTGAACTGGCCGGATTCGACCGTAAGTGTGTAATCTCCTGGCGACAGGCCAGGAATGACGGCCACCCCCGTAGCGGACGATGCTTCTGTCCTCGAAGCACCCGTCTCAATACTCTGCACGGTAACACGCGCGCCAGAGATCACACTGCCGGACGGATCGGTGACCGTGACATTTAATGTCGCCAACTGCTGCGCAGCCAGGCCCACACTCCCCATAACAAGAATCCCCAGCAGGCACAGCAATGGCCCGCGTGAGCAGTTTTTCATTCCCTCACCCCAGATCGTTTACCACCATCTCAAGATGAATAACATTAACCCGAAGATCATTGGCTAGGACAATCGTAGAAAAGCACTAGAGCGGAAAGCTGAAGAATTCCACTTACTCATATCGTAACGCCTGAATCGGGTCGAGTTGCGAGGCCTTTTTCGCCGGATAGTAACCGAACAAGACTGCTACTCCCGCCGCAAAGGCCCCCCCAAAAACAAACGTGTTCGGAGTCAACGCTGTCGGGAAATGGAAGAGATCCGCCACTAGCCCCGAAGAAAAAAATCCTAACGTCATACCCAACACACCCCCTAGAAAGCCGATGGCGACTGCTTCCAGCAAAAACTGAAGTTGGATGGTGCCTTCCTGAGCGCCCACAGCCAGGCGGATGCCAATCTCCTTTGTGCGCTGGGTGACCGCCACCAGCATGATATTCATGATGCCAATCCCGCCGACGATCAGCGATAGCGACGCGATGCTGGCCAGAAGCAGGCGCATAATTTCACGCGACGCCAGTTGGGCTTGAATGGCGTCCTCCGGTCGGCGGACGTTGAAGTCGTCGTCTTCGCCGGGGTTCAGGTGATGACGCTCGCGCAACAGCGCGGCGATCTGCCGGGTGGCTTCCGGCATGGCCTCGGTAGAAACCGCGGAGTAGAAAATATCGTCCAGCCAGAACGTCCCTGTAATGCGCTTCATCACCGTGGTATAGGGCATCACGATGAAGTCGTCCTGGTCCTGGCCGGTCGCGGAAAGACCTTTACCCCGCAACACGCCTACCACCTGGCAGGGCACGCTCTGGATACGGACCGTCTTGCCGACGGGATCGTCCGCGCCGAACAGGTTATCCACCACCGTCTGCCCCAGCACGCAGACCGGGGCCGCGGTGTCCACATCGGTTTGAGTGAAAAAAGCCCCCAGACGCAGGTCCCAGCGCCGCACTTGCAAATACTCCGGCGAGACACCTCGGTACGAGGTGTACCAATTCTGTTGTTCATAGATGACTTGCAGCCGGCCATCGACGTTGGGCGACATGGTTCGAATTAGAGGAACTTGCTCCACAACGGCGGCAGCATCGCTGAGCACCAAGGAGCGCGTGCCCCGCGCGCCGTTACGAATGCCGTTGCGGCTACGGCTGCCGGCTTCGACCCAAATAAAGTTGTCACCCAGGTTTTTGAGTTGATCTTCCACCGCGCGGGTCCCGGCGTTGCCAATGGCCACCACACAGACGAAAGCCGCCACACCCACCGCGATTCCCAGCACAGAGAGCGCGCTTTGAATCCAGTGACGGGAGAGCGATCGGGCGGCCTGGCGGAAAATGGCGGCGAGGTTCATGGCTGTGAATTGATTACTACCGCAATCGATATTTATCCTAACCCAAAGGTCGCCTACAATAGGCCACCAAAATTACCTAACTGGTTTGCGCTCAGGCAACCATCATGACAAATGTAACCCGGGATTTTTCGGCGCCCGGGAATTTGGATATTTGCGAATCTGAGTTATACAGGGATGCGCGCGCGGGCGGCGGGACCCTTCGCGTCCCACGATTTTAATTTTCGCCAAAAAACTTAGACCCCGCTTGCGCGGGGCCTTGAAATCCTCATCACGGCTTATGCCGCTTTCTTGGCTTTCCACTTAGCCCAACGTATCTTCTGGGCTTGTGCAATCCGCTTGCGGGCCGCGACCGACAGTTGGCGCCGCGGACGAAGCGTAGTTACAGAGGCATTACCGTTCAGCTTGCGCAGGACTGCGATGGCGCCGCGCACTCTTTTCAGCTCTCCTTCTAACCGCTTATTTTCCGACTGTAGGTCGGAAATGATTTGCGTCAAGTTCTCCATTACAATTCCCCCTCGGATGGTTGATTCTAACAAATTTTTACCGATGAAAAGCTTTTACGCTAAAGACCGTAACCAATGGCGCAATTGGCTTACGGAGAACGCAGCCAGTGGGAAAGAAGTCTGGCTGATTTATTACAAGAAGCATAGCCGAAAAACGGGTATTACGCACGAAGATGCTGTCCGGCAAGCTATTTGCTTCGGGTGGATCGATGGCCTAATTAAGAAGATCGACGGGCAGCGCACGGTCCGCAGGTTTAGCCCGCGTAAACCGGATAGCCGGTGGTCGGCTTTGAATATCCAACGGGCGGAGGCACTTATACGCTCCGGAGAAATGACTCCAGCGGGACGGGCGGCATTTAAACCCGAGCAAAAGATAGAGGCACGCCCTAGTGATTTTTCGTCCGAGTTGGGCAAGGTATTCAGGAAGAACAAAGCTGCATGGGGAAACTTCCAGAATTTTCCGCCGTCTTATCGCCGGCTAACTGCCGGATGGGTCGAGTGCGCCAGGAAACCAGAAACTCGAACCAAGCGGCTACAACGGTTGATTGAATTTTCTGCTGCTGGCAAAAGGATCGATTTCATGGCCAGCGCCAAGAAATAAAAAAATGGCCCCACCGTAGGTGGGGATTAGTAGTGATGGAGGCAGAGTAACTTACTTAGGTTCGCGTGCCCTCGCTTACCGCCGCTTTATGACTTGCATTCTTCGCCGCCGTGAGAAGGCCCCCATTGACGTGGTAGGATGGCCGGAGTTGAATCCTGCTCTGGTTCAATCCCTGCACCTTCCGGAGTCGGCACTCTTTTGATGCCCACGGCCTTAGTCCCAGGGATTTCAATAGCCTCGTTGTTTATCGACCAGTGCCAGCAATGGTTGGTGGGCAACGTAGCGGCGAAGGTTTTCCGTGAACAGATCATACTCGCGCTCCCAGAGTTTTTCAGCCAGGCCCGCGGTGTGGGGCGTGATAAGGACATTCTCCAGGTCCCAGTAAGGCGAGCTAGAGGGCAGCGGTTCTTTTTCAAAGACGTCGAGGGCTGCGCCGCCTATCTTCTTTTCGCGGAGCGCGCGGACCAATGCCGAATCGTTCACCAACTGTCCGCGGCTTACGTTGATCATGCATGCGTCTGGTTTCATCTGGGCCAGCTGTTTTTCCCCAATCAAGGACCCAGTTGCAGGGGTGACTGGAGCAGCGAGCACGACATAGTCGGATTGAGCGAGCAACTGGTCCAGCGGTACAACCTGCTCCACGCCCTCGACAGTTCCCTTCTCTGGATTTCCCCGCGTCGCGATGACGCGCATGCCCAGGGCCGATGCGTGCCTAGCGACCCGGCGCCCGATGCTTCCTAATCCAACCAGACCCAAGGTCGCTCCGGCAATCAACCGCGGATGTGGGTGGGCATGCCATACTGGCTCCTGCCCCCATTCGCGTTTTTGCTGGAAACGCGCGGCCAGATGGAGGTTCTTGGCCAGGGCAAAGATCAGCGCTATGACATGTTCCGCAACCACTGGCCCATGAACATCGCGGCCGTTGGTCAGGATTACGGCGCTGTTGACAAACTCTGGGAACGAAAACTGATGAACCGCCGCCGCTGGACAATGGAGCCACTTTAATTTCCCCGCGGCCTTGAACTGGTCCGGGCGCAAGGACAGCGTAAACAGAATCTCCATGTCTCCCACATAATCTTCAAGCCGGTCGTAGGTGTCGCGATGGGTGATTTCGAACTGGGAAAATTCGGCGCGCAGCTTCTCCACGAACCATATCGGGATGGTCCACATTTCCATGCGATGCTGAACGGCCAGTAGTATCTTCATGCAAATCCAAGGGCCACAGAGGAACAAGTAGTGCAGCCACAATTGCAATCGTCCCGGTTCTTGATCGTTTGCGCCATACCGGCGCTGTCTTGCGTGATTTTTATTTGTTTAAAAACGCGCGCAGGTCTTGCCCTGTCATCTCCTTGGGCTCGGACAGTTCTAACATGCCAAGCACGGTCGGAGAGATGTCGCGCAGCGATCCATTCGGCTTCAGCGTGAACTTCCTGGTGTCTTCCGAGACGACGATAAACGGTACAGGGTTGGTGGTATGCGCCGTGTGCGGGCCGCCGGTGGCGGGGTCAATCATCATTTCCGCGTTGCCGTGGTCGGCGGTGATCAGCATGGCCCCGCCTTTGGCCCGGACCGCGATTTCGATGCGGCCGAGACAGGCGTCCACGGTTTCCACCGCCTTGACGGTCGGCTCCAATTTGCCGGAGTGACCCACCATATCCGCGTTGGCAAAATTTACGATTAAAACGTCAAAGGTCCCGTCTTCGACCGCCTTCACCACCACATCCGCAATTCCGGAAGCGCTCATCTCGGGCTTCAAATCGTAAGTGGCGACTTTTTGCGAGGGAACAACAATGCGATCTTCGCCGGGGAACGGCTGTTCAATCCCTCCATTGAAGAAGTAGGTCACGTGCGCGTACTTTTCTGTCTCGGCCACGCGCAGGTTTCGCAGATTGGTTTGGCCCATGACGTTGGCCAGGATGTTGTCCATGGACTCTGGAGGAATCACAACCGGCAAGCTGAATTTTTTGTCGTACTGCGTCATGCAGACGTATTGCAGGTTTTTTGGCGTCCGGTCGCGGGGGATAGCGGCTTCGAGGTCGTCGGCCCCTGGCAGGTCGCGTCCCGCTTGATCATTCAGACCGCTGTTACGAGCAAGGGCGCGGGTGATTTGGCGCACACGGTCGGCGCGGAAGTTGAAGCAAATGCAGGAGTCCTCATCGCGGATGGTGGTGAGCGGCTCTCCTTCGTTATCGACACATACAAATGGCACGATGAACTCGTCGGTGACGTTCTTGTTGTAGGAATCTTTCACCCCCTGCACCGGGTCAACGTACTTTCCTCCCTCACCGTCGCCATAAGTCATGGCGTTGAACGCTTTTGCGATGCGCTCCCAGCGGCGGTCGCGGTCCATGGCGTAATATCGTCCATTTACGCTGGCGATTTTCCCCGTGTTGTATTCGCGAATATTCTTCTGCAGCAGTTCCAGGTAGCCGGCGCCGTTGGTGGGCACGGTGTCGCGTCCGTCCATGAACGCGTGGATGAATACGCGCTCGACCCCCTGCTGCTTGGCCATTTTCAGCAAGGCATGCAGGTGCGACTGATACGAGTGCACGCCGCCATCGGAGACCAGGCCAAATAGATGGAGCCTGCGTCCGCCTGCGCGAGCATTCTTCATGGCTGTAGTCAGGACCGGATGCGAGAAAAATTCTCCGTTTTGGATCATCGCTTCGATGCGGGTGCTGTCCATGCGCACAATGCGGCCAGCGCCGATGTTGAGATGTCCGACTTCGCTGTTGCCCATCTGTCCGTCGGGCAAGCCTACAAATTTGCCGCTGGTTTGGATCAGCGTGTTGGGATATTCGCGCAGCAGGCGGTCATAAGTCGGTTTACGGGCGAGCGCAATGGCGTTGGCGTTGGTTTCGGGGCGATAGCCCCAGCCATCGAGGATGATGAGGACAAGTGGTTTGGGACGAGTCATTTTTCGAAAAGTTCTTTCTCTAATTGAGATCGCTCGATTTCCAAGTACGCAGCGACTTCCGACAAGATCGCACCAAGAGTTCCAAGCCGCAGGTTGCGGTGATTGGGAATTGTCACGTGGTGCGTATGCCCGCGAAAACTCGATTCAAGCCGAATGTGGCTGCCGACTTGGCGGTTGACTTCGTAGCCAAAACGCCGAAGGAGTTTAATTACGTCGTGACCTGAGAGATCACGGGGCAGTCTCAAACAGAAATCACCTCATCTTTCACCAAGTGCAGACGGATGATCGCTGGGACTTTTCCTTCGTCGAAGTGACAGCGAACTGCTTCACGGACATTTTTCTTCAGTTCATCCATCGTGTCAGCTTGAGTAAAGATTGCGTGTCCAAGAGCGCGCGCCTCATAGCCGCCCTCTGGCGACTCCTGAATAGCGAAAATAATTTCTGTCTCTGGCATTTGTCAGAATTATACGCTGGTTAACAACGCAGCCCCGACTCACATTAAACCGCAAGAACTGAAAATAAACGAAGTTCTTCTGCTATTTTATTTTCGATTAAGTTTAACCATTCGGGACCCGAAAACTAAGAATCGACCCTAATTACTTCGTTATAATTTTACCCCTTTTGACAATACCCGCAGTCTTATCACTAAGCGATGCCGAGCCTGCCTGCTCTACCTTGATGCGAATCAATCCCAGATTCGTTTGATGGAATATCTCTCCAACAGCGGATCCGCTGTTACTAGTGGTAGGTTCTCCTCCATACTTTGTGCGATCAACATCCGATCAAACGGGTCGCGATGGTGCAGGGGCAGTTGCTCGAACGCGAGCAGGTGACCCAGCGCTATGGGCAAAGTTTCGATGCGGTTTTCAGCCAATTTGCTGAAGACCCAGGGACCGGCAGGCTGCGGAATATGCAGTTTCCCGGTTTGCACCTTAATGAGAATTTCCCAGATGCTGGCAATACTCAGAAATAGATTGCTGGGGCCGATGAAGAGATCACGCGCATTCCGCGACATGCGCTTGTCGCCCGAGATTCCCCACAGGAATGCATGTGTATCCAGGAGCGCTCTCATTTACCCGGAACATCTTTAGGAAAAAGATCGCCGTCATAAAATAGGGCTTCGATCTCTGGATCGGGTTCATTGAAGTCGTCCGGCACGGAAAATTCTCCCTTGGCACTACCGAAGATTCGGGTTTTCGGCTGCTGGTCAAAGGGCACAAGCCTTGCCACGGGTTTTCCAGCCTTGGCGATGATGACCTCTTCTCCCAGTGCAACCCGCTCTAAGAGCTTGGAAAAGTTGGTCTTAGCTTCGTGAACGTTGACTTCCATGTTTTCATGGTAAACTAAGTCCTTAGCTAAGTCAAATTACACAGCCAAGAGCTTTTTGTCCAAGCTCCACCACGACCTAAGCTCCGTTGCTCAGTTCTTCCTTGTTGCAGCTTTTGGGGCTGGCGCCGGCTTGGCTTTCTCTTCCTTCACCATCTGGTCTATCTCGCGAGTGATTTGGTCCATCTGCTTATGCAATCTGGGCTGCATGGCTTGCATGCCTTCGGCGGTCATGGCCGGCATCTCGCGCAGGATTTTTTGTCCGGTAGGGGTGGAGTAGAACTTGATCATCTCATCCACGTCCAATTTGCTAAGGTGCTTCTGGTATACCGGAATCATGTCGTCGAGCATGTCGGAGACAGAAAATTCTTTCATAATCTTGTCGGCCAGCGCATCGGCTTTTGCCATGTCCTCCGGGCTCGCTTCTAGCTTACGATCTTTCATCTCCTCGCGGCTCATGGCCCGCATTTGCTGAAACACCTGTTTCATCACCAATTCCATCTGCTGGCGAATTTGCATAACGTCGAACAGCCGAACAACATCTTCGCGGGTGCACGGGCCGTCATTGGCTGGAGATTGAGCGGAGGCTGCTGAAAGCAGCAGCAGACCCAGAACAAAAGTTACGGTGCAGCGTTTCATACAGCCTCCCGGTCCTAGCCTTTATAGTTGAGCGCCTCTAAGCCAAGAAACCTTGACGAACCTGCCAACTCCTCTTCGATGCGAAGCAGTTGGTTGTATTTGGCGATACGGTCGGTGCGGGAGGCCGACCCGGTTTTGATCTGCCCCGTTCCGGTCGCAACCGCTAAATCCGCGATGAACGTATCCTCGGATTCGCCGGAGCGGTGCGAAATGATCGAAGTGTAGCCGTTGCGGCGGGCGAGGTCGATGGCATCCAAAGTTTCGCTCACGGTTCCGATCTGATTCACTTTGATCAGGATGGAGTTGGCCACGCCTTTATCAATTCCATCTTGCAGGCGCTTGGTGTTAGTGACAAACAAGTCGTCCCCGACCAACTGGATTTTCCCACCTATCTGCTCGGTAAGACTTTTCCAGCCATCCCAGTCGTCTTCGGCCAGCCCATCTTCGATGGAGACGATAGGGTAATCACGGGCCCATTTCGCCCAGAACAGGACCATGTCTTCGGAGCTCTTGGCGGACTTATCGGATTTTTTGAAGATGTACTGGCCGTCTTTGTAGAGTTCGCTGCACGCGGGATCGATGGCAATGGCGATTTCGTAGCCGGGCTTGAATCCCGCTTGATTGATGGCCTCAAGCACCACTTCGATGGCCTCTACGTTCGACTTCACCGAGGGCGCAAAGCCGCCTTCGTCCCCGACCGCCGTATTGTAGCCACGCTTTTTGAGCACGCCCTTGAGGACGTGAAAAACCTGCACGCCCCATTGCAATGCATCGGAAAACGATGGCGCGCCAACCGGCATGACCATGAATTCCTGGAAGTCCACGTTGTTATCGGCGTGAGCGCCGCCGTTGAGGATGTTCATCATCGGCGTAGGCAGCACGTTCGCTCCCGCGCCCCCCAGATAACGATATAAAGGCAGACCATAGGAATTCGCCGCCGCTCTTGCGGCTGCCATCGAAACCGCCAGAATGGCATTCGCTCCCAGGCGGCCCTTATTTTCGGTCCCGTCGAGCTCGATCATTTTCAGATCGAGGGCGCGCTGGTCAGTGGCATCCATGTTGGCCAGGGCCTCGGCGATTTCTCCGTTTACATTCTCAACTGCCTTCAACACGCCTTTGCCGGAGTAGCGCCCTTCGTCTCCGTCGCGCAGCTCCACGGCTTCGTGCTCGCCGGTGGAAGCGCCGCTGGGGACGATGGCCCGGCCAAAAGACCCGTCGGCCAGCGTAACCTCAGCTTCAACCGTGGGATTGCCCCGCGAGTCAATCACTTCGCGGGCGTGAATGTCTGCAATATTGCTCATGAAAGTCCTTTCCGGTCTGGAGTCCGGAACCTCGCCACGCGAGTCGAAGGTGAAACTTCGCCCCGTCAGCAGGCCGACCCCTCTATAAGTCTTGCCCATGATTTCGGGAAAGCAGACGATTATAAATCACCGCTGCGACTGCTCAGGTTACAGTCTTCTAAAAGGCTGTGGTGCAATTTGATCGATGGTTGGCGTCAGGGCAGCGGCTTTAGAGACTGTGTCGCAACGATTCTTTCGCCCCTGCGGGGCTAACTCATTTCCCACGCTACCCAGGGCTTGCGCCCCTTCAACAAGCTCAGGGCAGGCTCTGGGCTGTAATCTTTCGCCGCTTCGCGGCTGATTTG
>CAZETZ010000033.1:21970-26230 GCA_964514735.1 uncultured Acidobacteriaceae bacterium | reverse complement strand
ATCACGGTGGACCCGAAGTTCCAGCGGCAGGGAGGTGGGAGGCGCTTGGTGCAGGCGTTGATGGAAGAAGCAGAAAAGCACCAGGTCACGTGTATCTGCCTGTTCACACGCAAGCCAGAATTCTTTGCTCATTTAGGATTTGCAGAAGCCAAACGCGAAGAACTGCCTGACAAAATCTACAAAGATTGTCACGTCTGCCCGCGCCTGCACTGCTGCGACGAAGTCGCCATGGTCAAGGGTGAGTTGCCGAAGTTTGCCATCCTGCCAGAACCAGAAACGATGATTATCAAGATCGGGGCCTTAGTCTAGACCATGGAAGCTCAGTCCGGGTTCCCCGATATCATTCACCTGCCCAAAGGGTTTTCTTTCTCCGCGGTGAGGGCCGGAATAAAAATCAGCGGACGTCCCGATGTTGCCCTGGCCGCGGTCCCTTCTGGCGCGTCCGCCGCGGCCTTGTTCACGAACAACCGCGTGGTTGCCGCGCCGCTGGTGGTTGGTCGTGCGTCGTTGGCCAAAACACGCGGCCATGTGAGCGCCGTAATTGTAAATGCCGGCAACGCCAACTGCGCCACCGGCAAAGCAGGAATCGAGGCTTGCAAAGAGGTATGCCGTGAAACTGCAAGGGCCCTCGACATCAAGCCCGAAGAAGTTTTCCCGTCGTCCACCGGAATCATCGGCGTCCCTTTGCCCCAGGAAAAAATAATAGGAGCGCTTCCCGGGCTGGTCGCCAATAGCGAAGCCGGCATCGAAGGCGTCAAGCAATTTGCCGGAGCCATCATGACGACGGATTTGCGGCCCAAAGTTGCCTCCGTACAAGTGAGGATCGGCAAATCTGAATTTTCTCTGCTGGGAATCGCCAAAGGCTCCGGCATGATCCACCCGCAGATGGCGACCATGCTGGCCTATTTGTTCACCGACATCGCAACCAGCCCGGGCGATCTGCAAGTCCTGCTGAAAGCCGCGTGTGATCAGACTTTCAACTGCATCTCCGTGGATGGAGACACTTCGACCAACGACACGCTCTTGCTGCTTGCCAGCGGTCAAAGCGGAATTCGCTTAAACGATACTGGCGTTCTCAAAAAGTTCACCGCTGCTTTATGGCAAATTTGCCAGTCCTTGGCTCTACAGGTGGTGAGCGATGGCGAAGGCGTCAAGCACGTCATCACGCTATCCATCGAGCAGGCCAAAACCCGCGAAGAAGCCATGCTGGTGGCGAAAACCATTGCCCACTCGCCATTAGTCAAAACCGCCTGGGCCGGCGCCGACCCCAACTGGGGACGCATCCTGGCCGCCGTAGGCTACAGCGGAGCGCCCATCCGGACAGAGAAAATCGAAATCTGGATCGCGCGGCAAAAAGTTTTCGGGCGGGGAGTTGTGCAGAGATTCAATGAAATGGAAGCGCACCGCGCGTTGGCGCAACCCAGTTGTGATGTCACGGTGAAACTTGGTCGCGGGAAAAAGGGTGTCGTTTTCTACACCACCGACCTTACCGCCGAGTACGTCCGCATCAACGCGGACTACTCGACCTAAGTTCAGTGGCAGTTGCTTGGCATGGGGATTCTAATGCGCGAGTGTTGATAAAAATCGCCCAAAGATAGTGCTTGACCATCCACCCCTCTTGCGACAGAATGCTCGCAATTCCCCTAAGATTCCCCTGTAGGATTTCGCTTTGCAATCGTTAATATGGTGAAAGCAGTGTGTTCCAAGCCCTCATTCCTTGATTGTTTTGGATTTCTCAGTCTGAAAGAGGCGCGATATGTGGCAAGCTACTGCTGCTCCGAACGGAATTTCCAACCTGAATTTAGCGCAAATTATTCTCGCCATCGGCAGTCTGGGGACTGCCGCCTACGGGGTGGTGGACGTCAGCAAGGCGTTTTGGGGAGGCGTATCCAATCGCGGATTGGGCGATATCAAGAAAGTTGTCTCGCAGTTTATTCCCGCAGTTGCCGGCGAGGCGTCGGCACTTTCGTTGACTTCCGTTCTGGCCACGCTGCGGGCCAACTGGCTGAACGGGATGGCGCTGGGCGACCAGAAATCGGTGGCGAAGGCGTTAATCAAGTTGAACCTAAATGTTGCCAGCGCTCCCGGGATAGCGGCTGCTACGGGGGTGGACCCGGTGGTTCTGGGGGCCATCGCCGCCAAACTCCCGACCGGGGCGGCGCTCACGCAGCAGGAATCCGACGCCTTTGGCCGCTTTGACCTCCTTCTAACAGCGGTCCTGGACCAGGGTTACCAGCGTGCCGACCAGCGCTACCGCAACAGCGCGAAGTTGCTGGCCGTCCCTGTGGCGATTGGCTTGGCGTTGCTGGGAGCGTGGGCGATTTCGACACACGGCTTTGGCCCAACCGACTTTTGGCGGGCCGTGGAAGGCGGGCTTTTAGCAACACCACTTGCGCCGATCGCCAAAGACTTGTCCAGCGTAGTGCAGGAAGCCACCAAGCTGGCGCAGGCATGGAAGAAATGACCTATTTCATCGATCTGCGAGCAGAGTCTGCTGGCGGGAACGTAGTCCCCGGTCCGGCTGAGGTCGTGATTCGTACCGAGGTGCAGCCCAATCCGAATCCAGCGCAGCCGCTCGACGCCGATCTGGTGCGGACGGTACAGGGCAGGGATGTGCTGCTGGGTACGCACGGCTTCCATGTAAACCGGGCAGACGGGATGAACAACTTGTCCCACTGGAACGAATGGTTACAGCTTGGGTCGAATGGTTTTTTTGTGGCTGTCCTCTGGCCCGGAGACTCGCGGTGGTTGCCCTTTGTAGACTACCCGCTTGAAGGTAACGAAGCCATTCAGAGCGGCCGGGTGCTGGCGGCTTATCTGCGCAATAAGTTTGTGGGAGTCAACAGCATTTCGTTTGCCTCGCATAGCCTTGGTGCGCGGGTTATGTTGGAAACCATTCGCAACCTGGGGCAGGCTTTCCAACTGGAGAGTCTGACTTTAATGGCGCCCGCCATTGACGATACTTGTCTGGTCGGCGAATACCGGAACTCGTCCGCAGCGATGAAGAAAGTATCCGTGTTGGCCTCAAGCCGCGATGAAGTATTGAAGCTGGCCTTTCCCGCGGGCAACACTTTCGCCGGGATCGTGACTCGCGGAGAACCTTACTGGCATGGAGCGCTGGGGCGTTACGGCCCGAACCCCGCTGACCAGCCAGGTAATCTGTGGCAAGCTCCCAACCTCCCCGACAACTGGGCTTACGGCCATCACGACTACATTAATGCGCAAGGCCCGGTAGCAGGGCCGCCGGCGGAGTCGGGCGCGCTCGCCCTGCCGGTTGTAGTGCCTCCGCAGGGATCTCCGCCCCCGTCAGTCCAACTCAATTGGCAAGAGGCCTTTTCGGCGGGGTTTGTGTCAACGCGGTTCCCGGGGATGTGAGGCCCGCCGGTTTGGACCCGTTCACTTAACGCCGCCAGTTCCAAACCGGATTGCCCTTCGCATCGCGCAGTATCAACGTGTCGTTTCCCTTTTTGAGTTCGCGCGCGAGCACAACCTCGCCCGCATCATCTTTGATTTTGGAAGCGAGCAGCGCGATCTCATCGCCCTTAGCCAGGCTTATTCCCATATCGTCCAAATAAGACTTGGGACAAAGCGTGATGTCAATGCTGGCGTCTGTGCTTTTTAGGATCACGTGCATATTTTCCTTTGCTTTGTCGGGGACTTTTAGCTCTTCGACCGTTCCTTTGATCTGGGTCTCGGTCTGAAGATCGTATTTGGGCTCGGGTTTTGGCGCAGCTTTCTGCGCGTGCAGAGATGCGAGGGGGAGTTGGAGGCAAACAGCAGTGAGCAAAAAAGCCCGCCAGCAGCCCGGACGATGGAGTTGTTTCGTATGTGACAAAGGGGCTCCTCCTTCGAAACTCGCCAGGAGCCGGTGGCATGAGGTGGAAAAAAAAATCAGCTTCTGGCAGGCCGATGAGACCAGGATGAGACCGGATAAGACGGCAACATAGTACTACCGCAGGCCCGAATGTCCAGAGGGATTGTGGGAAGTTAGGAAAGAGCCATTGGCGAATTCATAGTGGCAGCCGGACCTGTAAGCCGAGTTCTGTCCGCAACACGAATGCCGCGGGACGATCATTCCTCTGGGACGCGCATTGCTGCGCGCCTCTAGCGACCTACCCGGAGGTTGGACGCGCCGAGCCGGCACGTGCCGCGGCCGAAGCCGCGTTTCCCTCCCTATTTGGTCTTGCTCCGTGTGGGGTTTGCCCTGCCCGCGCCATCGCTGCCGCGGCGGTGCGCTCTTACCGCACCTTTTCACCCTTA
>CAZETZ010000033.1:0-21960 GCA_964514735.1 uncultured Acidobacteriaceae bacterium | reverse complement strand
CCACCCTCCCGTACTTTATCCGGCACACTGCTCTGCGGAGTTCGGACTTTCCTCCCACCTCGCGGCGGGCGACCGTCCGGTCCAGCTGCCAACTGATTCATTATAGTGGAACCAAAGCGTTTCCCAACGGGATTGGTCTTTCGCGGTCATGGGCAGAACTTCGGCCCGGCTCGTTGCGTATATAGATACGATGTTTATGCTTAGCTTTGTTAGACTTGGGGGGGCCAGCGAGCCAACGGCCCCCGACCCACGACGGATTTCATGAACCTTAACGAAGCCATCCGCGTAGCCTTGCAGTCCCTTTGGGCCAACAAGCTGCGCTCGATCCTGACGCTGCTGGGGGTTGTCATTGGCGTGGGCGCGGTCATCGCCGTACTGACCTTCGTCAGCGGAATCAACCGCTATATCGCGGAAAAGGTCTTCAATCTGGGCGCCGACGTCTTCATCATCAACAAGCACTCTTCGGTGATTACCAATATTGACCAATTGATCGAAGGCGAGAAGCGCAAAGACCTCATGCTCGAGGATTATTACGCGGTCAACGAAGGCTGCAACCGCTGCGCGGACCTGGGGGCCATGATTACCAATCTCGCCGGAGAGGTGAAGTATGGCCAACAGTCCATTACCAACACCTTCGTTCGCGGGCTGACTCCTTCGATGCCGGCCATTCTTAACATTGACCTAGGCGCGGGCCGCCCCATCAATGACGCGGACGTAAACAACCATGCTCAGGTGGCGGTGATTGGCACCGATTTGGTGGACAACCTTTTTCCCGGCGAAGACCCGCTGGACAAGGAGATTCGGGTCGGTGGCCAGCAGTACCGGGTGGTGGGCGTAGGGAAAAAACAAGGGACGACCCTGGGACAGAGCCGCGATAACTATGTGATGGTCCCCATCACGGCCTATCTCAAACAGTACGGCCGGCACAACAGCATCATCATTTGCGGAAAGGCGGATGGAGTCGGGAGCCAACTGGATGCGGCCATGGATGAGGCCCGGGTAATCCTGCGCGCCCGCCGCCATGACGCACCCGGCGCGGCGGACAGCTTCGCCATCGAGACCAACGAGAATTTTCTGGCCCTCTGGCAGAACCTGACGCAGACGTTCTTCATCGCCATGATCGCCATTGCCGCGACCGCCCTGGTGGTTGGCGGCATTGTCATCATGAACATCATGCTGGTTGCGGTGACCGAGCGGACGCGCGAAATCGGCATCCGCAAGGCGATGGGGGCGCGGGGACAGGATGTTTTGCTGCAATTTCTGATTGAGTCCAGCACGGTCGCGCTGGTCGGCGGATTTTTAGGCGTGCTGGGTGGAATTTTCGTGGCCAAGAGCGTTACCCTGCTCATTGGCATGCCCTCATCGGTCCCGCTATGGGCGGTTATGGCCGCTCTCATCGTGGCCACCAGCGTGGGGTTGTTCTTTGGGGTGTACCCCGCGAAACGCGCGGCCCGGCTCGATCCTATCGTGGCCCTGAGGTTTGAATTATGAAAAGGCGCGACTACGGCGAGATCATGCACATGGCCATTGCCACCATTCGCAGCAACAAGCTGCGTTCGGGGCTGACGATCCTGGGGATCGTCATTGGGGTAGTGGTGGTCATAGGGATTTCGTCGTTTGTCAGCGGCCTGAATACAAGCGTGATGGAGTCCATTGGAAGTCTGGGCTCGGACCTGATCTTCGTGTTCCACATCCAACCCTTCAGCTTCGGCCGCCCCACGGAAGAAATGCGTACACGCAAGGTGCTGAGTTTCGAGGACTACGAAGCGATTGCCCATCTGCCGCACGTGAAAGCGGCGACCTGCGGCTTGCGCTATCAGCGGCCGGAGTTTGGCACTGGCACCTATACGGTGAAATATGAAGGGCGCAAAACCAAGAACACGATCCTGGAAGGTGACGTTTATACCTGGAAGGACGTTTTTGATCTGCAACCGACCAAGGGAAGATGGTTCAGCCAGATCGACGAGGAACACCGCGCGCCCGTGATCGTTCTAGGCTCTGACGTGGCCGAGGAACTGTTTCCCAATGGAAGCGAACTGGGCAAGGAAATCAATATTGACGGCCAACTGTTCAGCGTGATCGGCGTGGCGGAGAAACGCAAAAGCGCGTTTGGGGGTGGCAAAAATCCGGAAGACAACCTGGTCTTTTTCCCCTTGAGCACGTTCAAGAAGCTGCACCCGGAGCTGGAACGGACCGGCTATTGGATCAGCCTGAAAGCCACTTCCCACGAAGATATGGCCAAGGCGGAAGATGAAATCCGCGAGGTCATGCGCCGCCGCCGCAAAGTGGCGCCGCAGGACCAGGACAACTTTGCCATCTTCACTCAGGACGCGATGTCCGACCTCTGGAACCAACTGACCGGCATGCTGTTTGTCTTCATGTTCGCGGTTTCGAGCGTGGCTTTGATGGTTGGCGGCGTGGGCGTGATGAACATCATGCTGGTGTCGGTCACCGAGCGCACGCGCGAGATCGGAGTGCGTAAAGCGATTGGTGCGCGCAAGGGTGATGTGCTGCTGCAATTCACCATTGAAGCCATGATCCTGACCGCGATTGGCGGGGTGATCGGCATATTGTCAGGGTCTTTTATTGTCTGGCTGCTGCCGACGATCTGGTCTTCTCTGCCGGCCCGGTTGTCCACCTTCTGGATCGTTTTGGCCTTCTGCGCGTCGGCCAGTGTAGGGTTGGTGTTTGGAATTTATCCGGCATGGAAGGCCGCGAACCTGGACCCGATTGAAGCGCTGCGTTACGAATGATTCGTCACAGTATTCAACTGATCGAGTTGTTTGCAGTCCTAGGTACGCTTTCCAGCGTTGGATATTACGCTATCTGCCTCGCCGGCGCCGCGAGGTTTATGAGAGATGGAAAGAGAGCGGACAGGAGTGTCCGCTCTACAAGAGGTCTGCCTCCGGTTTCTATTCTCAAACCGCTCAAGGGCACCGACCCTGAGATGTATGAGAGCTTCCGCAGCCACTGCTGGCTCGATTATCCCGAATACGAAATTATTTTCGGGGTCAGCGAGGCCGATGATCCTGCGGTCGAGCTCGTTCACAAACTGCAAGCGGAATTTCCGCAGCGGGCAATCCATCTGCTTGTGTGCAGCGCGAATCTGGGCACGAACCGGAAAGTCAGCAACCTGGCGCAGATGTTGACGGCGGCGCGATATGACTACCTGATCGTCAATGACAGCGATATACGGGTCGAGCCAGACTATCTCCAGCGCGTGATGGCCCCGCTTTCCGATCCTAAGGCAGGCATGGTCACATGCTTATATCGCGGGGTCCCTAGCAAGACTTTGGGATCACGACTGGAGTCCCTGGGCGTCAGCACGGATTTCAGCGGAGGGGTGCTTTCCGCGCGCGAAGTAGAAAACGGAATTCATTTTGCGCTCGGTTCCACCCTGGCTTTCCGGCGCAAAGACCTTCAGGCGGTTGGCGGGTTTGAAGCTGTGGTGGACTATCTCGCCGACGACTACGAGCTGGGCCGGCGAATGTCGGCGCATGGATTGCGCGTCGAGCTCTGCGAAGTGGTGGTTGAGACCTTTTTGCCGCCGTACAAATTCCGCCAGTATCTCGATCATCAACTGCGCTGGGCGCGGAGCGTGCGCGACTCCCGCCGCTGGGGATATTTGGGGGTCCTGCTCACTTTTGGCGTCCCGTGGGCGTTGTTGTTGCTGGCTTCGATTCGCGGGACTCCCTGGGCTTGGGGACTTGCCGGCCTGGCGATGGTCCTGCGGCTGACGGTGGCTCTGGTGGTCGGACGCGCGGTATTGAAAGACCGCTACGTGTTGCCGCTGCTGGCTCTGGTCCCGGTCCGGGACTTGGTGGCTTTGGCTGTTTGGATTGCGAGCTTCGCAGGACATACGGTGAAGTGGCGTGGAACTGCGTTCACATTGAAGGACGGCAAGCTGGCCAAAGTTGCGGGGGAATATCCGTACGGTTAGCAGTCTGTGGTGGGAGCCTGAATCTACCCCAGCGCCTAAAGGCGGGTTGAGTTACGACACTTACGGCACGCATGAATGCGTGCCCTGATACGAATCCTATTTTCACCACGGGCCGTTAGCTCAGTTGCTCCCCACCGCCCGGTGTCTGGCGGACGATCCTGCCGCCGTCGAGCAATTTGTACTTGCTGTCCCGCCACACCGAGCCTTTGCTCAGATAGCTGGCGCACCAGACAATAAATCCCAGCAAGTCACGCACAGGATAAAGCCACGGCGAACGTAGCGCGCGTGGATCGCGGACCACGCCCCAGCCGATGACCAGACACTCGATGATGCGGTTCAGAATTGCCGCTGCAAACAGGCTTGCGCCAATTACTGGGTGCCCCAGCGACGAAGCCCCCAAAAATCCAAGAATCCCATAGGGCACGGCGAAAATCAGGCCCGTCCCAAAATGCCCTTTCGGCCTGGAGTAGCGGGTACTTTTCGCCCAGCGGACCTGGCGTTCCCACATCCGCTTGAAAGTCATGGGCGGCACCACGTGGTCGATTACGTGATCGGACAATACGACCTTATAGCCCGCCTTGTCGATCAAATTCCCAATGACGAAGTCGTTGGCAAAATACTCGCCTAAAACTTGATAGCCGCCGATCTTCGCCAGCGAATCCTTGCGGACTGCGATGGTGGGGCCTAGTCCGAACTTCATGCCTTCGAGCAGATTGGCGACCAGGACCCCGGCGGTCATCTCCACCGACATGCCGATGGCGTCCATCCCGGACCAGAATCCGCCGGCATTCTTCCCGCGATAAACGCAGGTGACCATGCCAGTCTTTGGATCAAGCAAGGGCGCGACCACCTGGCTCAGATATTCAGGCTGCACTTCAACATCGCTGTCGCTGGTGACAAGAATTTGGTATGACGCAACCTCGGTCATGCAGTGAAACGACCAGGCCGGAGGATTGGGCCACGTTGGGCGTCCGTTCACAATCATCTGGCTGGGAACATGCGGATAACGAGCAGCAACTTCGCGGACCACCCGCAATGCGGGATCGTCGGCTTCGTCCGCGGCGAAGAGGATTTCGTAGCTGGGATAATCCTGACGGAAAAAACTCTCGATGTTCCTTTCGAGTTGCGCATCCAGCCCGTGGACGGGTTTGAGCACGGAAACCGGTGGAAACCCTGAGCGGGGCGGAGTGTTCGCGCGGGCTTTACGCGCATCCGCGTGAAAACGCGCGGCGCCGAAAAGCGTAAGAAAAAGAAAGACCGTGGAGGAAGCCATGCCCATGAGGGCCACTCCCAACAGGATGTATGCGATCACCAAGGTGGATCACCGGGAGCGGGAATTTCGCAGGCCGCCGGCAGACTGGGCGACCCCGACCGGACGCTCCAAAGTGTATCCGGATTTTAAGGCGTCGTTGTAGAACATGAGTACGGTCTCGAGCGAATATTCGTCCAGATCTTTTCCGATCAGCGGGAGTTTTTTGAGGATGTCGGTAGTGACGGTAATGATGTGACAGCCGATTTCATCCGCCTGGAAAATGTTGAGCAACTCGCGCGGGCTGGCCCATACCAGCTCAATCTGCGGCTGCGAACTCATGAGCTGCAAAGCGGAGCGCATAATGGGCAACGGATCGCGCCCGGTGTCCGCAACTCGTCCGGCAAAAACAGAAATGTAGGACGGAGCTCCTCCGCGCAGGGCAGCGCAAGCGTGACGTACCTGGTCGAGGGTACACAGCGCTGTGATGTTGACGCGAATTCCATCCGCGCTCAGCCGTTGCACCACGTCGTACATCGGTTCTCTACGGGTATTGGTGACCGGGATCTTAACGTAAACATTGTCCGCCCAACTGGCGATCTGGCGCGCCTGCCGTTCCATTTCCGATGCATCGTCGGCAAGAACTTCAAACGAGACGGGGCGGTCGGCGATGTGTTGCAGGATCTCGGTGGCGAAGGCCTCATAGTCCGTAACCCCGGCCTTGCGCATGAGGGTCGGGTTGGTGGTAAACCCTTTGATGTAAGGTCGGCGATACAGCTCCAGAATACTGGCCTTGTCCGCGCCATCGCCGAATATTTTGACTTTCAAGTCAGACACGGACTTCATCCACAGGCTCCTTGAGACTGGATTGCAGGATCCAATCCGCTGCTTCCCGCAACGACGCCACCTGCGCATCCGGCGGACGCGCAGGCGCTCTTTCATTGTAGCCGGAATCCACCAGAATGGTCTTGCATCCGGCGTTGTAACCGGCGTCAATATCACGCCAGCGGTCACCAACTAGATAACTGCGGACAAGGTCAATATTGTGCTTCCTGGCGGCATCCAGCAACATCCCGGGCAGGGGTTTGCGGCAATCGCAGTAGTTTTCGTCGCTGTGATAACAGACAAAAATATCATCCAGAGGCAGGGAAGAGGACAACGCCCGGTTTATGGTTTCCACGGCTGCTTTTGTCTGAAGGCCACGAGCGACGTCCGGCTGATTGGTGACGACGATCAGCTTAAAGCCATGGGCTTTCAGTTCTTTGAGGGCTGATTCGGCGCCGGGAGTGATTTCAAGCTCGGCAAGGTTTGATGGTGGATAAGGCTTGCCATCGCGGACCACGGCTTCATTGATTACGCCGTCGCGGTCAAGGAAAACCGCCCGGGATTTTTGCGCAGCGTTCAAACCGCGGACTCCCACTTAGTTTGCTGTTGCCGCACCGCAGGATGAGAGACCAGCAAATGCCAGACCACCGCCTGAAACGCTTCCGTGTGCGGCGTGATATGGGCTGGGTTGACGGTCGGAACTATGACACAAGCATCGGCGGATTTGGCGGTGAACCCGCCGTCTCTGCCGACGACTCCGACGATTTTCGCATGCACAGATTTCGCGTATTGAAGAGCAGCCACCAAATTCGGGCTGATGTTTTTACTCAAGTCGCCGCCGCCGACGGAAAATACCAGCACCAGATCTTTTGCCTGCAAGCGGCTGGTTTTTAACCAGGCTTCAAACACGGTGCTCCAGCCTTCATCGTTGACTCGCGCCGTAAGTTCGGAGACGTTGTCGGTAGGCGCGTAGGCCTCCATGCCCGCGATTTTGCGGAAATCATTTACCGCATGAGATGCATTGGCCGCGCTGCCTCCAACCCCCAGAATGAACAGGCGTCCTCCCGCATTGCGGGTCTCGGCCAGCAGTTTTGCGGCGTGTTCGATTTGAGCGGTATCCAGCCGGGAAATTACTTCCGCAGCTTCCGCTAGAAACTGCCGCGCAAATGTAGTCATGAATGAGTGGCTTTCTGGGCCGCCAGAAATGCGGCAGTCTCTTTCAGACCCGCTGCCGATCCGATTTCATAAAACCGCTCATGGACTTCAAATCCCGCGAGTTGGCCGCGCTGCAACAAGTCTCCGTACAGTCCGGCCAGGTCGAACGCCGCTCCTGCGGGGATTCCGGCGAAAGCTTCGGCCCGAAACACTCCGAGTCCGTAGTCTATGTAGTTCATGCGCGAAGTCCGGTCCCGCTTGCTGTATGCCAGAATCTTTCCGTTCTCGAATTCAACATTGCTGGTGTCCCACTTGCCTTGGTTGCGAAACACGGTCATCAAGCCCTGCGCGCCGGAAGACTCGAACGCGCTTCCGGCGGCGGCATAGTCGCACGGCAGATACGAATCTCCATATATAACAAAAAACTCCGGTCCCAACTTGGGTAAGGCATTCCGTATGGCCCCGGCAGTACCTAGTAAGGCAGGGCCGTCGAATGAGTACTCTATCTCTATACCCAACGCCGAGCCATCCCCGACTGCCGCTTGAATCATCTGGCCAAGATGCCCGACGCACAGTACGGAGCGCCGAATTCCATTCGCCCGCAGCAGCCGCAGCTGATGCACGATGAATGGTTCGCCCTGGAGTTCGAGCAGCGACTTCGGTATTTTCTCGGTGACGGGCCGAAGGCGTGTCGCGAGTCCGCCGGCTAGGATGGCGATGGGTAACAAGGGTCTCCTAAGAGTTCGAGAAAAACCGAGAGTCTGAGTGGGAAAACGCCCTTTTCCCGCTTTGCGCATTTTTCGGAAAGAAAGTCAAAATCTTTAACCACAGGGGCACAGAGTTCCACAGAGGAAAAGCCACTGTGTGTTTTTCTCTGGGACATTGGTACCGTAGGCCCGCTCATCCAAAATCATCCGCCGCCGCTACGAGTGCGCCACGACCGTCGTTCCGGCAAAGTCAAATTGGGTGCGCACTTCGCGCAGGCCGGCATTTCTCATGGCATGGCGCAAGCGGGTCTTTTCTTCCGTGTAGAACATCAAAAAACCGCCGCCACCCGCGCCGATGAGTTTTCCTCCCAGAGCGCCGTTGGCGCGCGCCAGTTCGTATAAATCGTTGATTTGGCCGCTGCTGATGTTGGCCGAGCGTTTCTTTTTGTGCTCCCAATGAACGTGCATCAAATCGGCAAATTTGCGCAGGTCTCCCGCCAGCAGGGCATCGCGGCTTTGCAGGCCCAGTTGTTTGGTGAAATGCAGGTTGTCGATCATCTCTGGGCTGTTTTCTTTGGTGCGCGTGTCCTGGTCGCGCAGGATGTCCGACGCCGCGCGCGAGCTCCCGGTAAAAAAGAGCAGAAGATTGTCTTCCAGATTTGCCTGCGCTTCGGCGGGCATTTTCAGCGGTTCTGCGATCACGTTTCCATTTGGTTGAAACTCAAAGCAGGTGATGCCGCCAAAAGCCGCGATGTACTGGTCCTGTTTGCCGATCGGCTCTTTAAGAAGGTCCAACTCGATACGGCACGCCTCTTCCGCCAACGCCTGGGGCGGCATGAAATCGCGTTTCAGCGTGTGCAGCGCGCACAATAATGCCGTGGTGAAACTCCCAGACGAACCCAGGCCGGTCCCGGCGGGAATATCGGAGAGGCTCACGATCTCCAGATACGGCCCTGTTACTCCGGTGATTTTTAGAGCTTCGCGAATGATGGGGTGCTGGATTTCATCGACGCGGTCCACATCCTCCAGCTTGGAATACTTGAGGATAATTTTAGGGCGAAAAGCCTCGGTGACCGTGATGTACACGTAGCGGTTGATGGCGCCCGCGATCAAGAATCCGCCGTGCTCCCGGTAATAAGACGGGAGATCGGTGCCACCGCCACCCAGGGAAATCCGTAAGGGGCTTCGAGTGATGATCACAGGATCTCCACCGGGCGCGAGCAATTTTGCATGGTTGAGCCGATGATAATTGATGGGGACGGCATGGGTCGAGCAGCGGCGTCACAGTCCCTCATGGCCGGTTGCTGTAGATGGTCTTGCCCGAACTTTCCGCAATCACGTATTTCGGCGACGGAAGGAAAGAATCTACCTGCGTTTTTTGATACGTAGTGACAAATAAAAAAACGCGAGTTGACGAATTCCATGTCCGCAGCAGGTCGTCATCGTTGACCCATATTTTCGGGGCATCGGGAAAGGTGGAACCAAACCACATGGAAGAACTTTTCCCGTTTACGAGCGTGATTGGGCGCTGCAAGTAAAACAGCAACGACGACCCGAACGATTGGTCGCCGTAAATCATGACCCGATCGTCGGGCTGGATTTGCCGCGCGATTTTCTCCGCCAATGGTTTGGACGACAGGTACGGCTCGAAACGCAGCAAGGCGATGTGCGCGGCAAACAGGAACAGCGCCATGGTCGCCGCCATCGTCCACGTGGCGGCCCAGTTTCTACGCTTCCAGCGAAGCAGCAGCGAGGTAATCGGCCCCACCAGAAATGCAATGGCCGCCAGGATGGCTGGGAGGCGGAGCGCGGCGAAAGATTCTCCACTCAGGTCCAGCATGTGCGACAGGGAGAGCGTGTCATTGGCCAAATCGTGTTTCGCCAGCACGGTGCCGATGTCCGGCACAAAAGGCGTGTGGCGCGAGACCCACAAACCAGCCACCAGGGCGCAGCCCGAAGCCACCGAGGCAATCGCGACCACGGCGGTTGCTCCGATCAACCCGTAGGACCGTTTGCCAGACGCTTCCTTGGCTTCGGAAGACGAGACGGCGACAGCCAGCAGGAGAACCAGAGGAAAATAAACTGGGTAGGTGTAGTACTCCTGGTTGGTAGACAAAGCGAAAAACACGAGAATGATTCCAGACCAAATCCAGCACAGCAGACGGGTGCGGGCTGCAAAACGCGGGATGGCAACCTTGCTCTTGAGCGTCTGCCAACTATCTTTAAGGACCAGCGGGAAATACAAGCTCCAGGGAAACAACCAAGCCAGGTGGAGCGACCAGTACAGATATGCCGGTAATTTGTTGTAATCCCTGGGGTAGCGCTTGCCCAAGAAACGCAGGAAGTGTTCGTTGACAAAATAAAACCAGAAAAACCCATGATTGCGAAATCCGGCCAGCAAATGCCAGGGCGCGGCAATCGCCAGGAACAGCAGGGTGCCGGAGAGCAAGCGAAATTGGCGCCAACGCCGCCAATCTCCGGTGAGGACCACGAACACCAACAGGATGGCGCCGATGAAAACCACCCCAATCAGTCCCTTGGCCAGGACGGCCAGGGCGGCGCAAGCGTATCCGGCATACCATCGCCAGGCTTTGGCCTCAGGCTCCAATGCGGTGAGGAAAAACCAAAGCGCGGCGGCGATCAGGAGACTGAGCAAGGCTTCGGGAATCAGAATTCTGGAAAACAGGTAAAACCCGATCGCGGTCGTAACAAACAGAGCGGCGTAAATTCCTACCCGCGGATCGAATGCCCGGCGGCCCCAGTAATACGCCAGCACCATCATTAGAAATATTGCGAGGGCCGAGGGCAATCGCACCGCCAACTCGCGCACTCCGAAAATATGGAACCCGCCCGCTACCAGCCAGTAGGGAAGGGGAGGTTTTTCCAGATAGCGAACGCCATTGATGTGCAAGGTGACGTAATCGCCGGTGACGTACATTTCCCGCGCAGCCTCAGAATGATTGGCGTCAGCGTCGTCGAGGAGCGCGGGAGTGGCGAGAGACCCAAGATAGACAACGCCAAATATAAGGAATAACGCGATCCAAGCCCAAGCGTAACGGGGCGCCGGTTGGGTCGGGTCGATCTGGGCCATTTCAGCGACAGGGATGGTCAATCGTGACGGGCCTCATGGATCGATTTCATGAACCCATCGAGTTTATCAGCTTGCGGAAGGCGGAAGTTGAAGCGCGAACGTCAATGGGCGAGGGTCGGCACGGCCTGAGAAGCGACATTCGCATCGAGGACCTGGCGTATTTTAGCGGCCAGCGATTTCAGTCCAAACGGCTTTTGCAGGAAACTGTTGGTGACATCGATCGCGCCATGGCGCAGCACGGTGCTTTCCGCGTATCCGGAGACGAAAAGGACCTTCAGATTAGGGCGGATGGAAGTCAATTGGGCGGCCAGCTTTGCGCCCCCCAAATGCGGCATGACCACATCGGTCACCATGAGTTCGATTGTCCCGGTGTGATGTTTGGCGACCCGCAGGGCGTCTTCTCCGTCTTTCGCTTCGAGCACCGTATAACCGTTCAGGCGGAGAAACTGCCCGGTCGACTGGCGCACGGCAGTTTCGTCTTCCACCAGCAGGACGGTTTCAATCCCTCTGGGAGTCTCCTGTTCCGGCCGGGGCGCAGGTTTCGCCACGCCGGCTTCTTTTTTCACCCGCGGCAAATAGATCTTGAATGTCGTCCCCAGTCCAGGCTCGCTATAGACCCAAATGAAACCGCCATTCTGCTTCACGATTCCATACACCGTTGCCAATCCCAAGCCGGTGCCTTTGCCCTCCGCTTTGGTCGTATAGAAGGGTTCAAAGATATGAGAGAGATGTTCAGGGGCAATTCCCTGGCCGGTGTCGGTGACGGCGAGCATGACGTAGTCGCCGATGGGAACGATCGAATGCTTTTCCACATAGCTTTCGTCCAGACCTACGGCCGCGGTTTCGATGGTCAGCTTGCCGCCATCGGGCATGGCGTCCCGCCCGTTGGCGGCCAGGTTCATCACGATCTGCTCGATCTGCATTGGGTCGGCGCGTACGCAACCAAGGTTCCGCCCCGGCACAATGGTTAGTTGAATGTCTTCTCCGATCAGCCGGGGCAGCATCTTGCTGATTTCCTTGAGCACCTGGTTCAGGTCGAGAAGTTGCAGCGCCTGCATCTGTTTTCGCCCAAAGGCCAGCAACTGCCGCGTCAGGTCCGCGGCCCGCCGGGAGGCTTTCATGATCTCCTGCACATTGCGCAGCAAGGGGTGGCCGGAGGACAAAGAGTCCTGCATCAGCTCCGCGTAGGCGCTGATCACCATCAGCAGATTGTTGAAGTCGTGGGCCACGCCGCCGGCCAACCGCCCGATGGCATCCATTTTGTGCGCCATTTGCAGTTGCGATTCCAGCCGCCGCCGTTCACTGATGTCGCGATCATTGGAAATGAAGTGACTGATGCGCCCTTCACTATCGCGGAGGGGAGTAATGGTTTTTTCCACGACAAAAGTTTCGCCATTCTTTTTGTGATTGATCATCACGCCGCGGAAGACCTGCCCTGCAAGAACGGTGTCCCACATCTCCCGGTAGAAATCGGGAGGGTGTTGCCCGGACTTCAGAACACGCGGCGTCAACCCCAGCACATCACTGCGGGAGAAACCGGTGATCGCCTCAAAGGCGGGGTTGACGTATTCAATATTTCCGCTGCTGTCGGTGATGACCACCATGTCAGCGGACTGCTCCACCGCGCGTCCCAGCTTGCGCAGCATGTCCTCGGCCCTTTGCAACTGGCGTTCACTGCAATAAACATCGAGTGCTTCGCCGATCTTGTGCGGCGGGAGAGGCCCTTGCCGGTCGTCCTCCCCGGTCCGCTCCTCGATGATGGCTTCCACAGTTGCGCGGTTGACATGGTCGCTCAGGAAAATTACCGGCAACTGCGCCTCGGCCTTGCGCAATTCGTGGACCGCGTGCAGGGCCGTATAGTCACCCGGCGCGTAGTCACAGAGGAGAAGGTGGTAAGGGGAGCGCTTCAACATGGGTAGAGCTTCTTCAAGATTGCGCGCATGGTCCAGCCGGAACTGACCGTTGATGGGCCGGACCATCACATCGTACAAATGCTCGAAGTTTTTCTCGCTGCTCCCCACCAGCAATACGTTCATGCGGGCAGGGATGGCCGGCGCGCCTGGCGCAGTTTTCATGCATAGCTCCGCAGCTCATACATCGGTAACTCAGGAGGGAACATAGCGGGTCAATCGGCGAGAAGGGCCCTGGCAGCGGGTTCAGTTATCAATAGCGGAATGGTGCGATTTCGGGAAGAAATGCGTACTTAGTGCGGTAGATGCGCGTGTTGCATAATCCAAGCGGGAACTTGAGGAAACTTCATCCAGACCACGACCGCCGCAGTCGCCGCAAGAACCAGCACCGTCCCAATGGTGTAGCCGAGGGAACTGCCGCCGCGTTTTGCGGAGCGACCTGGTCCCATCGAGGTGAGGAACGAAGGGGTCACTGGGGCTTGATTGGACTGCGCGGCTGCTTCAGGCTGGGCGGCCGCGCATTCGACGCATAACTTGCGGTGTCCGGAAACGGGGAAGCCACAGGCCTGGCAATTGCCGATGGTCCCGCGTTCGAGTAATGCCGGCTCGCCCTGCTGGGCCGGCTTTGCCGGTTGCGCAGCCGGAGCGCCTACTCCATCTTCAATCGCCAACGGATCGAGTTTCAGGGGAACAACCCCGATTTCCGGAGTCGGCAACTCTTGTTCAAAGAAAGTATCGGGTGGGGTCTGCTTGGCGGCGTCGGCGTGTTCCATGGCCGTTTCCACCATCTCGCCTAACCGTGCCAAGGCGCTCAGGTCTCTTTCTTCGAAGGCCTGCGTCGTGCCGGAAAGCAGCTCAAACACGCCGATGACCTCCGGTCCGCGTGCCAACGGCATGACCATGGCGGAGGAAATGCCGAACTTCTGGCAAGCTTCCGAATTTGTCCGTACATCCACCGAGGTGTCATTGCAGCGCAGAATTCTGCGCGTCCTTACACTTTCCGCCGCCAAACCCGATTCCACCTGGAGCCGGGCGCCGGTTTTCTGCTTGGGAGTACCGGTGCAGGCGTGGCAGACGAGTTCCCCGTCTTTATACAAGGAAATGGTGGCAGCCAGGGCGCCGGTGATGTATTTGGCGCGCTCGACTAAAAGCTGTAAGGCAGCGTCCAGATCTTCGCGGGCGGTCTCGGACAAGGACTTCCCGCCGTCTTCCCCAGGGAAACGCACGGGCTCGCTGGCTTGTCCATGGGGAGCCGAGGCAGCCTGGGGCTTGAGCGGCGCCGGCGGCGCGGGAATGAGCGGCGAAGCTTGATCGACAATGGAGTAGCGATCCATGGGCCCAGTAAAACGTTTCTACCCTGCTTGCAACCTCAGGGTCAGTGCAGGTTGCCAGCAGTTCACGGGTTTTGACACGTGTCCCGTTGCCAGTGCTTTGCAAAATGCGTCAAGCAGACTGACCCCCGCCCACACAATTAGGCAGTTACTACGAGTGTTACTCTCCTAAAATGCACTGTCAAGGAGTGGCACATTGCGAAGGTACTATGACCAAGGTCACGGTCGTTACTTGCGGCATTTGCCAGACCCCACAGAGCTAAATCGCAGTGCAGCCCGACGGCTTAGTTTAAGTCCTTAAGAGTTGAGATCGAGAACCCTCCCGACAGGCTGTTGAGCACCACGATGGTCCGATTCTGACCGGCATTGAAACTGACCGCCCCCGTATCGAGGAAGGCGAAGGTGGAACCATGCGGGGTAAACACAAGGTCGTAGCTCGCGGCCGCGAGGTTCAAATACGCGGATGCGGATTCAAAGCTCAGGCTCACGATCGCGGGAGTGGTCGTATTAATGTCCGTGCCCGGAGGGACCACATAGACATCGACCGTCCCAAGGTTAGGGGCCGCATTCACGATACGCAGTTTGATATTGCCGGTGGCGGGCGCGGTATTGTCGTCCGTCAGGAAGACCCCGCTGCTCAGGGCAGAGACATTGGCCACGATCAGGGTGTTGTTGGTGGCCCGGCTGAGGTTGAAGGTCTGGTCCAGGAATACGGTGGTCGAGGAAGCCGGCTCCACCTGCAGGTGCCGGGAGCCTGAATTGGTCTCCGCGTAGTCGTTGGCCGCTCCATAAGCAATCGCGCTGGCGATGCTGCTGCCGTCCAGCAACACGGAGATACTGGACTGGTCCGGCACCGCATTCATGGCGCGAAAATGCGCCTTGGTGGTAATTCCACCGCCGCCACAACCCAGTGAAAGCAACATTCCGCACAGCGCCAAGCAACCGACCGTCAACCTGTTCAGCATGCGTCTCCTTCGTAAAAGGTGGATTTTTCCACTTAGATGCGGGTAGGGGTTTCCATCCACGAACACTTCGGCAAAGTTCTGTAAAAAACAGTCAACCTATTGTAAAGCCAAGGGTTGGGCAAATCCAGTAAGGTGGGAATTAGTGCTGTTGGTCACGTTGCCGCAACCAGTCCAGAAATAACTGCTCGATCGGCTTGTCGTAGGTCATCATGACGTGGCGGACAGTGTGGCCGCTTACAAAGTGGCAAACTTCCTCGGCCAGGTTCTTGGCGTGGTCTCCGGCGCGCTCCAAAGACTGTGTCATGAAGATGACTTGCAGGCTGGCCTGGCGGTGCATGTTTTCCGGGTTCTCGATGTGGCGCATGAAAATCAGATTGCGCAGGCGGTCCATCTCCGCGTCGGCACGGAGAACATTGACCGCTTTTTTCACGTCGCGGGTGGAAAAGGCGTCGCCCACATCGGTCAGCATCTTTTCCAGAATGGTGGCCATGTGGGTGAGGTCCCGGGTATCTTCCGGATCCAATCCGGAATTTGCCGCCTGAGCGCTGCCGGCAAAGCTGAGCAGAAGATCGCCGATGCGCTCCAACCCAATCATGAATTTCATGCAAGCCAGTAATTCGCGGGCCTCGGTTTCGGTGACCTGGGTAATAGTGGCGGTCACGCCAGCGTCAATCTCACGGTCTAAATTGTCGAGGTCTTTTTCCCGCTGGCGAAGACTGTTGAGAAGTTGTGCGGACCCAGTGGCAATGCCCTCCGCGGCCGCACCCGCGGCTTCTTTGGCCAGCACGCAGGCCTCAATGGTGCATTTGACCAGCCGCGAATGTTGCGACTGCGGAATCTCAATCGGCGCGGTGCTCATGCGGACTTCCCTCCGCGTGCCGGTTGTTCTCACCCGCACGCTGGACTCTCCTCTGGCCCGTCTTTTGAAACTAAAGTTCAAGCTATAAGCATAGAGTGATTCCTTCAAGCATTGGGTTAAATGCTGGTTAATTTCAAGCTGGTTACTGGATGTTACGAAAGACGGACAGACTTTCCGAAAGCCGTGTCTCTTCATGGTTTTACAGCGCGCAGGGTGAAAACAAATTGCGATCCGCGATTCAGTTCACTCTCCGCCCGAATCGTGCCTTTGTGGGCGAACATTATATGCTTGGCGATGGCCAGCCCCAGCCCCGTCCCGCCAGATTCGCGGGAACGGGCTTTGTCCACCCGATAAAAGCGCTCAAACAGCCGGGGAATATGTTCCGAGGAAATCCCGGGGCCGAAGTCCTGCACGTAAAATTCGACGTGGTCCCCGAGCGGCCGCGCCCCGAGAATGATTCTGCCGCCGCTGGCCCCGTATTTCAGGGCGTTGTCCACAAGGTTGGAGAAGACCTGGTGAATGGCCTCGCGGTCGGCGTCGACCAGCCCCTGGGCCGAGTCTTCCACCTTCAGCTCAATCCCCTGGGCGCGCGCATCTTCGCGAAAACCCTGGCTGGCCTCACGGAGCAATTCGCCGGTGGCGACGGGTTGTATATCAAAACGGTGTTCTCCGGATTCCACCCGCGCCAGGGTAAGAAGGTCCTCCGTCAACCGCGACATGCGGGAAGCATTTTTGCGAATGATGTCGAGGAACTCGCGGGTATGACCGTTGTCCGCGCTGCCATCGAGCAAGGTTTCGGTGTAACCCTGGATGGAGGTCAATGGGGTGCGTAGCTCGTGGGAAACGTTGGCGATAAAGTCCCGCCGCGTTTTTTCCATGCGTTCAGTTTCCGTCGAATCGCGCAGCACCGCCACGGCGCCGCCGCCGGGCAAGGGAGCGGCCGTCACATCAAAAATGCGCCCGGGAAGAATCGAACTGGCGCGCGAGGTGGACGCTTTGCTTTCCTGGCTGGCGCTGTGCACGGCCTCCAGAAAATCCGGGTCGCGAATGGTTTCCTCCAGCGGGACCTCGAGCCGGGCGCGTTGCGGCACCAGGTGGTCCATGCTCTGGTTCACCCATTGCACACGGTCGTCGGGGCCCACTGCGATGACGGCGTCTTCCATGCTGTTGAGCAGTGTTTCCAGATGGTGCTTGCTGGTTTTCAGCTCCGCGAAACTTGCTTCCAGGCGGCGGGCGGCCGCGTCCAGGGCAGCGGCCACCTGGCCGATCTCATCCTCCGAGTCCTCCGCAATTTGGGCCTTGAGGTCGCCGGCGGCGATGCGTTCGGCGAATTGCACGATATTGCGCAGGCGGGGAGTCACGCCGGCAGAGATTACGGCGGCGAGAATGACCGCGATCACCAGCGCAAGTAGGAATAGAAACAGGCCGCGAGAAGGAAAAAAAATTCCTGCCAGTGTCGCCGCAATGACCAGAGCAAACGCCGCCAAAAGTTTGAAGAAGATCTGGGTCCTCACTTAGGAGCCTCGAAACGGTACCCCGCTCCGCGTACCGTCTTAAGGTAACGCGGATTCTCGGCGTCCGGCTCGATTTTTTCCCGAATGCGGCGCACATATACATCGACCGACCTAGGTGTCACATAAGCAGTATCACGCCAAACCGAATCCAGCAGTTGGTCGCGGGTGAACACCCTCCCCAGATGGCGGGCAAAGTACTCCAGCAGGCGGAATTCCGTGGCTGTGGTGGTGACCGGTTTGCCATTCACCATAAGCGTCATGGCCCCGGGGTCAATCTCAATGTCACAGATCCGTAAAGGAGTGGGAGAGAGTGGCCGTTCAAAGCGTCGCAATACGGCTTTGACTCGCGCCACCAGCTCTCGCGGGCTAAAAGGCTTGGGGATATAGTCATCTGCCCCCAGCTCCAGGCCCAGGACGCGGTCCGCTTCGCCACTTTTGGCGGTCAAAAAGATCACCGGAATGGGGGCCAGGGATTGCGTTTGCCGTATCTGCCGGCACAGCTCAAGTCCGTCCTTGCCCGGGACCATAATATCGAGCACAAACAGCGCGGGCCGCATCCGTTCGGACTCCGGGATGACGGTGTGTCCGGTGGGGAAAAGCCTGATGGCAAAGCCAGCACCTTCGAGGTGATGGCGCACCAGGCGGGAAATGTCTGGGTCGTCCTCGACCACGTAAATGTTTGGTTTCACGAGGACATTGTAGCGGTCAAAGCCTCGCCCAACCTAGCGAACAGAGGCACAAAATGTTAAAGGACGATGAAAAGTTCGAACCAGAGTGGCGACTAAGGAGCAGCCGCGTAGTAGCCGGGTCTCGCGCGCACCCAGACCGGCCAAATGGACTTGGGCACGCTCAATTTGATTTTGATCTTGTGCCATTTCCCGTTACGCATGCTTTCGTCGGGGCTGTAAGCGAGCAGATACTGGTTGCGCAACTCGATCCCGACTCTGGCGGCGAGCGGGGGCAACAGGTTGAGGTTATCCAAGGTAAAGGCCCTTCCCCCGGTCAACCCGGAAATCTCCTCCAGAAGGATGGGTCCACTGATTTCTTCCGGCGCCTGGGATTGCCGGTCAAAGATGCCGATGGAATAAATCTCCACGTCGGCTTCCTTCACCATGGAGCGGATTTCGGCCTCGGTATAGCGGCTGTGATTGTCTCCGCCGTCGGAAATGATCAGCAGCGCCCTCTTTTCATACTGCGCATGGCGCATCTGGCTTAGGGACAGGTAGATCGCGTCGAGCAGGGCGGTGCGGCCCTTGGCATCGGCAAAGGCCAGTCGTCTTTGGATGGCCTCAGGTTCCTTGGTGAAGTCGAGCGCCAACTCCGGATGGTCGGCAAAGGTCACCATAAAGAATTCGTCCAGGGGGTTCGCCGCCTTGCAAAATTCCAGGACTGCCTCCCGGGCCCACTCCATCTTTTTGGACATGCTGCTGCTGAGGTCGAGAACGATCCCTAGAGAAACAGGGGCATCCTCACTGGAGAAATGCTTGATGGCCTGGGGCTGCTTACCGTCAAACAACTGGAAATTACGCTGGTCCAGGCCGGTGATGATGCGGTCCTTTTCGTCAGTAACCGTTACCGGCACCATAACGAGGTCAACTTTTTTCCGGATCAGGGGGTCCCCGGTATACGCCATGGCCTGCTCCGGTTGAACTTTGGGGTTGGGCAGAGGAGCGATGTGAACTTCATCCAGGCTGCCCTGAGCAAAGGTTAAGGTTGCGCACACCACACAGCAGGCCAGGACTGGAGCGCAAGTCAGAGAGCAGTTAGGTAGGAAACGCCGCGCCATAGATTTTTTCATGCTATGGCGAATCGGCGCGCGAGCAAGATTACTTTAGGTAATGGACCTCGCGTGTGGAAATATTTTTGTCCTGGAGAGGCGCGCTGAAACCCTTGCCCATAGCGGGTTCTAAGGCCCTTAAAGGACCGGAAGTCCAGTTGCTTTGGCGTGAACTCCGAAAAACTTTCGTGCGCATCGAAAATTTCGATGGAGCCGCGGACGAACCCATGGAGGAAGCTAGTCCTTTGAAGTGAAGGCCAGCGTGATCAGGGTCTTCTGCTCCACTTCATGCGCCTTGGCCGATCCCGTGGCCGGGGTGGCGCTGGCGGAACGTTTGACGGTCAAAATGTGACGTTTTCCGGAAATTCTCTTGAGCCGGGGCTGCACATAGAAAAGAGCGCCCATGTTCGCCGGCTCTTCCTGCACCCAGACCACGTCCTTGGCCTGAGGATGGCGCTCAAACTCCGCGGAGAGCTCCGCATCCGGAAAGGGATAAAGCTGCTCGAGGAAGACCACGGCAGTCGACCAATCGCCCCGTTTTTTCCGCTCCGCCCGCAGTTCGTGGCCAATCTTCCCCGTGCAAAGCAGAATTCGCCGGGCGTCGGCCGCTTCATGGTCCGGCAGAACGTTGAGAAACTGTTTGCGAGTAAAATCCGCGACCGGTGAGGACGCATCCGGATGCCGCAGCATGCTTTTGGGCGTAAACACCACCAGCGGCTTCCGCCAGTGGCGCAGGGCCTGCCTGCGCAGCAGGTGGAAATACTGGGCCGCATTGGACGGCTGGCAAATCTGAAAGTTGTCCCGGGCGGCCAACTGCAAAAACCGCTCTATGCGCGCGCTGGAATGCTCCGGCCCCTGGCCCTCGAATCCGTGGGGTAAAAGCAGGACTAGACCGGACAGCAACCCCCATTTGTCCTCCCCCGCGCTGATAAATTGATCAATCACCGCCTGCGCGACGTTGGCAAAATCCCCGAACTGGGCTTCCCAAAGCACCAGCGATTCGGGATAGTCGCGACTGTAGCCGTATTCAAATCCCAACACTCCAGCTTCAGACAAGGTGGAGTTGTAAATTTCGCATGGCGCTTGCCCTTCCGACACGTGTTGCAGGGGCACGTACTCCTGCTCGTTTTCGACATCGAGCAGGACAGAATGCCGCTGATTGAAAGTGCCCCGGCGGCTGTCCTGTCCGCTCATGCGGATTGGGACCCCGGCTTTGACTAAACTGGCGAAAGCCAAGGCTTCCGCCATTCCATAATCCACGGCTCGCTTGCCCTCGCCCATCTCAGCCCGCTGCTCGAGCAGTTTTTTTACTTTGGGGTGGACATGGAACCCTTCCGGCGCACTCGACAGGCGCACAGAAAGCTCGCGCAATTCATCCCCCGCCAGCCCGGTTTCGACTTCATATTGAGGCTTGAACCGCCCGCCTTTGTAGGTGTCCCAATACGAGGGAAGCTGGCGCAGCGAGGGCTTTTTGCGGATGGATTTGGCTTTTGCCTGCGCCGCTTCAAATTCGGCCCGCACGGCATCCGCGCGCCCCTTGGCATCCTTGATCTCGCTGTCCTCGGCATAGATTTCCCAAAGCGGAGGATGGTCTTTGACGACCTTGTAGAGCAACGGCTGGGTAACGGTGGGATCGTCCACTTCGCTATGTCCGTGGCGGCGGTAGCCCACCAGATCAATCACCACGTCGCTGCCAAAGGCATAGCGATAATCGAGCGCCAGGCGCCCTACGCGGATGACTGCGTCCACATCTTCGGCGTTCACATGGAAAATTGGGATGTCCTGCCGGCGGGCAATCTGCGCGGCGAAGCGCGCGGAATGTTCTTCCTTATAAAGCGTAGTGAAGCCCAGCAGGTTGTTGACGATGACGTGGACGGTCCCACCCACGGAGTAACCTGGGATGTCCGCGTAATTCAAGGTCTCGGCGACAATCCCTTGCCCCGCGAACGCCGCGTCGCCGTGCACTAACAGCGGCAAAAACTTCTTAGCGCCATCCGCGCCCGCGCGTTCTTGTTTCGCGCGCGTGCGGCCAATGGTCACAGGGTCAACGGCCTCCAGGTGGCTGGGATTCGAAACCAGGTGAATATGCACTTTGTGACCGGCGCGGGTGACGTATTCGCCAGTTGCACCCATGTGATATTTCACATCCCCGCTGCCCAGCACGCTGCGCGGGTCGACGTCTTCAAACCCGGCAAAAACTTCTTCCGGGGCCCGCTGCGCCACGTGGACAATCACGTTCAGGCGCCCGCGGTGGCTCATCCCCATGACCAGCTCGATGGCCCCGTATTCCCCGGCGGCTTCAATAATCTCGTCCACTAATGGAATGAGGGCGGTGACGCCTTCCAGGGAAAACCGCTTATTGCCCAAATAGCGCTGCTGAATGACCTGCTCAAACAAATCCGCCCGCATGAGTTGGTCAAGAACATGGTCCTGATCAATTGCAGATTGCGGGCCTTCCATGCGCGCCTGGATCCAGCGTCGGCGTTCCCCATCCGCGATGTGCATGAACTCCGCACCGACAGTTGAGCTGTAAACTTGCCGGGCTTGCTACGCCAGCGGGCCTTGGAGTTGTAAGTCGGGGAGTGCGATCGGGTGCAGAGAAACCAGGGGAACCAGGACTGGCCCCGGTTATCCCCC
>CAZETZ010000032.1:16422-26320 GCA_964514735.1 uncultured Acidobacteriaceae bacterium | reverse complement strand
GATGACTTTACCGCTTGGGTATGGGGGCCCTAAGTTCACGCAATCACGGCCCAAGGCCTCGCGGGCGCCGGCGATGCGCTCGTCCATGGTGTGATCGGGGAGGACGAGATAATTTTCCAGACTGCACAGCTCTACTGCCGTAGCCATAGTTTGTCCTGCTTTCAGCTCCAAATACGCTCACGTAGCGGCGGGTATCCTTACCTGCCGCATCAAACACGCTCTGGAACGGGGATGTTGAAAGCCTCTCAGCGGCTCCAGCGGATTCACTATTCGCTTGCGCGAACCCAACCCGCGGGGATGTTGAAGCCACTTCTTGCTCTTACCGCTGTTTGGATGCTACGGACCGGCAAAAGGTGCCAATTTTCACCCTGCCCTTAGCCTGCCATCCACTATTATTTTGCCCTTTTTGTGGGGCATTAGCAAGGGAGGATCGACAGATAGATGGCGGTTGGTTTCTCCGCGACCTCGGCGCGCTTTTCTTAGCGCCCTCTGCGGTCATGCTTTTGACTTTTGAGACAGAATCTTAAACCGCCGAGGCCGCGGAGAAAGGCCGCAGAGGTCGCCGAGTAGGACCTAGCGCAGGCCTCGATAGAAGAAATGTCCCAGGCCTACGGTGAACATCCAGCAACCGTATAGGGCATGCTCAAAGGCGGACACGAATAGGGATTGGCTTTGGCGGTAGCGCCAGGCGAAGATCACGCCTCCCACCAAGGTGAAACCCAGGGCGATGAAATTACGAAAAATAATGTGGGCGAAAGAAAACGCCAATGCACTGGCCGCAATCATCGCCCAGGGCCGCGGAAACAACGTGCGATAGCGATGGAAGAAGAATGAGCGAAAAACGATTCCCTGAGGATAGACCGACAGGACCGGATACAAGACCATGATCAGCAGCCAGGCCAGGGGGTCGCGCCTGACGAAGCGGAATAGCAAGTCGGGTCGAACCGAGAAAATGGAACCGGCAATCAGCAGTGCCAGCGCGACGAACAGCGGGACCATCTGCCGCCAATCCCTGCGCAGCGCCACCGCGCCCCACAAGAATTTGCGGTCGAAGGATGGGTCGCGCAGCAGGCAAATCAGGCAATATGCGGTCAGCAACCACATCGCCGGAATCAACGGGAAGGGGAAAGGCTTGAAACGAAACCCCAGCGGAAGAAGAAGGAACAGCAGTACGAACTCCACGACCAGTTGCCACTTGGAAACGTTATGGAGCATCCGGCGGTACACCTTTCGGCGGTAGTTGGCGCGCGACAAAGCCCGCGCATTGGACCATCGGCAAGCGGGGGTATTTGGGGAATTTTGGGTCGCTGCTCGAACGCTCGCAAAAATAGAATGTGGAGCCTCGATCGTTTTTCACGGGCCGCATGAATGTGCATTCGGCACATAAACCGAGTGGACCCGGGAGCGAATTCAAGTGGAGAAAACTCATTCCAGATGCCGCCTAACGGCACTTCGCCACGATCAGGGTGATGTCGTCGTATTGACCGTTGGGACTGTGCTGCTGCACCTCTTGCACGATGGATGCCACCAGTTCCTTTGCGGTCAGGCCGCGCGCACGTTCGATTGCGTCAATCAAGCGCTCTTCGCCAAACTCGTCTCCCGCATCGTTGAATGATTCTGTGACTCCGTCCGTGTAGAGTATGAAGGTGTCGCCAGGATACAGCCTTCGCTCGCCCATATAGCAGTCCCAGTCTTTGAATAAGCCTACGACCGTGCAGGTGGAATCCAGGCGCTCCAGCGTGTCATCGTCACGGAACAACAAGGCGGAAAGATGTCCGCAGTTGGCATAGCGGAGACGGCGGGCCTTGTCGTCGTAGTCGGCGAAAAACAGGCTGGCGTAGGCGCTATCGGTGGTGTTTTCATAAAATAGTTGATTGACCGAGCGCAGCAGGCGTTGCGGTTCATCCATGGCCATCGCGGACTGGCCGCGCAGATTGGCCTGCAAATTTACCATCATGAGCGCGGCCGCAATTCCTTTGCCTGAGATGTCGCCGATAACCAGGCCCAACCGCTCGCGGCCAAGGTGAAGGAAGTCGTAGTAGTCTCCACCCACTTGTCTGGCCTGAATGCAGATGCCGGCGTAATCGAGGGTCTTGAGCGGTGGCAAGTTTTGAGGGAAAAGTCTGGCCTGTACTTGCTTGGCAATGGTCAATTCCTGCGCGGCACGGCGTTCGGATTCTTGTTTCTCGGCGCGGGTCCGGCGTTCCTGTTCGATCTGCTGGGTCAATTCATCGCGGCCCACCAGGGCAAATGAGTTTCCATCCAAATCCTCGAAGGTGGTGAACATCCCTCCCCAGGCCGGTTGCCGCGGCGGGTGTTGAAAATGGACACCTCGTCCGCGCCATTCTTCGTATTTTGCCCGAACGTCTTCCGTAATGAAGACTACGTTGGTACCTCGTCCGATCAGTTGGTGTGCCGGAATATCGGGGGCGGGACAAACCAAGCCCAGATTTGTCGGGCCATCGGGCGGCCCTACTGCGATCCAGCGTCCGCCTTCAAACTTGGCGTCCACGATCAGGTTGAAGCCCAGCCGATCCACGTAGAAGCGCAGGCTTTTGTCCAGGTCGCTTACGAAGATCGTTACGTGGTGGAGGCTCAGGTACAGGGCCTTGGCATCGAGGGCCGCGGGGTTTCCCGTCCGCTGGTGGAGCGCTTCATCCATCTGGGGATTATAAAGTTTCCGAACGGGATTAACCGCCGATATGCACCATGGTCCGCGAGGCGGGCACGAAGTCTGGTTCGCCGATATGGTGGCGTTCTTCTTTCTTCTGCACCACTTCGCGAATGAAGTCGGCCAAGCCTGCATCGCTAGCTCCGCCACGCATCAGGCCGTGGAGGTCGTGGTCCCGCACAGAGAACAGACAGGTACGGACTTTGCCGTCGGAGGTGATGCGGATGCGGCTACAGTGTCCGCAGAATGGACGCGAGACGGGAGCGATGATGCCGATTTCGCCCACGCCGTCATGGAAGCGGTAGCGGCGGGCGGTCTCGCTGCGCGCGTGGGGAATTTCGACGAGCGGACGATACTCGGCCATGCGCCGCAAAATTTCGTCGAGCGTAACGACGGTACTGGGGGACCAGAGGCGGTCTTCTTCAAGGGGCATGAATTCGATGAAGCGCACGATCACGTCTTCTTCGCGCGCAAACATGCCGAAGGGAATGATTTGATCTTCGTTGAAACCACGCATCAGCACACAGTTGACCTTTACCGGCGACAGTTCCGCCTGGCGGGCCGCGCGAATGCCGGCCAGCACGTGGTCATACCCGTTGGGGACCCGGGTGATGCGGGCGAACCGATCGGGTTCGACCGCATCCATGGAAACGGTGATGCGGGTAAGGCCGGCGTCTTTCAACGGTTGCGCCATCTCGGCCAGTAAGTGGCCATTGGTGGTGAGCGCGATATCGAGCGGCTCCACGCCGGTGGTTTGCAGCCCGGCCAAATCGCGGACGAACTCAACCACTCCTTTGCGCAATAGGGGCTCGCCGCCGGTGAGCCGGACCTTCCTGATCCCCAGCCCAACCAGAATGCGCGCCATGCGCAAATAGTCTGCAAATGGAAGGTCCGCATAGAGCGCGCCTTCATTCCCCGTCCGGCAATAGACACACTTGTAGTTACAGTGATCGGTGATGGAGATCCGCAGGTCCGTGATGGGGCGACCGAATTTGTCGTGAAGATCAGCCATTAGCGGTTGGCTCTGAGCCATTAGCTTATGCGCAGCGGGGGTAAGCTAAGAACCGAGAGCCAACGGCTAAGAGCTGAATTTGGAAAGGAAAAACGACGGCGAGAAACTTCCCGGCGAGCGTTTCCTTTCCAAACAAGGGAGGCGCATACGTTGCCCTACGCGCCCTCGGAGCAGAAGCCAGCCCCTCGCCACTCCAGCCGGGTATGCCCAAAGGCCGTAGTGGTCGGAAACTGAATTCATTATATAGGCCCGGGGCCGGGAGTTACCCGCTGGCGCCGTCCGGTAGTGGTGCAGTTTGAGAGAAATGCTACGTATCAGGGCAGTGGCTTTAAGCCCCTGCCGTTTTCGGGTCGGTTTCGACCAACGCGCCGGTGAGGCGCAACTGCCAATAGCCCTTGGCTTTCTTGATGGTTGCGCCATATCGGCGCGAACTCAATTCTTCTCTCTGGAGGCGGCACGGCTAAAGGGCCTGCCCTGATACGAACCGTTTCTCAAACTGCACCACTACCCGCCGTCCCTCGGGCTTCCGGCTGTAGTTGGGAACTTCCTGACCTGCGTGGGCGCATGTCCGCTTCAATCCGAAAAAATCCACGGCCAAAATGCTACGATGTCAACCCTTGGGGATGGACGAGCAGCGGCCCTCTTCCAGATATGAATCACCGCATCGATCTTATGGCTTGCCCGCCATTGCCTTCGCAATCGCCACTTCTGCCAGCGGAACCATGATTTTGTAACCGGCATCATTGGGATGCAGGCCATCCTCCGCCAGTTCGCGTCTCAGCATTCCCTTGTCGTCCACCATGGCGCTGAAGTAGTCGAGATATACGACTCCATTCTTAGCGCAGTAATCCTTGATCCAGGTGTTCAACTCAAGAATTCTTTCGCGCGGGCGCTGGGAGGAGAAATCTTCTCCTCGTGGCGTGTAGTTGTGCACGGGAAGAATCGACGAAAACACGACGCGGATGCCGTGCGTGCGCGCCAGTTCTTCCATGGAGGCGAAGTTCGCTTCAATGTCCTCGCTGAGCATGGGCCCGGTGTTGCCGGCGATATCGTTGGTCCCCGCGAGAATGACCACCACTTGGGGATGCAGGTCAATCACGTCCTGACGGAAGCGCACCAGCATCTGCGGCGTAGTCTGCCCGCCGATGCCGCGATTCACGTAGGGCTTCTCGCCGAAATATTTTTCCAGCTTCCAGCCGTCGGTGATGGAGTCGCCGAAGAAAACCACGCGCTTTTTTTCTACCGGCATGGCCTTCAGGCTACCGTTGTCTCCGCGATAACGCTGGAGCTGGCCATAGTCGTCGGTAAAGACGGCAATGCGCGAAGCGCGGTACTGGTCGAGGCCGGGATGGCCGGTGGAGGGGATAGCTGGGGCCGGAGGCTGCTGGGCGGGGGCAAGAACTGCCACAAGCAAGGCAAAGATACAGGTGACAGAACGCAAGTAGGTAAGATTCATGGTTTCCTCGGCGGACAGGATATCTCATTTCCCCATTTTCGGGGTTGAAAGGCCAGTCTAGTATGTATATACTATACGTATATACGTTATTCGAGAGGATACTATGAGCACCGCCCGCGTATTTCGTTCCGGCAACAGCCAGGCAGTGCGGCTGCCCAAACAGTTCCGGCTCAAGAGCAAGGACGTCGAAATCTTCCGCCGGGGCAATGAGATTGTTTTACGGGAGAGGGACGGGGACATGACTCGAGCTTTCGATCTTCTGGCCGGGTTGCCGCCAGACGTGAAACTGGAGAGAGCGTCCGACCACCCACAGGACCGCAAGGGACTTTAGGTGGGGCCCCGCTATCTGCTGGACACAAACATCTGCATCTACATCCGTCAGCAAAGACCTGATGCAGTTTTGCGCCACTTTCGCAAGCTGCATCATGGCGAGGCTGCACTCTCAGTCATCACCTACGGGGAATTACTATACGGAGCGGCCAAGAGTTCCCAACCGGATGCGGCGCTTGCAAAGTTACACGAGCTGGTCCAATGGCTGCCCGCGCTTTCCTTGCCCGAAATCGCGGGAGAAGCTTATGGAAAGATACGCCATGAACTGGCCTCAAAAGGCGAGATGATTGGCAACAATGATTTATGGATTGCCGCTCACGCGTTAGCATCCGAGTTGACTCTGGTCACGAATAATGAAAAAGAGTTCCGGCGCGTGCGAGGACTGAAAGTGCAGAATTGGGCGACGTAACACAAAGTAGAGTTCTCTCCGGCTGTTTGAGTCCGAAAGATCTGGGCATGACAATTCCTTTCGCTTGGTCCGCGTTAGTCCGCGAAAATCTGCGACCAAAAGATTTTCACATGCCATCATAGTTGGGTCCGCCGCCGCCCTCAGGCGGCACCCAGGTGATGATCTGGTACGGATCAGCGATGTCGCAGGTCTTGCAGTGCACACAGTTCGATGGATTCAGGCTAATACGTTTGCCGTTGGGCTGTGACGCGTCGTCCACCATTTCATAGACATTCGCTGGACAGAAATTCTGGCACGGACTGCCGAATTCTTTTACGCAGCGTGTGTTGCAGATGTTGGTGTCGTGAATGACAAGATGCGCGGGCTGATCTTCTTCGTGTTTCGTGCCGGAATGGTAGAGATCGGTCAACTTGTCAAAGGTCAGTTTGCCGTCTCCTTTGACTGGGCCCAGCAAATGCGCTTCTGCTCCGCCATCGGCAGGCAGGTCGGCCAGCTTTTTCATGTGATGATGGCCGGCCGTCGAGGGATAGCGGTTGTACAGGCCGCGTCCGCCGGTGAATTGTTGGAGACCCACGTGGAACATGCCCCGCCAGAAGCCGCGCTCGAAGGCTTGATGGAAGTTGCGGACCTTCCACAATTCTTCTTTGATCCAACTGGATTCGACTTTGTTTTGAAATGCACCCAGCGTGGCTGCTGAAGAATCATCTTTCAGTAATGCTTCGAAGGCTGTCTCGGCGGCCAGCATTCCACTTTTGATGGCCAGATGAATTCCTTTGAGCCGCGCTGAATTCAGGAATCCGGCGGAATCTCCTACAATGATCCAGCCATTGCCGGCTACCGGTGGGATGGACCACCAGCCGCCATAGGGCATGGACTTGGCTCCATAGCGCACCATCTTGCCGCCTTCCAGAAGCTTGGCTATGAATGGGTGTTTTTTGAATTCCTGCAAGACGCGTTGCGGGTCAGTCCGCGGATCGGGATAGTCGAGCGCGGTGACGAAGCCCAGCGAGACTACATTGTCTTTGCTGCCGTAGATCCACGCGCCCCCATATTCTTTCGGGGTCAGCGGCCAGCCCATGGTGTAGATGACTTCTCCTGAGGCGACGCGGCCTGGTGGGACTTCCCAGAGTTCTTTGATTCCCTGGCCGTAGGTTTGGGGATTGCAATCCTTGGCGAGGTCGAACTTGTCGATCAGTTCTTTAGTGAGAGAACCGCGCGTGCCTTCTGCAAGGATTACTACTTTGGCCTGGATGTCATAGCCGGGTTCGTAGTTCGACTTAGGGTGATCTTGCTTGTCGACGCCTTTGTCGTCGGTACGGACTCCGGTGACGCGGTCGTTTTCGATTAGAAGCTGCGATCCGGCAAAGCCGGTAAAAACCGTTACACCCGTTTCTTCTACTTTGCCTCCAAGCCACTTCACGAAGCGGTTGAGCGAGATTACATAGTTGCCGTGGTCGCGCAGCGGAGGAGGAGTAATGGGGAGTTTTAGTTTGCCATTCTGGGTCAGGAAGTAGACCGCTTCTTTATTTACTTCGGAGTCGAGTGGAGCTTCTTTTTCGAATCCAGGGAGGAGTTCACGCATGGACCTGGGGTCTAGTAAGGCCCCGGAGAGACAATGCTGGCCGATTTCGCGGGCTTTTTCTAGAACGTAGATATTTTCTTTAGTCAGCTGTGAACCTGGATTTTTTGCGTTGTGCGCGTCGATGAGTTGTGAAAGACGAAGTGCGCAGGCCATTCCTGCGGGGCCGCCTCCCACGATGACTACGTCGGCTGGCATCTGCGGGCGTTCAATACCTTCGAGTGGTTTGCGGAAAATCAGCACTAGGTTTTAGTCGAATCAGCCGTGTTCACGAAAACCACGGCGGGACCGCGAGCTCAGGCAACCATCAAATCATATCAACGCTCGGACCTGATCGTTCGTTTACGCTTGGGCTATAGGGCCTTGCCCTAACGGTTTGCCAAACTCGCAATTTCGCCAAGACCCAGCAGCCTCTGGTCGGCAGTCACCAAAGTCAATTTCAGCAGCTTTGCCGTTGCAGCCAAGAAGCGGTCGGCGGGATCGGCATGTGCCAGCGGCAGCGCCAGGCCCATACTCACGATTTCACGTGTCAGCGGGGCTTCGCGCAACTGCTCGGACGCGCGCTCAACCCAGGAATATGGGTCTTGCACGCGGACCCTACCCTTCTGCATAAGGACCAACGCCTCCCACACGCTAACCGGCGACAGCCAAAGTTCGTTATCCACATTGGACAGCGCCGCGGTAACAGTTCGCCTCAGACGCTTCGGCTCCAACTTGCTCCAAAGCCAGATGTGCGTGTCCAGAAGCAGTTTCAATCGCGGTAGACCTCGAGATCATCCAGGTCGATTGCGGGAGAGAGAATATCACCGACAATCTCAGCAGTTCCGATCATGTCCCCTAAAAACTTCCGCTTGCGGTCTGGGCCGGCGGGAATGACCTCCGCTAACGGGCGGCCGTGGCGGGTAATGCGCAGCGGCTGGCGTGTCTTGTGGACCTGCTCGATCAAGCCGAGACACTTGGCTTTGAACTCGGAGATGGAGATGTCATCCATGACCACCATTATAACTATAGTCAAAATAATGGTCAAATTATCTAACTGCCGGCCTTCGCCTTTTTCACTTCTTCGATCAGGGGCGGTACGATGTCAAATAGATTGCCTACAACCGCAAAATCGGCGATCTCAAAAATCGGTGCTTCCGAATCTTTATTGACTGCAATGATAGTTCGCGCACCCTTCATGCCTACGATGTGCTGAATAGCGCCAGAAATCCCCAGCGCAAGATAAAGCTTGGGGGCCACCGTTTGTCCGGAGGACCCAATCTGGCGATCCATGGGCAGCCATCCTGAATCGCAAATGGGGCGTGAGGCGGCAATTTCCCCTCCCATCGCTTCAGCTAGTTGTTTAGCGATTTCAATGTTCTTCTGTTCCTTGATTCCACGTCCAACCGCAATGATAATCTCCGCCTGCGTGAGATCCACGGCTTGCTTGGCTTCCTTAAAAACTTCTTGTGGTTTGTTGCGGATGGCCCCGTCGGCAATTTCTAGCTTTACGGTTTCTACCGGCGCGGCGTTGGCCCCTGCTTCGACCTTGTCGCCGCGAAACGCTCCGTTTTGGAAGGTCACAAACCAGGGAGCATCCCCGGTAAAGCTCACATCGGCGGCCAGCTTTCCTTGAAACATCTGGCGAGTGAATAAAAGCTTATCGCCCTGTTTTTTGTAGCCAATGCAATCGCTGATAACAGTGCGGCCCAGGGCCGTGGCAAGTTTGGGGATGAAGTCACGCACCTGATAGGTATGGGGCATCATCACCAGCCGGGGCTGCTTCGCTGTGATGAATTGCTTTAGCGCCAGGGAAAAAGAATCCGGGGTGTATGGTTCCAGCTTTGAGGATTCAACCGCGTATACTTTGCTCAGATGCTTCGTTGCTACTTCCGCCGCAAAGGCTGAGACACTGCTTCCAACGACCGCCGCTTCCAGAGACCATCCGCATTCGGCGGCCAGAGTTTGTCCAGCGACAAGGGTCTCCCAGGAGACCCGGTTCAGTTTGCCTTCGCGTTGTTCCACTACTACTAGGATTGTGTCTGGCATCGGATCTCAGTCGGCCGTAAATTTCAATTCCGGTTTGCAGTTCCCGGTTCTCAGCTAGAGTACGCGCACTTCATTGCGCAGTTTCTCTACCAACTTTTTGGCGATTTCACCAGGAGCGCCTTCCAGAAATTCCGTGTTCTTGGTTTTTTGCGGGACGTACAGGCGTTCGATCTTTTGCAGGTTTGCGCCGATGGCAGGCTGCACTTCCGCCAGCGCAACTTTTCGCAGGGGCTTGTTTTTCGCCTGCTTGATGCCGATCAATGTTGCGTAGCGCAGTTTATTGATGCCGGATTGAATGGTGAGCACTGCGGGCAGCGGCATATCCACAAATTGAAAATATCCAGCTTCCAGTTCTCGCTTTACTTTGATCCCGCTAACGGTTTTCTCTATCTGCATTATGATGGTGGCCTTCG
>CAZETZ010000032.1:10713-16412 GCA_964514735.1 uncultured Acidobacteriaceae bacterium | reverse complement strand
TGTGTTGCGTTATCGGTTTTTCCGATCTGAAGGATGATGGTGGCGGGCGGCCAGCCTAGCAGTTCCGCCAGGACCACTCCGGTTTGTGCGTAGCCGTAGTCGTCCGATTGCAGGCCGGTAAAGATCAGATCGAATTGTTCGTCCTTGATGGCAGCAGCGAATGCACGGGCGGTGTTGTAGGCATCGAGTCCGACAAAAGCATTGTCTTCGAGGTGAATGGCACGGTCGGCGCCTTTGGCCAAAGCTTCACGCAACACCTGCTGCGCGCGCGCTGGGCCGGAGGTGATGACCACTACTTCTCCGCCATGTTTCTCTTTTTGGCGAAGAGCTTCTTCCAGCGCGTAGGCATCCGGCTCGTTTACTTCGTAGGAGACATCTTCACGCACCCAAGTGGAGGATTCGTTGAGTTTGAGGGGTGCGTCCTTCTGCGGCACCTGCTTCATGCAGACGAGAATTTTCAAATGCGGACTCCTGGAGCAAACTCGTTAGTATAAACGAGCATTCAGCAATCAGCACTCGGCATTCAGTTCTGATAGTGGTGCAGTTTGAGAAATGGTTCGTATCAGGGCATGGCCTTTGGCCGTGCCTCCTCCAGAGAGAAGAATTGAGGTTCGCGCCGATATGGCGCAACCATCAAGGAAGCTAAGGCTATTCGCGGTTGCGCCCCGCCGGCGCGTTGGTCGAAACCAACCCAAAAACGGCAGGGCTAAAAGCCACTGCCCTGATACGTAGCGTTTCTCTCCAACTGCGCCACTACCTCATTTCTTATAACGTAGTTGGGATTTCTCGTACCTTTAAGGAACTGCGCATGGACTGGATGCTGACGGCTGATTGCTGAATGCTACTCCGTAAACACCACCGACTGCACTCCGGAAATTTCGAATCGCTTCCGGCAGCGCATGTTCTTGCAGGCCATCATGTCATCGCGGCGGATCATGTAGGTACGCGCCTTGGCGAAACGAGCATAGTCCCGCTCATCGGCGCGGCCGGGGAGCTGGCGTTTCTTGGTGCGGACCAGCCAGTTGATTTCGTATTCGGCCGATTGCTGGCAATGCGGGCAGTTCAGCGTGGCCAGCTTCTTTTCGGGACGTTCGTCAAAAAACTCGCGCTCTTCCATAAGTGGTCGTTGGCCGGTGGTCGTCGGTCTTTGGCCACAACAATTATTGCAGTTTTGGGGCTGCGGGGCCAGCTATGGCATGATGGGAGCGATGGCAAAGAAACGTAAAGTTAAGAAATTTACCAAGGTTGGAGCGGTCAAAGTTTTGGCGCGGGAAAGAGTGGGAACGCCGCCGGCTGCACAGATCGTTACGCACCGCAAAGAGAAAAAAGAAAAATACAAACCTACTTTGGAGAAACTACTCGGCGAGGATTGATTGTTTTTCCCACGAATCCGGCAAATTCCTCTATGTCCTCCTCTGTCGTGTCCCAGGAACACATCCAACGGACCATGGATTCGGATTCATCCCACACGTAGAAGAAGTAGCGTTTCTTAATTTGGGCGATGGCCTCGCGCGGAATCCTGGCAAATACGCTGTTGGCTTCCACCTTGTAGGCAATTTCTACTCCGGGAATTTCTCTCAGTCTACGTTCCAGCAATTTGGCCATGCGGTTGGCATGCCGGGCATTGCGCAGCCAGAGGTCATCCGAAAGAAGCGCATCCAGTTGCGCGGAGATGTAGCGCATCTTGGAGGCCAGCTGCATGCTTTGCTTGCGGCGATACAGGAAATCTTTGCTCAAGTTTGGATTGAAAAATACCACTGCCTCGGCGCCCATGGCTCCATTCTTGGTGCCACCGAAAGAGAGTACGTCTACTCCTAGATCGCGGGTTGCTTGACGCAGATTCAACTTGAGGCTGGCGGCGGCATTGGCGATGCGCGCTCCGTCCACATGAAGAAACATGTCGCGCTCGTGCGCAAAGCGGGCCAGGGTCTTGACCTCTTCTGGTTTGTATACCGTGCCTACTTCGGTGGATTGAGTAATGGAGATGACTTTTGGTTGTACGTGATGCTGGTCGCCGATTCCGTGATAGGCCCGCTGTACGGCATCCACTGTGAGTTTGCCAGCTTCTGTTGGAATAGGAATCAGCTTGCAGCCGGTTAGTTTTTCTGGAGCTCCACATTCGTCTACGTAAACGTGCGCTGCTTCGGCACACATTACGGCATGGTACGGCTGGGTTAGTGCGGCAAAGCTGAGCACGTTGGCGGCGGTGCCGTTAAATACTATGAACGTCTCGGTCCCGCGACCGAAGTGTTCGCGGAATTTGCCCAGTGTTGATTGGGTGTAAGGGTCATCGCCATAGCCAACCGCGTGTCCCTGGTTCACATCTGAGATGGCACGGATGATCTTCGGATGGACTCCGGCGTTGTTGTCGCTGGCAAAGCTGCGGGCTGGTTTCATGCGGTGAATTACTGTATCAAAATGGCTGTAAACCCGCGAGGGCAGGGGCTTTATTGCAGTAGCACCGATAGTAACCATGCGGCGCATCTACGGTGATCTTGCGGCCATCTTTGATGCGCCACTAGAGTGATCAAAGAATGTGGAGGGGACTACATGAGCTCCGTAATTCTCGCGATGATCCTGGCTTTTGGGTTCATCTATATGGCGGTGGTGAACGAGGAGCGACAGATTGCGCAACAGGCTGCCCGCGTTCGTAAGCGTGATATGTCGTACTAGTTCGCAGCCCTCCCGCTTCCCGCCTTTGCGATCTTCCATCATTTAAAATTTCGAGTTACACGAAACTCGCTTTTCGCTTGACTTCATTGCAGCTCCACACCAGAATTCAACCCAGCTTGCCGGCAGATTTGTGATCCTGCGGAGCAGGCCTAGGCCCTCGTCTTCTCTATCACTACCAATTGAATTGGGTGAGGATTCAGATGAAAGTATTCAAACTTTTTTCTGCACTATTGGCACTGTGCTGTGTCACGTTCACGTTGAGTTGTAATTGCCTGTGCAAGCAGAAACCCCAGCCTGCCGCGAACCCGCCCGACCCTTATCCCAGCCCTACGGCGATTGTGCCCGGACGGCCCTGGTATTTTGTTGTCTCTGGGGACTCGCGCAATTGCGGGGATGTGGTTATGCCGGCCATTGCAGCGGGGGCGAACCGCGACCATGCACAGTTTTACTGGCATCTGGGGGACTTGCGGGCGATCTATGATTTTGACGATGACATGAAGGCTGCGTCAGAAAAGGCTGTCGCAGAACATAAAGGCGATCCACTCGACATCATTACCTACGAGACCACGGCGTGGGATGATTTCGACAAAAACCAAATTGCCCCGTTCGGGAAAATTCCCTTTCGCATCGGCATTGGAAACCACGAGACAATTCCTCCTAGGTCGCGTTGTGAATTTGCCAAACACTATTCATCGTTGCTCGACGCCCCTGGCATCCAACGCCCGAAAGCTGCTCCACCAAAGCCAGGATCGCCGTCTTTTCCCGATGACTATTGCCCGAAGGACTGTTCGCTTCAGCCCAAAACGTACTATCACTGGACCCTAAACGGCCAGGTTGATTTCATTTATCTGGACAATGCCTCGGAGTGCGAGTTCGATGACGCTCAGATGGCTTGGTTTAACAGTGTGGTGGATGACGATGTAAAGGCCGAAAAGATCCGCTCCATCGTCGTTGGCATGCACGCGGCGTTGCCCGAAAGTATTTCTCGTGACCACAGCATGAATGACTGGCGTCATAAAGAATGGATAAAGGGCGAGAAGAGCGGCGAGGCTGTTTACCAGAAGTTGTTAAGTGTACCGAAGAGCAAAAACGTGTATGTGTTGGCGAGCCATTCTCATTATTTTATGGAGGACATTTTCAACACTGCCTACCGGGACAAGCCTGAAGGAAGGCTTCAGGGCTGGATCATCGGCACAGGCGGAGCCAGGCGATATCCCTTACCAGCACTTTTCACGCGGGCCAAGGAAGCCAAAACCTACGTCTATGGATATTTGCTGGGGAGCGTCGATGCATCGGGCGAGGTCAAGTTTCAGTTTAAGGAACTCACGGAGACCGATATTCCGAAGTATGTGGTGCAGCGATACCCGGATGGGTTTGTTCACAAATGCTTTATCGGAAACCGGGAGGATAGCGAGTAATTATTGGTGAATTTGCTGAGAGGCAGCCCCCAGGATTTTTCCATTACCGGGTTCCTGCACGAATAAAACGAGCCGCAGATTCGAAGCATCGGCTGGATCGGCCTTTAGGCTGATTTCATCCTGAAAGCCTTTTGCTTTGCTGGCAGAGCCGATTCGGGTGATGTTTTTAACCACCGCAACATGCTGCAAGCGGCGGCCCTCGTTTTCTCCACGCAAAACCTGGGATTCGGCATGGTTGAGAGCGGTCGCAACAAAGATGTCTGCCGAGCTGACATGCGGCAAATCCGAAAGGGCCCCAATTTCAACGTGCGCGCGAAGCGTTCCATCACCAGCGAGTGCAATACCGGACAGCGTGATTTGCAGTTTTTCTTCTCTGCGTGATTGCTCAATGGCCTTCTGCGCTTCTTTGCTGTCACTACCGACGAATTCGCGGGTGCCGTCAACAATCATCTGGGGCGTGTAGACGGTTCCGCTGCCCATTTTTTGCGCGTAAGCGCCCTGCCGGTCGCTGAAAAATTTGGCGGAGTAGGGATCTTTCCAACCGATGTGGTCCCAGTAATCTACGTGCTCGCTCAGGACTATCAGCTGTACACCGGAAATGGGCTGGGCGTCGAGTTGCCGCAGCAAATTGTCGGCGGGCGGACAGCTGGAGCAGCCTTCGGAGGTGAACAGTTCGACCACCACCGGCGTGGAAGTGGTCCGTGGAATTTCTAAGGCGGCCAGACTTAGGCAGCTTATGGACCATCGAACTAATAACAACGCAGCCAGGACTCTCATTTTTGCAGACGCCTCGCCTGTGGAGTTGATTCGCGAGAAGGTTGAAAAGTTTCAAGAAGAACATTGGCCGCGGATTTACGCGGATAAACGCGGATTTAATATCTGCGAAAATCCGCGTTCATCTGCGGCCAGCTTTCTTTACTATTTCGGCGGTACTGTCATTTCCATCGCCCAGATCGCCGCCGGACGCATGTACATGGAGGCGCGGTAATGGCCATCTATTTCCCAGGCTTCCGGAGTACGGAACCAGTAGCCCTGGGTTTCGTATGTCGTGTGATAGATTCCCCAGGCTGTGCGGTAGCCTTCCTCTTTCATGCCTTCGCTTAGCATCAGCGCCGCGACACCGAACGTCGTGCCGGTCCAGACTTCCTGCACCTGTTCGTTGGTTTTGATGATGCTGCCGTCGGCGGCCATGCCGTTGACGGCGCCCATTTCGCCCTTGGCGAACTTCATCACGTTGTAGTCGTAGATTTTCTTTAGCGCTTTCTGCCGCATTTCTTTGGGGACCAAGTCGCCCAGACCGGTCATGTCCGCATACCACTGCCCGGCGAGCTGGTCGGCTTGGACGTTGTCTTTGTATTCGCTGAGGGTGTCGTAGCTGAAGTATTCCCCATTCCAGAGTTTCTTGATGTAGCTGGCCTGGGCTTTGGCGAATAGATCGTGATAGCTGGTTGCAGCTTTGGCATCACCCAACGCATGGGCAATTTCTTCGGCTGCCCGCAATGCTGCCAGCCACAGCCCGCCGGTGTAGGCGCTTTCTCCGCGCACCACCCAGACATCGTAGGTCTGGTCGGGAAAGCCGTCGTTTTCCGGGATGCCGTCGCCGTTGCG
>CAZETZ010000032.1:0-10613 GCA_964514735.1 uncultured Acidobacteriaceae bacterium | reverse complement strand
GCGATCTTCCAGGCATTTTTGCCATCCGTGCCGAAAAAATCCGTGTAGTGGCGATACCACTTGCGGCCGGAGCCGAATTGCACGACGGGCATGTCCCAGGCGATCACCATGGGAATGGTTCGCTTTTCACCCGGTTTCAAGGTGAAGCGGACTGCAATTGCGGCGTTGATCTGCTCGTCACTACTGATCCAGGATTTGTCGCCGTTGGGCAGACGGCCATCCGCCGCGAAAGCTTGCCACAGGGAATCCGCAGTGTCAGGCCCCTTGCTGCCGTCGACCCAGGTGGTTTGATAGCTCACCTCTATACCCGGAGCTTCCTGCGTAGCGATGACCCACTGGCCATCCCACTCATTGGCGGTCCCCTGGGGACGCTCGTGATCGAGCACGATACCCTTAATGGCGCCTCCGGTTGCGGGTTCATTGAGAAATTTATTGAAATTGCCTGCCGATTGGGCCCCTGCGAAGTCGCGCGCGAAGGTGCGGAATGCTCCCAGTAAATTGGCCCAGGAAAGCATGACTGAAACTGTGACTGCTTTGTCAGTTGGATTTTCCGCGTGCCAGCGATAGACCGCGACAGGATAGCTGCTCTCTTTATAGTTGTCAGGAAGAATGGGTGAGAACTGCTCCAGCGTCACGTGCGCGGGGAATTTTTCCCATTTGTAGTCGTACCAGGATTTGGGATAAAGGGAATAGTAATCGCCCGCCCCTACGGGGTAAGTCCATTTCCAGCTGGAAAGTTGATTGCCGGTCGGGTGGGTTGCCGTCAGCACCTGGGCTGTGCCTTCCACAGCGCCTTCCGATTTCTGATACATGGCAAACTGGTTGGCCCAAACGGTTTGATATTTGTGGACACCTCCCTTGATGTGCCAGCGGGAGAAATCGCCGCGATAGGTGCGCGAAAATGTGCCTGCGCCGAAACCGCCGACGGGCGCGCCCTGCCAGTAGCCGTCATCAATCATGGTGTCGAGTTGCGGTTTCTTGCCTCCGGAGTTTTCCAGCGGAAGACCAATGGGACGCTTCCAGGCAGCTTTGGGAATAGCATCACCAGCCCAAGCCCACGTTGCACAAATCAAGACCAGCATAGCTCCACACTTCAGGCGCTGCTCCATGAATCCTCCAACCCAATGGTTACGTCTGATTTAGGTTTCGACGTTCTAAAGGCAAAATCGTTATTTTAAATGCCCCAGCTTGTTTTTGGATTACTTCTGTTATTCAAGCAGGCACCTATTCTTCCTACAGTCCTGCGGCAAGTTGCCGATGCCGGTTATAAGGCCCAGTCCGGCCCGAAGGCTGGAGAGCCTCCATGCCTTAGAGGACACTAATGAAGCTCAGACTTCCGCTATCGCTTGCCCTGGGAATTTGTTTTGCCATATTGTCAAACCGACTCGCCGGCGCGCAAACCTCCGAGCGCAAGAATCCTTATCTGGCTTACGCCAAAGACCGCGTGGTCCGCCCGGTGGATGATGGGCAGCGAGTGATTTTGTCGGGTAATCTGCATCCTTTGGCGCAGCCGGCATTTCGCCTCGCTCCGGTCCCCCAGAACTTTCAAATGGAACGGATGATGTTGGTGCTGACCCCGGACGCTGGGCAGCAGGCGGCGCTGGATGAACTGTTGGAGCAGCAGCAGGACATCACCTCTCCTTATTACCACCAGTGGGTCACGCCGGAGCGTTTCGGCGAGCTGTTTGGCGCGTCGGAAGGGGACATCGCGCTGGTGGCGAAGTGGCTGGAATCGCACGGCATGACGATCGAGGAAGTGTCCCCTGGGCGGCGCGCCATCGTGTTTAGCGGCGACGCCGGACAGGTCACGGCGGCTTTTCATACACGGATACAGAGTTACAAAATCGCCGGCGAAATCCATCATGCCAATGAAAATGATCCGGAAATTCCCAAGGCATTTGCCGGAGTTGTGGGCGGGCTTGTTTCGCTGCATGACTTTCGCGCGGAACCCATGCATGTGACGCCGGTGTACAATCCCGTCCCCTCCCCCAATTTTTCCAGCGGTTCGGTGCACTACCTGACGCCGGCGGATTTCGCGACCATCTACAATTTGACGCCGTTGTATCAGAACCTGACCGATGGCTCGGGACAGAGTATCGCCATTGTCGGCCGTTCCAACGTCAATCTTGCCGACATACGCTCTTTTCGCAGCAACTTCGGGCTTCCGGCGCGGGACCCGCAAATCATTTTGAACGGGGCTGATCCAGGCGTTTTCGATGTGAACGAAGAAGCTGAGGCGGTGTTGGACGTAGAGTGGTCTGGCGCGGTGGCGAAAAACGCCGCCGTGAAGTTTGTCGTGTCCGCTTCGACCAACTCCAGTGATGGCGTGTATCTGTCGGCGCAGTACATCGTCAACCACAATGTCGCACCGGTCATGAGCGTGAGCTTCGGACTTTGCGAGGCGGCACTCGGGTCCTCGGGAAACAGTTTTATCAACAGTTTGTGGCAGCAGGCAGCGGCGGAGGGGATCACGGTTTTCGTTTCTTCGGGAGACAGTGGGGCGGCCGGGTGCGATTCGTCCTCCGCGCCTGCGGGAACTCATGGGCGCGGCATCAACGGACTATGCTCTTCGCCTTATAGCGTCTGCGTGGGCGGCACGCAGTTCGACGATACCGGCAACCCTGGCTTGTATTGGTCCTCCTTCAATAACTCGAGCACGCAGGCTTCCGCGCAAAGCTACATTCCCGAGAAAGTATGGAATGAAAGCGGCGGCAACTCTGGCCTGTGGTCGGGCGGGGGCGGGGTCAGCACAATCTACTCCAAGCCCGCCTGGCAAACCGGAACTGGGGTCCCTGCCGATGGCAAGCGCGATGTGCCCGACGTTTCGCTGACCGCAGCTGTCCACGATGGATACCTGGTTTACATGAATGGCGGGCTGATGCTGCTGGGCGGCACTTCGGCGGCCTCGCCGTCCTTGGCGGGCATCATGTCGTTGGTCATACAGACCATCGCCAGTCCGCAGGGGAACGCCAACCCCTTCTTTTACACTCTGGCTTCGCGGCAAAATTCTGGCGGAGCCACCGTGTTTCACGACACGACCGCCGGCGGCAACACTGTGCCGGGGGTGACCGGATTCAATGCCGGCGCCGGCTATGATCAGGCTTCGGGTCTGGGATCGGTGGATGCCAATGTGCTCGTCACCCACTGGACGGACGGTAGCGCTCCCCCGTCGCCAAGCTTTCAGGTCAGTGCGCCTTCCACGGTGAACCTTGCGGCTGGGAACAGCGCGAGCGCCACTATTAGCGTAAGCGTGAGTAATGGGTTTCGCGCTCCCGTTGCATTGTCGGTCACGGGACTGCCTGCCGGCGTGACCGCCACGTTTAGTTCGAGTACCCTGTCCGCGCCTGGTTCCGGATCGGCGGTGTTGAACCTGGTTGCGACGCTCAACCTGAAGGCTGGAACCTATCCCATGACCGTGACCGCAACCTCGGGTGGGGTATCGAAGACCGCTTCGCTCAGTTTGGTGGTCAGCGTTCCCGCCACTTTCACTTTGGCCACATCGGCCAGCTCAGTTACCTTCCTGGTAGGCAAGAGCGCTACGGTTTCGGTCTCGACCGCCATTTCCGCGACATTTAAATCAGCCGTCAGCCTTAGCGTGAGCGGTGGACCCACCGGGCTCACGGCCAGTCTTTCCCCCACCAGCATCAAGTCGCCTGGTTCGGGCAGCAGTACCTTGACAATTTCTACGACCACCGCTGTGGCGCCGGGAACTTATACACTGACTGTCAGTGCGAGCGGCAGCGGGGTAGCGCGCACGGCAACCGTGACCGTGAACGTCTCTGGATTCACCCTGGCGGTAAGCGCGAGTTCGGTGACGCTGCCTCCCGCCGGAAAAGGCAGCCTCACCGTGACGACGGCTGCGCTGGCCGGATTTAATTCTGCAATTACATTTTCGGCTTCCACGTTGCCTGCCGGAATTACCGGGACTTGGACAGCCAACCGGGTTGCCGCTCCCGGTGGGGGGAGTGTGACCCTGAATCTTTCGCGAGGGAGCAGCGCGAAGGTGGCGAACTCGACCATCACCATTACCGCCGCTGGAGGATACAACAAGACGGCGGCGTTTACGTTAATGGTGACTGCGCATTAGCCGGTGAAGTGGAAGTACCTCGGCTCCAGGAAAGCAGATTCCTCCGCGTCGCCCCGCGACTTGTCGGAATGACAAAGAGGTTGATTAAGAGTCGAGTCAGGACCAAGCTATACCCGCTCCAATACCATCGCCATTCCCTGCCCTACTCCGACGCACATCGCAGCCAGCGCGTAGCGCGCTTTAGAACGCTGAAGCTGGCGTGCAGCAGTTAAAACTAACCGGGCCCCGCTCATTCCTAAAGGATGCCCGAGAGCAATCGCGCCGCCGTTGGGATTTACTTTCTCGCTGTCGTCTGGCAAGCCGAAGTCGCGGGTGATGGCTAGCACCTGTGCGGCGAAGGCTTCGTTCAGCTCGAAGAAATCTATGTCACTCATGGACAGTTTCAGGCGAGCCAAGAGCTTGCGCGTGGTTGGAATTGGTCCTATGCCCATGAAGTTGGGGTCTACTCCGGCGGCATTGGCGCCGACGATCCGCGCCAGAGGTTTCAGTCCAAACTTTGCCGCTGCGCTTTCTGAAGCCACAAACATGGCGCAGGCGCCGTCGTTGATGCCGGAGGCGTTGCCTGCGGTTACGGTCCCGTTTTCGCGGAATGGGGTGGAGAGTTTGGCCAGGGCTTCGAGAGTGGTGTCGGCTCGCGGGTGCTCGTCCTGCGTGACGGAGCTCACTTTGCCTTTGCCTGCGGGAACATCTACCGCGGCGATTTCATCGTTGTAAAAACCGTCTTTTTGCGCAGCGGCTGTGCGCTGCTGGGAGCGGAGAGCGAACGCGTCCTGCGCAGAGCGTTCGATCTTATATTTCTCAGCTACATTCTCGGCCGTTTCTCCCATGGATGCGGTCCCATACATTTTTTGCATCAGCGGATTGGCGAAGCGCCAGCCCAGTGTCGTGTCATAAATTTCCGTGTTGCGGGAAAATGCCGACGTAGCTTTCGGCATCGCCAGCGGGGCACGGCTCATGCTTTCTACGCCGCCTGCAATGGCCAGGGAAATTTCATCGGCTGCGATTCCCCGGGCCGCCGATGCAACTGCCTCCATGCCGGAAGCGCATAGGCGATTCACCGTCACTCCGGGAACGCTCTGTGGAATGCATGCCAGCAGCAAAGCCATGCGGGCCACATTGCGGTTGTCTTCTCCTGCTTGATTGGTGCATCCGTAAACCACTTCGTCGATTGCTTCCCAGTCAGCCTTTGCAAACTTCGCGCGCAACGTCTTCAGAGGATGCGCTGCCAGATCATCGGCGCGGACCTGCGCCAGGGCACCGCCGTATCTTCCGATCGGGGTACGGACTCCCTCGCAAATGTAAGCGGTAGCCATAGTCCATAGTCTTGCTTACCGAAGGGCAACATGGCAAATGGACCCTTGGCCGATTGGCAGGTAACCCTTACGGCACTTCCAGAGTGTTACCCTGTGTGGAACCATAATAAATTGAGAATTTTGCCTAAAACTACGCGTCGAGGATTCCCCATGAAGAAACTCTTTGGACTGCTCGGTCTGCTGATCGCAATGAGCGTCGCAGCCCAGCAAAATGCCGCTGCACCGCAGCAGAACTCTACCCAAGTCGAACCGATGGATGAGATGCCGGTGTTCCGTGTGAAAGTGGTTTCGCGCAGCACCAAGGCCGTCAATTACCGCCATCGTGGAGGCTCGACCAAGGTGGATTTCAAGGGCACTTCGCTGATGCCCGAGGCCAAGGGCAGCGCCAAAGTAAACAGCAAGGAAGGTCGGTTGCAGATCAATGCTGACTTCGAGCGCATGTCGCCTGCGAGCAAGTACGGCGCTCAATATCTAACCTTTGTGTTATGGGCCATTACCCCGGAAGGTCGCTCAGTCAATCTGGGGGAAATTTTGTCGGAGGATGGCTCGACCAAGATTGAGGTAACTACCGATCTCCAGGCCTTCGGCATGATCGTCACCGCAGAACCTTATTTTGCAGTCGTCCGGCCCAGTAACGTGGTGGTGATGGAAAACATCATCCGGCAGGAGACCAAAGGTTTTGAAGAATCGATTGATGCCCGTTTCGACATGCTCGAAGGCGATCAGTATGTCGTGGATGTAAGCGCAACTCAGCTTCCTTCGTCGACCGCGCGTCCGAATACTCCGGTGGATTTGCTCGAAGCACGCAATGCAGTCGCTATCGCCAAAGCTGCGGGTGCGGACCAGTATGCCGCCGAGAGTTTGAAGAAAGCACAGGACATGTTGGACCGCGCGGAAGACTACTTGCGCCGCAAGCAGGGGAGGACCCCCATCGGCACGGCTTCGCGTGGCGCGACCCAGATGGCGGAAGATGCGCGTGTGCTGACGTTACAGAAAAAACATCAGGAAAAAGTAGAAGCAGAACGGCAACGTATCGAAGCGGCGCGGGCCAAAGCAGAAGCTGACGCCAAAGCTGCGGCGGAAGCCGAGGCTGCGGCCAAGGCGCAGTCCGAGGAAGACGCCCGCAAACGCGCTCAGGCGGAGGCCGATAGTTTGGCCGCCGAAAAGGCCAAGATTGAGGCGGAAAGACAACAGGCCCAAGCGGACGCGGCACGTGCGGCCGCTGATGCTGCTCGCGCCGCCGCGCAGCTAGAACAGCAGAAAGCCCAGGCCGAAGCAGAGAAGCAGCGCCTTGCCGCGGAAGAAGCCATCCGTCAGAAAGAAGAAATGCGCGCCCGCCTGCTCAAGCAACTGAACCAGGTTTTGGAAACTCGCGATACCCCGCGCGGTTTGGTGGTCAACATGCCCGACGTGCTCTTCGACAGCGGACAATACACTCTGAAACCTGCTGCCCGTGAGCGCCTGGCCAGGATTTCCGGCATCGTGCTGGCTTATCCGGAGTTGAGGCTGGAAGTCGAAGGCCACACCGACGGCATCGGCGGGGATGAATTTAACCAGCGGCTGTCGGAAAAGCGGGCCGCGTCGGTACGAGATTATCTGGTGGATTCGGGCGTTTCCATGAATAACATCATCGCCCGTGGCTTTGGCAAAACCCAGCCGGTCGCCGACAACAGCACTTCAGAGGGCCGCAAACTGAACCGGCGGGTAGAGATGATCGTCTCTGGAGATGTGATCGGCAATATGATGGGAACTCCAGCGGCCAGCGCGAATGGCCCATCTGCCCCGCCCCAATAGGGGCATTGCTCCTGCATCGAGCGCCGGGGGGTTGTTACACAAACCGGAAAATCTGGGCCGCAGTTTCATGGCTCCTCCGAATATATGGTTATCTAACCTCATCTGGCCAATTTCGCGTCCTTGAGGAAAGCAGGGCCATGTCCACTTTTTTCTGTGAGCAGTGCAGCAAGCAAACAGAGTTTCTTCCCGTTTTCAAAGCGGTGAAAACAGCCGGGGTAAGCCGCTCCACCATTTATTACTGGATGGACCGCAGTTGGATCCATTGGCGGCAGCTGCCCAGCAGCCGCCGGGTGATTTGCGTAGAGTCGCTCAGCCGTCCTGGGCGTCCGGATTCCTTGCATGCTGAAATCAAGCCCGCGGTGGCTTAGCTTAATTCTGGGCGGTGATGTTTGCGGTCGAACTTCGCCGCCACAAGATCTCTCTGCGTATGGTGAAGACGCTGAAGTAGTTGTAGGGCGGACACTCCTGTCAGCCTGCCGGCAGCGTTGAGAAAGCAATTATTCATGGCACTGCATGCAGGGGCGGACAGGAGTGTCCGCCCTACATCAATGTCCACCGCCGGTCAGCTCTCGCACGATGTTTCCCACGAAAGCTTTGGCATCTCCGAACAACATGAGTGTGCGGTCTAGGTAGTAAAGTGGATTGTCAATTCCTGCGAAGCCGGGGCTCATGCCTCGTTTGATGACCATGACTGTGCGCGATTTATCTACGTCCAGGATTGGCATACCGTAGATGGGACTTGTCGTGTCGTTGCGGGCGGCTGGGTTGGTGACATCATTCGCGCCGATGATCAGCGCCACGTCGGTTTGTGGAAAGTCGCCGTTGATGTCGTCCATGTCCATCAGACGGTCATAAGGTATGTCGGCTTCGGCTAGCAAGACATTCATGTGGCCGGGCATACGGCCGGCTACCGGATGAATGGCAAAGCGAACGTCTACACCACGCTTGCTCAGCGAATCGAAAAGCTCGCGGACTTTGTGTTGGGCTTGCGCTACTGCCATGCCATATCCAGGAACGATCACTACCTTGTTGGCGGCGGAGAGGATGGCTGCGGCTTCTTCGGCTGTCGCGCTGCGGACTGGCTTGGCTTCTTGTTTGCCCGCGATCGTCTGGTCTTGCCCGAACCCACCAAATAAAACGTTGGTGAAGGACCGGTTCATCGCCTTTGACATGATGACCGAGAGGATGAGTCCTGATGACCCGTCCAGCGCGCCGGCGATGATCAGAAGTTTGTTGTTCAGAACGAAGCCCATCGCTGAGGCGGAGAGTCCGGCGTAGGCATTCAGCAGCGAGATGACCGTGGGCATGTCCGCGCCGCCGATGGGGATCACCAGCAGGACTCCGAAGACTACGGCGATACCTACGATGATGGGAAAAAGATGTGTGGTTTCTGGGTGCAGAACCAAATAAACGGCCAGTCCAATAGCAACCGCTAGCATCCCCAGGTTGACGACGTTCTGTCCTTTATATGTGATGGGGCGCTGCGGCAGGACCTCTTGCAACTTTCCTGCGGCCATTAAGCTGCCGGTGAAAGTCAGGCCGCCGAGAATTACTTCTGCTGAGAGCACCGCCATGGTGAAGCGTGGGACCGTCGGCGCCTGCAAATAATATTCCGCGGTTCCTACTAAGGTTACGCACAGCGCACCGAAGGCGTGGCTTAAAGCAGTCCGCTGCGGGACTGCGGTCATCTGAACGTAGCCGAGTGGGATGCCGATGCCTGTACCGAGCACCAACCCCACGATCACCCATTTGTAATCGACGATGCCGTGATGCAGAAGCGTTCCGGCGATAGCCAGCAACATGCCGAGTTCGCCGGCCCAGACGCCGTGGCGTGCGGTGGTGGGCGAACTCATCCACTTCAGCGACAGGATGAACAGTGCGCTGGCGACTAGATAGATGACTTCAATGACTAGCTGGCTGCCGAGGAGTTCGCTCATGGTTTGGTCGGGCGGCTGCTTTTGAACATTTTCAACATGCGGTCGGTGATGAGGAATCCACCTACGATGTTGCTGGTGGCGGCAACGATAGCAATCGTGCCGAGGATAGTGGCGTAGCCGGTTTTATGCTCTCCGGCAAGAACAATCGCCCCGACCACCGCGATGGCGTCGAGGGCATTGGTCAGCGACATCAGCGGCGTGTGCAACAGTGGTGAAACGCGGCGGATTACTTCAAATCCGATGAAACACGCCAACATGAAAATAAACAGCAGATCAATCAGGCTCATCGCACCTCCTGGAGTGCGGGCAGCGAGAAGAACTCACGCACTCGCTTATTGACGATTTCTCCGTTGCTGGTGATCAGTGTGTCGCGAACGATTTCATCTTCTTTGTTGAGTTGCAGCTTGTTTTCTTTCACCAGATGTTGAACGAAGGCGGTGATGTTACGGGCATACATTTGGCTGGCGTGGTACGGAACGCCGCTGGCCAGATTGATTTCTCCGATGATGGTTACGCCGTGCACGACCACCGTCTCTTCCATCTTGGTCAGCTCGCAGTTGCCGCCACGCTCGGAGGCCAGGTCGAAGATCACCGAACCCGGGGCCATGCGTTTCACCATGTCCTCGGTTACGAGAATGGGAGATTTTTTGCCGGGAATCACGGCGGCGGTGATCACAACATCCTGCTCGGCGACGACATTGCCCAGTAGCTCGCGTTGGCGGTTGTAGAAACTTTCGTCTTGTGCGCGGGCGTAGCCGCGTTCATCCTGCGCGTCTTTGGCTTCGATGGGGAGTTCGACGAAGCGTCCTCCGAGACTTTGCACCTGCTCTTTGGCGGCAGGACGGAGATCGTAGGCGGAGACTACCGCTCCCAGGCGACGAGCGGTAGCGATGGCCTGCAAACCCGCGACTCCTGCGCCCATGATCAGTACGCGTGCTGGAGTGATAGTTCCGGCGGCGGTGGTCAGCATGGGAAAAATTCTGGGATGATTGTCGGCGGCGCGCAACACGGCTTTGTATCCGCAGATCGTTCCCATGGAAGAGAGCGCATCCATGGACTGCGCGCGGGTAGTGCGCGGCATCAGCTCGATCGAAAACGCAGTCACTCCGGTGGCGGCGATTTTTTGCATGACTTCCGCCGAGCCCAACGGACGCAGGAATCCGATCAGGGTTTGGCCTTTGCGGAACAGAGGAAGATCGGCGTCTCCGTTGACGTCGTTGGAGCCGTAGCAGAGGACCTGGGTGACGATGTCCGCTTTGGCGAAGACAGGGGCGCGGTCGGCGATGGTTGCGCCCTTTTCTGTGTAGTGCGCGTCGGGGTATCCGGCGGCTGTGCCGGCTCCGGCTTCTACGACTACTTCAAAGCCTGCTTTGGTCAGCGTGGGAATGACGATGGGAACGAGGGCCACTCGGCGCTCGCCGGGATAGTTTTCTTTGGGGACGCCGATGATCATGGGATTGGGTGCTCATCCACTTTAACAAA
>CAZETZ010000031.1:0-26837 GCA_964514735.1 uncultured Acidobacteriaceae bacterium | reverse complement strand
GAGGGTGGGAATCAAACTGGGTAAGAACCTCGATTCGGATATTGAGGGCTATACTGAGGCGCAGCGTTGGTTTGTATCGTAGTCTTGTGGGTTTGACTAATGACTCGCGAAGAAATTGCCGAGCAAGAGCGTACTGCACTCCACCCTAAACTGCTGCGCGTCGCGACCTTTGGAGTAGTGCTCAGCGGCGCCCTTCTGCTGATGTCCTTCATTGCTTCGTTTGTCATGTTCATGAATGCAAGAGAAGACGCGCATCAGGAGTCCATCGGTACTTATCACACCAGTAGCTTTTACGTACTTCAGGTGTACTGGCAAAAGGGAAAGGCGCATCGCGTCAGCAGTGGATTGAGCGGTCCCACACAAGCCTTTGCGCGCGGAACGGTCGAAGGCCATGAAGAGTGGATGGACTTAATACCGAGCCTGGGATTCATTCCGCAGGATGAGGAGACAGTTAAGCAAGCTTTTCCTGTGGGGGCGACCATTCCCGTGTACTACAATCCTCAGCTTCAAGGGGAATACCGCGTGCGCCGGTTCAGTGACAAGCTCCCGGCAGAAGCCAATCGTCATGCGGCCAGCGTCGTCCTGCGTTACGGAATTCTGGCTCTGCTTGTGACAGCCATTATGTTGTTCGGCTGCGTGCGGCTGCGCAAATTCGCAATCGGGTTGGCTTAGTGGCGACGGGTGGGTAGCCCAGCTTCCCGCTGGTTTCTTTCAAACGGAAAAAGAAACTGGGTGTCCCACCCTTTGCGGTTTTCGAAAAGTGGGATCCGGCCCGAAGAAACCGTCCAGCTCTGCGGAGTTCTTTCAGCTTGGCGGCAGGACCGAATTTGATTGAGATACCCTTTATGGGTACAATAGTACCTAAAATGGGTACAGTATCGAACAACCTATTCAGCCAAACCCGTAACGCCCTCCTCGCGTTGCTCTACGGCCACACCGACGAATCCTTCTACCAGCGCCAGCTAATCCGTACGGTGGGAGCGGGACACGGCGCAATCCAGCGTGAACTCAAGCAACTCACTGACATGGGGCTGATCGTCCGCAAAATGCAGGGCAATCAAGTCCTCTACCAAGCGAACACGAAGAGCCCAATTTTCGCCGAGATCAAAAGCCTGATTACCAAGACAGGCGGAGTCCACGATGCCATCCGCGCGGCCCTGGCGCCGCTGGAGTCGCAAATTGAGGTCGCTTTTGTTTTTGGCTCAGTCGCGCGCCAGGAGGAACGGGCGGGGAGTGACGTTGATCTGATGATTCTGGGAGATGTGTCCTTCAGCGACGTTGTGGCCGCGCTGGCCCCGGCGCAGAAGACGCTGGCGCGGGAGATCAATCCGAATGTTTTTTCCGTGCCGGAATTCCGCCCTAAGCTGGCGGCAGGAAATCATTTCTTGCGCAGCGTGATGAAAGAGAAGAAACTCTTCGTGCTGGGCTCGGAGCATGAGCTTAAAAAACTGGCTGCAAAATAGCTGGCTCGTACAGCACACGACATCACGCGAGGAGATGGCCAACCTGCTGGCAATTTCCGACCGCGACCTCGCCGCCTGCCAAGTCAAACACCTACCCTCCGACTGGCGTTTCGCCATCGCCTACAACGCCGCGCTCCAAGCTGCCACGGCCGCATTAGCCGCGGCAGGATATAGGGCGAGCCGGGACAATCATCATTACCGGGTGATTCAATCGCTAGATTTCACAATCACGCCTGGCTCGAAATTCATTGACACATTTGATAGCTTTCGCAAGAAACGCAATATTAGCAACTATGACGTGGCCGGAGCAGTGTCAGACAAAGAAGCAGATGAGATGTTTCGGCTTGCCAAGCAACTTCGATCCGATGTTCAGAAATGGATCAAGACTACCCATCCAGAATTGCTTCGTTAACCCCGCACCTGTAGCAAGACAGCCCTCCGTGGTCGCTCTACTTCTTCACCATTGTGTACATCATCGTCGTATCCTGGCGCAAGTCAGTGGCTTTGACGTTTATGGATTTGCCATCGGCAGCCACGGCCAGCACCAGCACGCGGACCACTTTCCCTTCTTGTTGCACCGACTGCTCAATCTTGTCTGGCCCCATTTTTTTCAAAGAGATCATGGAGTGAGCGAGATCGCCTTCCATCGGATAGAACTTGCCGTCGAACTTGGCGTCGTACGATTCTCCCGTGCCGTACTTCGCCTTCAGGCCATCGGCTGAGCTTTCGTAAACAATGGTAAGAGCATCATCAGACATGCCACTCACTTTGTTTGTGCGCCACGAACCAGAGAGGGCGTGCGCACCGGCGGCGCCTTTGCTTACTCGAGTCTCCGTTGCCTCTCCCGTAACGACCTTGCCGTTGGCCGCGCTGTAGTCGGTGAATTTTTGGCTTAGGGTATTGCCATCGGCGGAGACGGTGTCGGTCTCTGTTCCAATCGTCTTGCCGCCTTTCTTGGTGACAAACTCCACGGTGTTGGCGTCTACGACTTTGACGCTGATCGCGTCGAAATAGGGAGAGCCAGTAACCTTCTGCTCCTGCCCGTCCGCCTTGACTTCAAGCTTGGGAATGCAGGTGGGGCAGATGTACATACCTTTATCCAACGCATAGACGTCAGGTTTGGAAGGGAACTTGGCCGAGTCCAACTTGGCAACCCAGGTGCCGTCGAACGGCCCGGCGGCAAACAACGTGGCGGGAGCGGCAACCAGCAACACGCATAATAGTTTTTTCATGGAAGTTCTCCTTGAAGCCGGCAGCCATTGTGGGGACAAGCAAGGGGACGATCAAGCCGGCTGCGGTAAGCGCAGCCATTCTACACCCGTTAGTCAATTGTGCTGTAGGTCGCACGAAAGAGTCGTACCACGGCAGCGCCCCTTCGACTGCGCTCAGAGCAGCCTTTCAGGATGGGTGGCCCATGCAAGCCCAGTTTTGGCTTGCGTGGGAATTAACAGGACGCATCTTAATCTCGTAATCGGAAGCAACTCCAATTCCCACACAACGAAAACCGCGTTGTGAGGACACCCGTCAGTTCCCTGTGATTACTCTACAGTGACCGACTTTGCCAGGTTGCGGGGCTGGTCGACGTCGCAACCGCGACGGACAGCAATATGATAGGCCAGCAACTGCATGGGGACGATTTCCAGAATCGGCGAAAGGTCCTCGGGAGCCGCCGGAACATAAAGTACGTGGTCCGCAGCTTCTTGAATCTCCTCATCGCCTTCCGTGGCTATGGCGATGACTTTCCCGGACCTGGCCTTCACTTCTTTCAAGTTGGAAATGGTCTTCTCGTAGCGGGTCTTGGAGAGTTCGCTGGTTTGATCGCAGGTAGCGATCACCACCACCGGCAGATTCTCATCAATCAAGGCGTTGGGGCCATGCTTCATTTCTCCCGCCGGATAACCTTCCGCGTGAATATAGGAGACTTCTTTTAGCTTCAGCGCGCCTTCCAGCGCGATGGGATAGTGGATGCCTCGGCCCAAGAACAGGAAATCGTGAGAGCGGGAGTACTCCTTTGCCAGGTCCTCGCACGCCTCTTCGTGAGTCAACAAATGCTCAAGTTTTCCTGGAATGCGCGTCAACTCCTGCACTGCTTTACGGGCCTGTTCGGGGGCGATCGCTCCACGCACCTGAGCAAGGTACAGGGCAAACAAATACAAAGCGGTCAGCTGGCCGGTGAAGGCTTTGGTGGAAGCCACACCGATTTCCGGGCCGGCGTGGGTGTAGATGGTGCCGGAGGCCTCGCGGGTGATCATGGAACCAACCACATTGCAGATGGCCAGCGTCTTTGAACCTTTGCTCTTGGCCTCTCGTTGCGCGGCAATGGTGTCGGCAGTCTCGCCCGACTGTGAAATCAAAATTGTAATGGTGTCTTTTTCGACGATGGGATCGCGATAGCGCCATTCGCTGGCATAATCCACTTCCACCGGGATGCGCGCCAGGCTCTCGATCATAAACTTACCGGCCTGGCCGGCATCGACCCGCCCGTTTCCGCCATGATCGGGTCCCAATGGACGTGCTGGACCTGGCGCACGACCGGCTCCCCCTTGAAATCGGTCAACGGCACGCCTGGCGCGGTAATCACCGCCAGGTCGCCGTCCCCGAGGAAAAACAAATCGCGGGTGTGATACAGAATGGCGGGAACATCGGAAGCGACGAAAAATTCGTCTTTGCCCAAACCAATTACCGCCGGGGGGCCGTTGCGCGCCGCCACGATCTTATTGGGTTCGTCCACGGAGATCACAGCCAGCGCGAACACCCCGGTCAACTGCGCGACCGTCTTGCGTACGGCTTCTTCGAGCACGGGCTTATGTCCATTCGCGCTCTTTAGAATTTTTTCCACCAGATGCGCAATGACCTCGGTGTCAGTCTCGGTGGTGAACTTGTGGCCTTCCTCGATCAGCTTCTTTTTGAGTGGAACATAATTCTCGATGATGCCGTTATGCACCACGACAATTCTCCCCGTGCAATCGCGATGCGGGTGGGCATTTTCTTCGGTGGGCCGGCCGTGAGTGGCCCAGCGGGTGTGGCCGATTCCGTAGGTGCCATCCATGGGCTTGAGCCGGATGGTCTCTTCGAGGTTGCGCAGCTTCCCTTCGGCGCGGCGAATCTGTAAGCCTTCTCCATTGCCGGCAACGGCAATGCCGGCAGAATCGTAGCCGCGGTATTCAAGCCGTTTCAATCCGTCCAGAATTACAGGCACTACACGCTTGTTTCCTACATAGCCCACAATGCCGCACATAAGGTCGATTCTCCTGGTTCGGCGGGGCCCCGAAGGTAATGATGAATGACAGTCACGATGGATGCCGCCGCGTGATGTTGGCAGGATTCAAGCCAGCCAACACTCCTGTCTAAATGCTGCTCCCGTGGCCACGGGCCGCTAATCTTCGAGGGAGTAACGGAACTCTTCAATCACTGGATTGGTGAGCACGTCCCGGGCAATTCGTCCAACTTCAGCCTCGGCTTCCGGACGCGTCAGCCCGACATCCAACGTAAGCTCAAAATACTTGCCCTGCCGAACGCTTTCCAACCCCTTGTAACCCATCTTTTTTAGAGCGCCCTGGATCGTTTTACCCTGAGGATCAAGAACACTCTTCTTCAACGAAACGTACACGTAAGCTTTCATAGGGGCAACAATATTATACGTCATGAGGTTACAAGGGGTATGGGCCTAACGAGTGGGTTCCAGTTTTGCCAGTCGCCGGTCGAGGTCGGCCAGTGCCTGCTCTAACATGTTGCGATGATTAGAGTTACATGCTGACTGAAGTTGTTGGAGCACGCGCTGTCGGGACAGGAGCAATCCATTTCGGTTCTGGTCGACGGCGATTTGTTGCGCGGTCCTGCGCAGTCGTGTTGATCGAGATGCATTCCGCGTTTCATTTTGTCGATCTTCTACAGATTTACTTTCCCAGCCCCTAGCCATAGCAGGATTTTAGTCTCACGCAAAAGCAAAGTGTGAACCCGCGCTTAATCTCATTATGAGATTTATGTTCCGTTTTCGGAATAGCGCGAATAATTTTGCATTGCGCGCGACAGTTTGATTTATGATCGCGCCCGTTGTCATAAAGGTACGGGGAAACGGAACGCGAGGGGGGAATTCCATTTGGTAGGTGCTCGCGCACTTGGTACCCGGCAGCCACTTCGAAGCTGACGCCGAACTTCGCCGCTACGAAACTCTGCTGCAAATGGCAGATCTCGTGGTCCGTCACTCTGCTCTACGGCAGTTATTCTACGATGTCTCGGAACGCCTGAAGCAAGTACTGCAGTTTGATCTCATCGTTTTCACGTTACACAATCCCGCAAATAACCAAATGCAGTTCGGCTACAGCGAACCTGCCGATGCCGCCATGGACCAGGTTGGAGATTTGCCCGTAGAAGAAGCACCCACGGGATGGGTGTGGCAGAACCAGTCCTCGCTGGTAATTCCCGATATCGATGTCGAAGAGCGCTTCGGGCCAGTTCTGAAAGCAATGCGCAAGACGGGGATCCGTTCTTATTGTTGTGTTCCGGTGACAACCGCGCAGAAGAAGTTGGGCGGGATTGGACTAGGTTTTTCGGCGTTACAATCGTGCGAAGAAAAAGACCTGCGCTTCTTGGAACGGGTGGCTGAGTTAGTGGCCCTGGCCATCGAAAATGTGCAAAGCATTAGCGCCCTCCAGCAGGAAAAAGAACGCATGCAGATGCTGCTGGAGGTCAACGCCGCCCTGGTTTCCAGTCTGAATCTGCCGGAACTTTTTCCCGCCATCTCAGGCTTCATTCGCCAGGTGGTCAGGCAGGACTATGCCAGCCTCTTGTTATATGACGAGCAAAAACAGACATTGCAAAAATATGCCAGCGACTGGCCCGGCAAGAATGGATCGAGCACCCTTACCCCGGAGCTGTCGCCCAAGGACAGTGCTCCCGGCCGCGCCTTTCTGGAGAGGCAAACCAAACAATACAGCCGCGAAGAATTAATCGCCATGGGTTCCACGCTGATTGAAAATGTCGAAGGGGTGCAATGGCTGTGTTCCATACCTCTGGTCACGCGCAAAGGCGCGGTTGGCACGCTTAACTTCGCCCGCCAGGATGTAGAGAGGTTCAGCGCTCCGGACCTCAGCTTATTAAAGCAAATTGCCGGTCAAATGGCGATTGCCATGGACAACTCCCGCGCCTATTCCGAAATCGCGGCGCTTACGCAAAAGCTCTCCGTGGAGAAGCTTTATCTTGAGAACGAAATTCGCATGGAGTTGAACTTCGAGGAAATTATCGGAGAGAGTCCGAAGTTGAAGCGCGTGCTGGAGCAGGCCAAGACGGTGGCCGGCAGTGATGCCACCGTATTGATTCTGGGGGAAACCGGTACCGGCAAGGAGTTGATTGCGCGCGCTATCCATCGCATGAGCCAGCGCAGCAACGCCAGTTTCATAAAGATGAATTGCGCGGCGATTCCCACCGGGTTGCTGGAGAGCGAACTCTTCGGTCATGAAAAAGGCGCATTTACCGGGGCCATCAGCCAGAAAGTCGGGAGGTTGGAGCTGGCCGACGACGGAACCATGTTTCTCGACGAAATCGGAGACATCGCTTTGGAACTTCAGCCTAAGCTATTGCGCGTGCTTCAGGACCACGAATTCGAGAGGCTGGGCGGCATCCGGACCATCGCCGTCGACGTCCGGCTGATTGCTGCTACAAATCAGGACCTGACTAGAGCGGTGACCGACAAACAGTTCCGTAGCGATTTGTACTACCGGCTTAATGTGTTCCCCATTCGTATCCCTCCGCTGCGCGAACGCAGAGAGGACATCCCGTTGTTAGCGCGCTATTTTGCGCACAAGTTCGCATCGCGCATGGGGAAAGCCATCGATTTCATTCCCAGCGAGACCATGCTGGTGCTGAGTGAGTGGGATTGGCCGGGGAATGTGAGGGAATTAGAGAATTTCATCGAGCGTTCCGTGGTCCTCACCGAAGGCAATGTTTTGCGGGCCCCGCTGGCAGAAATTACTACGCTTGCAGCGGAGAACGAGAAAGACAGCACGCTCGAGCAATTAGAACGGGAGTACATCATCCGTGCACTGCGCGAGACTGGTGGTGTGGTTGCCGGGAGTCATGGGGCGGCGGCACGTTTAGGCCTAAAACGCACCACGTTGCAATCGCGAATCCAACGAATGGGAATTTCCCGGGAGGAATATGGAAACTAAACAGTTGAGAAAATAACACTTTCCGGGATGTGACGCAAAATCGGCATGGTGCCGTCAAGTCGTCACCCTGGCCTGTTCTTCTCTAGTCTCAGGTTCCTCCAATTCCCAATTCTGCAATAGCTTAGGAATTCCGCCCAGTTTGGCACAGCGAGTGCCATAGACATTCTGTCGTCTCCTGAGCAGTCGGGCCCTTGGGTTTCACTCCCCCTGATTTTTGAGGAAACATGCGAGTGTACACTCACGCTGCCAGTAGGCGTGCTGGTCGAATAGGAATTCGCCGGACTGCCGGACCGGATGCGGGCCTCCCTGCGGCTCACGTCGTCCGCTGCCAAGGCTCTCGAGCCAGCGCCGCCAAGCCGTCCCCGCAGTTACAGCAAATCCAGCCGTTCAATCCCAGCATAGATCCCTTGTATTTGTTCCACTGCGGTTTACGGTGGCGTCAACAAACCGATACCGGGGCCGGCTGGGAGTTAATCCATGCGCTGAAATCAGTCGATCCCAGAGCCCGCCTGATCGCGGGCTCTTGGCTAGCGAAAACCGAAGACGTCCGGGTATTAGCGCGCGACATGCGCAGGGCCGCCAATCAAGCCAATCGTAGGGCGGCAGAATACGTCCGAACGCCAATCCGTATCCCCGAGGTGCCGGAGATGAATACTCCCTATGGGCTGGAAATCATAGAGAGCTGCATAAGCTGCAAACTGCGCAAAGACAGATGGTTCTGCGGATTTTCATCCGACACGCTGAAATCGTTCAGCGGCGACAGCCACCTGACCACTTATCCCGGCGGCGCCCTGCTATTCGTCGAAGGGCAGACTCCGCGCGGCGCTTACGTGCTGTGTTCGGGACGGGTAAAGCTTTCGACCACCTCGCGCGACGGGAAAGTCCTCATTCTCCGCATGGCCGACGCGGGAGAGCTGCTCGGCCTAAGCGCCGTCATCGGCGGCGAGCCTTACCTGGTCACTGCCGAAACCGCCGGGCCCTGCCATGTCAACTTCATCGAGCGGGACGCCTTTTTGAGGTTGATGGAGAAGAATGGAGAAATCGGGCTACGCTCGGCGCTGGTTTTGAGCCGTGAGTTCCAGGCCATGTACCGCGACGTTCACGATCTGGTCCTTGCCCGTTCGTCGGCGGGTAAGCTGGCACGGTTGCTGCTCTCCTGGTCTCCGGGGATGCCCCCCGAGCCTGGGCGGACCGAGATCCGCATACGCTCCAGCCTGACTCACGAAGAAATGGCGCAGATGATCGGTTCTTCGCGGGAAACCGTGACTCGCTTACTGAGCGAACTCAAAAAGAAAGAACTCATCCGCCTTGAAGGTTCCACGCTGGTCATACGCAACCGGCCAGCACTGGAAGCGCTGGCTGCGTAGTAAGGTACGCAGCGCGTTCTAGGTGGCTGTCCAAACCCCCCGGACAGCCACCTCCCCTAGCCGGTCCGGCTAAAAGTGAAACCCTAATTCCGCCGTGTAGCTACGCGGCGTCACGTAATGGGTCCCGCTAAAAGTAGATAGAAAGTTGTACAGCGCCACCTTATTGGTCAAGTTGATGATGGTCCATTGCAGACTCCACTTGTATTTGTCTCCGCGGAACAGGTTGTCATCTCCCACCGACACGTCGAAAAGATGGCGAGGCGCGATCCGGGGTGGATTGCTATCGTCGTTTTCGGTGCCGGGCTTGGGGATCGACAATAGCGTTGATCCGTATTGAGCGGCCTGGCACAAGTTAGCTCCGAGGCTTGAACTGATCGGGGTTGTAGGCGTGGCACGAACCGAACCGCAGAACAGGCCTGCCTCGAATTGTTGATCTGGAGTCAGCCCGCTAACGTCGACCGCGCCGCCATCCGAGAATGGCGCCGCCCCAGCGACCAATCCGCTGTCGTAACGCCAGTTGAAACCGACCCAGGGCCCTTGCTTCCATGGTTGGTATTGAAAGTGAGTGGTTTGGTTGAACCTTTCGTCGTGGTCGATGCGAAAGGGAATGAAACCATTGCTGACCGTCCCTGCTGGTACGGCGCCGGCTCCGCCCAATTGCGGATTGAAAAACCGTGCCGACACACTCGAGAAAACAAAAAGAGCGGAAAATCCATGGAAGTCCGGCACGCTCACGCGCCCGGCAAATCCTGGAATTTTGGAGTTGTGCCACTCAATCGGAAAGGTCAGGGGAGTACTGCCGAAAACTCCGAAATCATAGGCGTTGTGCGTGTATTTCCAAACATATTCACCCGAAAAAACCAGGTATCTGCCGAACGCCTGCTGCAACCCGGCGTGGAATTCGTTGCGCCAGCCCGGGCTGAACGGGGTGGCCGAGGCTGAGGAACAAACCAGCAACGGATTGAGTACGGGATCGGCGCAGCCGTTGCTGGAAAGCACCAGATTTTCGTTGAACGGAGTCTCCAGCAACCGCGCATACGAAACTCGCAGCACGGTATTGGTCCCCTTAATGTTGTAGGCGATGCCAACTCTGGGCTCCACCTCGCTGTGCGAAGTCAGCCCGTTATACACGTCTCCGCGCAGGCCAAGATTGAACGACCACGCGCCCTTGGTGATTGTGTCCTGAACATAGGGCGAAAGCAGCTTGATATCGGTATGTCCGGTAAACGGAAATAGACTTCCGCCGCGGGTCAGATCAACCGGAAGCAGGAGGGGGTTGAAGTTCGGGTTGGCCGTACCGCCGAGGTTCTGGGGCCCCCCGCACTGTGCCGGATCGGTGATGGCTGGGTTGGTGTTGGGGCTTCCGTCTGCGTTAGAGCATACTGGGTTCAAGGTTAGATCAACGATGCCGAAGCGGTTGTTCTCATCCAGAAACGTCTGCTGGTAAGTAACGCCGGCCTTTAGGTTGTGGATGCCCTTGACGTAGGAAATATCCGAGCGCGCCCCGGCGTTGGTCAGTGTCCGGTCCTGGCTGATGCTTTCCTGTTGCAAGTCCGGCGACAGGTCGGCGAATGGATTGGTGCTGGGATAGTAATTAAATTGGTCGCGTCGTACGAAGCCACCGAAAGTCAAAACCGAATTGCCGCCCAGCACGCGCGTCCACGTGGGAGCGATATTGAAGGTCCTGATCTGCGAACGCTGGTCGGAAAAGCCAACCACATTCCCCTTGGGATCGAGTCCTGCGTTGTCGACGGTCAAGCCAGACCAAGCGGTGGCATTTTGCGCATCGAAGGAATTTGGGGTCTGGAACCAGGAGCGTGTGAATCCAAGATTCACGTGAATCGAGTCCTTTTTGGACAACTGGAAGTCGAGCCGGTCGAATCCATTTTGCTGATTGCCCTTGTCATGCATGGCGGTGAATTCCGGAGGGTCGAGGAACCGTCCGCTGTTCAGTCCATTCACGGAGATGAAATTCCCCCAATTCTGGCCTCCGTAGCCGAAGTTCAGCCCGGCGTTGGACGTGCCAAAACTTCCGTAGGAAGCCGTAACTTCGCCATGTGGGGTGGTCATGCCCTGCCCGGAACGGGTTGTGACGTTGATGATGACGCTGGTCTTTTCGCCAAATTCCGCGGGAGGCGCGCCGTCAATCACCTCAAGCGACTGCACGGCATCGAGCGGAATCTGGTTGGAGAAGACTTTGCTTTGCTGGTCCGTGACCGGCTGGCCATCGACCGAAAAAGAATTCTCGGCATGGTCGCCCATGCCATGAAACAGCCCATTCGAATCGGCCGCGATTCCCGGCGAGGACAAGGTAACCAGCGAACTCAGCGAGGAAGACTTGCTTTCCAGGGGAAGCTTCTCAAATAAGCCGCGGTCCACGTCAGTGTGGAAAGTAGGGTCATTCTCCACCAGATCGCCGGCAGCTTCCACGGTCACCGAAGTGGAGGAACCCGCTACCTGTAAAGTGATGCTGACACTAACTGGGACGATCGAACGGACATCCACGTCCTGCGCGGCGGCCCCAAATCCAGAAGCCTTTATCGAAAGGTGATAGGGATTAAAAGGCACATTGGCAAAGCTAAACTTTCCGGCATTGTCGGTTGAGGCTGATCGCTCGTAAGCGCTGACAGGGTTGTGAATTTCCACCACGGCGCCCGGGACCACCGCGCCAGAAGAGTCTACGACCGTGCCGTTGATCGTCGAACTGGCGCTTGATTGTGCCCTTGCGGGAAGGCTGAACATGAAACAGAAAAGTGCCGAGATAGCCGAATAAAGGGGCTTTTTATAGGAAAGCGGCATGATTCCTCCGGAAAAAAAATTATGTTTTGGAAGTCAGGTCCAGCGAATTTGTGCAAGCGCTAGATAGACGGTGGAGGACGTATGCAGAAGGAACGGAGAATACCTGAAGACTGGGCCGAAACAACCGTGATCGGTTCCAGGCGTGCGGGAACTACCACCGGAACTGACTGGTGCGCCGCTTTGTGCAGAACTCCCGCATGGGCCGCCGAACAGATCGAGCATGCATGGCTGGGAAGTTTAGAATTTTCGGAATGGACATGGACCGCCTGAACAACCCCAATAAAAACCACAAGCAGAATGCAAGTCAGCGATATGGTTTTAAGAAGCCCACTTGCGCGCGAATTGGGTCTAGTCGGCAACGGTTAGATACACTTCCACTTAAACTATAAGATGCAGCATTTTAGGGTGGAGTTGACTGCGGAGAATTAAGAAACTACAGCCCGAATAACTCTCGTAACCGCTTGGTTTGAGCGCGACTTACGGGGACTTCCGTCTGCTTCTTGTCGTCCATGCGAAGTTGGTAGGAACTCTTGAACCAGGGGACAACCTCTTTAATACGGTTGATATTCACCAGATACGACCGGTGGGCCCGCCAGAACAGATTTTCATCCAGGCTCTCCAGCAGCTCTTCCAGAGTGCGGCAGTTGGATTGACCTTCCATGCCGTTCAGTCCACCGGTCACGACGGTGATGACACCGTCCGCAATGGAGGCATAGCAAATGTCTTTTTGATTGACCAGAAAAAGCCTGCCTGCGGCTTTTAGCAGGACCTTCATGGCCTGGGACTTCTGAGATCCCAACATGCGAACCAGGGTCTCGAGTTTTTCGGACGACGTGTCCGTACTCTCCATCCTGGCCCGGGCTTTCTGTACCGACTGCGCCACCCGTTTCTTGTCGAACGGTTTCAGTAGATAATCAACCGCGTTGACTTCGAACGCTTTGACCGCATATTGGTCAAATGCCGTGGCAAAGACGATATTGGGGATGGGGACTTTCTTGTCGAGCAACTTTTTGATGACACCAAAACCGTCCAGCCCTGGCATTTGCACATCGAGAAAAACCAGATCGGGATTGTGCTCGCGAATGAGATTGACCGCCTCTACGCCATTCTTGCCTTGGGCGACAACCTCCACATCCCCCGCGTTTTTGAGCAGATAGGCGAGCTCATCGCGCGCCAGTTGCTCATCGTCTACGATCACTGCGGACAGCGCCATGCGCCTCCTGCCAACGGCTAGGAGAAGTATAGCGGCGGCATTTTGCGAGCGTCAATGAAGGTCCAATCTCAGGTAGTGTCTGAATCGGCTCTTTTCCCGCGCTTTCTGCGGACCTTCTCTGCGTCCTCTGCGGTTAAAGTCTTTTGATTTTGCTGAGATAAAACCATAAGGATCTTAACCGCAGAGAACGCAGAGAGAAATCCGCGGAGTTCGCGAAGAAAACCGGGTTAAAACACTACCCTGAATTTCGACTCAGGAAGTCATCAGGCGGTAAACTGAGCAGTCCATGAATCTAATCTATGGGATTAACCCGGTGAGCGAAGCCCTCAAGGCGCGAGGCCGCGCGCTGGAGTGGGTGGGAGTAACCAAAGAGCGGCATGATTTGCGCCTACAACGCATTGTCGAAGATTGCCGCAAGCAAGGGGTGGCGGTGCGCTTTTTGACCCGCCAGGAAATCGAGCGCATGACCCACGACCACGGCCATCAAGGCGTGCTGGCAGTGACTTCAGCAAAGCATTACAACGATCTCGATGATTTGCTGGCGGAGAAGAAGGGAAAGTATTCGCTGATTGTCGTGCTCGACGGGATCGAAGACCCACACAATCTGGGTGCGATTCTGCGGACGGCGGAGGCGGCGGGCGCGGATGGAGCCGTGATTCCAGAGAGGCGGGCCGCAGGGGTCACCGGAACTGTGGCGAAAGCCTCGGCGGGCGCGAGCGAGCATTTGCCGATTGCTAAGGTCACCAATATTTCGCGCACGCTCGAAGAATTGAAGTCAAAGGACCTGTGGACAGTTGGGCTGGACGAGCGTGGCACGCAGAGCTATGACTTGCTGGATTACAAAATGGATTGTGCGGTGGTCCTCGGCGCCGAAGGAAAGGGAATGCACGATCTGGTGCGCAAGAAATGCGACTTCCTGATTTCCATTCCCATGCTGGGCAAAGTGCCGTCGTTAAATGTATCCGTGGCGGCGGCAGTCGTGCTCTATGAAATCGTGCGGCAGCGGCGGCAAAGGTCTGCATGAAGTCGCTTTGGGTTCTCTGGGTCCTCTGTGGTTTAGGGATTTCCGCGCACGCCCTCGACCGCAATGCGTTCACCTTCACCCACTACAAGCTGGACATCCACTTGGAGCCGGAACAGAAGCGCCTGGCGGCGCGAGGTACGATTACACTCAGAAACGATTCCGATGTGCCCCAGAAAAATCTGAGTCTGCAAATCTCATCCAGCCTCACTTGGCGCTCAATCCGCATCGATCAGAAGCAGGTGGAATTTTCCACTCAGTCCTATACCTCCGATATCGATCACACCGGAGCGCTCTCCGAAGCGGTCGTAAATTTGCCCGACGCAATTCCATCAAAAGGCGCGGTGAATATCGTGGTGGGATACGAGGGGGTCATTCCCCTCGACGCGACCCGCCTCACGCGCGTCGGCATGCCCGAAGATGCTGCCAGGCGGACCGACTGGGACCGAATCGGGGCCGAGTTCACAGCCGTGCGGGGCATTGGATATGTGACCTGGTATCCAATTGCGACCGAGGCGGCGAATTTGTCGGACGCCGACAGCCTATTCGAAATAATTGGACGATGGAAAGCCCGTCATGCGGAGTCTTTGATGGAATTTTCGCTTGACTCTTCATTGAAACTCCCTGTGATGCTGACTGAGGGTCCTGCGGACGAGGTCCCAACGTTTGTCACGGCCGACTTCAAGACACTGGAGGCGCGGGACAGTTCGGTGATTTATTACCTGCCAGGGAGCGACCAGGCCGCACAAGCCTATGCCCAGTTTCTGTCTAAACTCGATCGACCGGCTTACGCCCCCAACGGTGGCGGCCTAAAAATTGTGCAGCTGCCCGAGCCAGGCGGGGCCCCATTTATTTCCGGCGCAATTTTGTACACTTCACTCGGGCCTCTGACTTTGGATGCCGGGCTGAACGCAATTTACGCATTGTCCCGGCAAGGACTGAATTCGCGCCGGATGTGGGTTCGTGAAGGTCTTGCGCATTACGCGCAGTTGCTCAGCATCGAGCAGTCCGGCGGCCGTAAAGAGGTTGTGAGCTACTTGGATGAGCGCCTGCCTTTACTGGTCCATGCGGAAAAGGACAGCGCCTCGGCAAATCGGGCAATCACGCAGTCCTTGATCAATACGAGCGACGATCCCGCAACTGAGATCAAGGCCATGTGGGTATGGCTGATGCTGCGCGATATGTGTGGGGAAACTTTTATCGCGCAGATCATGACGGGCTACAAATCCGCGGAGGACAAGGAACCTTCCTATCTGCAACACCTGGCAGAAGCTGCGTGCAAGAAAGACCTGGAGTGGTTCTTCGATGACTGGGTCTATCGCGATAAAGGCCTGCCGGATTTCCGCGTGGTATCGGTTTATCCGCGCAGGAATTTGAAAGAGGGCTATCTGACCACAGTGACGGTAGAGAACCTTGGCAATGCCAGCGCGGAAGTCCCGGTCACGATCCGCGATTCCGGCGGAGACTTCACCGAGCGGCTGCTGGTAAAAGGGAAGTCGCAGGCCTCCGTCCGTTTCCCGACTCCCGGTGTGCCGGACCAGGCGACCGTGAACGATGGCAGTGTGCCGGAGAGCGATGGCAGCAACAACGTCTTTAAGATAGAGCCCGCGGCTGTGGATAATCATTGACGGATTTTCATCACAAAGACGCGGAAGCACGGAGAAATCGGCTGAACAACCTCCGGAAGTTCTGGAAGCACAAAAAGAAATTGGTTGGTTTTCTCTGTGACTCTGTGTCTCCGTGGTAATTTCTCTGTTGCTCATCTGGGAGGGAAACTTTGGCTTACATTCAATTTCTCGGCGCGGCGGGGACGGTCACCGGCTCCAAACACCTGATCAACACCAGCGGCGATTCCACAGGGATGGGGGGATTCCAGGTTCTGGTGGATTGCGGAATGTTCCAGGGCCCGAAAGAATGGCGCGAGCGCAACTGGCAGGACACACCCATTCCCGCGCGCGCGATTGACGCCGTAATTCTGACTCACGCTCATCTGGATCATTGCGGTTGGATCCCTCGCCTGGTGAAGGAAGGTTTCAGCGGACCGATCTACGCGACCCCGGCCACGATTGATCTGTGCGGCATTATTCTTCCCGACTCCGGCCATCTGCAGGAAGAAGACGCCGAGTTTTACAACAAGACCAAGAGGTCGAAGCACTCGCCCGCCCTGCCGCTTTACACCCTGGCGGAGGCCGAGGCGTGCTTGCGCAATTTTAAGCCGGTGCAGTTTGGAGAGACCCAACAATTAAGTCCGGAGCTCTCGTTCCGCTTTGTCCAAGCCGCCCATATCTTAGGTTCGTCGATGGCAGAGATCTCGTTGGTCCACAATGGCCAGGCGCGACGGCTTTTGTTTACCGGGGACATTGGCCGTGTCCGTGACCACAAAGTCGCGCCGGGGAAAGTTGTCCACTCCGGGCCTCAGGAAGGCGAGTCCGCTGACGTGCTGGTGATGGAATCCACCTACGGCAACCGCCAGCATCCGGCCGATGATCCACGACCCGCACTGGCTGCGGCGGTCCGTAAGACGGTCGAGCGCGGAGGCAGCGTAGTGGTCCCGGCCTTTGCAGTGGAACGCACTCAGAAATTCCTTTTCATGCTCAAGGAGCTGATGGAATCAGGCCAAATTCCACGTGTACCCGTGTACGCCGACAGTCCCATGGCAATCAAGGCGGTGGAAATATTTCTGAAGCATCGGGAAGACTGCACGGAAGAAACTTGCCGCCTGATTGCCCAATACGGGTCTCCGCTGGAGTGGGCCGGTTTCACCTTCGCCTCCACTGCTGCCGAGTCGAAAAAAATCAACGATTCGAAGTTTCCTTCGATCATCGTCTCCTCCAGCGGCATGGTGACTGGAGGGCGCATCCAGCATCACCTGGCGCAACGCCTGCCCGATCCCAGGAACACGGTGATCTTTATCGGATTCCAGGCTCCGGGAACGCGCGGCGCTACCATCAAGAGCGGCGCGCCAGAGGTAAAAATCTATGGGGAGATTGTCCCCATCCGCGCGCAGGTCATGGCCTTTGAACAATTCAGCGACCACGCCGATCCGCCGGAGTTACTACAGTGGCTTCGCACTTTCCAGAGTCAACCGAGCGCCACCTATCTGGTGCATGGAGAACCCGCGGCGTCAGCGCAATTGCGTGACACCATCGGCAAGGAACTGGGATGGAACGTGCAAGTCGCGCAGTGGATGCAGAAAGTCGAAGTGAACGAACCGAGGACCGGGTAGCGAGGCGGTTTGAATAGACCGCCCTTTTTTGTCATTCCGACAAGTCGCGGAGCGACGCGGAGGAATCTGTTTTCCTAGACGGCGGCACTAAGCTGCCGGCCCATAGCAGATTCCTCCTCTTCACTGTGCTCATCGTCGCAATGACAAAGGGAAAGAGAATTCAAACTGCACACTGCTGAGAACCGGGAACTGAAAACTAAGAACTGGGTCATTTGCCTACCGCGAAGCCAATTTCTTTTAGGATGAACAATCCGCTGTAAAACGCACCAGATCCTCCAATTTAGTTGCAGCGCTGCCAGAGCTAAGTGATTTCTCCGCCAACGGCAGAGCTTCCGCGAGGTGTGCGGCTTTGCACGCCGCGACCAGCGCCGCCCCTGCATTCAGCAACACCACATCGCGCCGCGCCGACTTCTTCCCGCCTAAAACTTCGCGAATGATAGCGGCATTCGTGGCCGCATCTCCGCCAGAGATATCTTCCAGGGTGGCGCGCTTCATGCCAAATTCTTCCGGAGTTACTTCATAGGTATGGATCTCACTGTCGCGCACCTCGGCGATCCGCGTCGGGCCGGTGATGGTGATCTCATCCAAGCCGTCCAATCCATGCACCACTAGCGCCCGCCTGAGCCCCAGCATACTGAGGGCCTCAGCCAGTTTTTCTACTAGTTCGACGGAATACACTCCAACGACCTGCGCCGATGCATGGGCCGGATTAGTCAGTGGGCCAAGAAGATTGAAAACCGTCCGCAGCTTCAGCTCACGTCGGGCAGTCTGGACATATTTCATCGCCGAGTGCATGGCTGGCGCAAAGAGAAAGGCAATGCCCACTTCTTTCAGGCACGCAGCCAGCCGTTCCGGAGGCAAATTGATGTTGACGCCGAGCGCTTCCATCACATCAGCCGAGCCGCACTTGGAGCTGATGCTGCGGTTACCGTGCTTGGCCACGCGCACCCCGGCCCCGGCGACGACAAATGCGGTGGCGGTTGAAATGTTGAAGGTGCCGCTGGCGTCGCCTCCGGTGCCGCAGGTATCCACCAAGGCATCGCGCTCCGTGTCGCTGACGTCCACGGTGGAGTTGGGTTGCAGGTTGAGCGGTGTTGCCGAGGCACAGATGGCTTCTGCAAACCCGACGATCTCCTCGACCGTTTCTCCCTTCATGCGAAGGGCAACCAGCAGCCCGGCAATCTGCGAATCGGTGCAGGCGCCAGCCAGAACTTCGGACATGACCGTTCGCGCCTCTTCCCGCGAGAGTGACTGACCATGCATGGCGATGCGATGAAGGGCGTCGAGAATCATGGACATTACAAGGTTAGCATTGCCGATGGTTGGTGGGGGGCAAGGTGGGTTTCAAGCCATGCAAGATGCTTGTCTGGGCAGGGCCTTCAGTCCTCTTTCGTATCACTAAAGTCGAACTCAAATCATACAAACTAGTTTTTCCCGGTTGTTAAATCCGCATTCAGATGGTCCATCAGCTCGGTGTTCTTGGCCAACGCTTGCCGCAAAATCTCCGCCTGTTGCTTCGCCGTCGCCCAATCGCCTTTCTCAACCGCTTCGGTCAGTCCTGGTAACTCAAGGTGGGCGTAGGTAAAGCGCGCGCCATACAAAATATGCTTGAACCACGGGCGTCCGGGAATGCCGTCGGGGTTCAACCAATTCCGCTCGGCTTGCATGAGTCCCCGGTTGATTTTGGCCGCCCATGCGGGATCGAGTTTCCCCCGCGCGAGCGCCGCCGCCATGGATTCATCCAGTTTTCTTGCGGAAACCTCAAAGTCATCGATCCCATTCATCACCGGCTTCAGATCGAGCTGGCCCAGATCTTTTCCTTTGGTCAGATCCACGGCGAATTGGCGGACATTGGCGGCGTAGCTGGCATAGTCGAAGGGCAACAGATCGGCGTTGCCCAGACGCAAAGCCAGCACTCCCCACAATTGCGACATCAAGGTGTGATAGCGATAACCTGGATCACCGGTATGGTTCATCCAATAAAAATCGTCATACATGGAATGATAGACGCCGTAGTCTCCGTCGAATTGCAGGCCGATCGTCGGCATCCCGACAAAATTCAAAAACACGGTGTGGTCCGAGCCGCTGCCGATGCGCGTGTCCGCCAAATTGAAATCGGTGACCTCGGTGGGGTCCTTCGCTTCCTTCCTTTTGTGGATGTCCCAATCCTTCCAGGCTTCGTACAGGGTCTTTCCCGAAGCCGGGTCTTGCAGAGTGTGGCTGGCTTCGACCAACATGGGTGTCAGCGATCCCACGGCGCTGCCATCGAAGTTTGGCCCGGAAGTGGATGAATCGACGTTGAGGTATGCGACCGCCTGTTTGCGCAGCACGTCGGCGAACTGCTCACCCCATTCGGTTGAGCCGGTGAGGCCGACTTCCTCTCCGTCCCAGCTGCAAAATACGATGGTGCGCCGCGGACGCATGCCTTGCCGGGCAAGCTGACCCATGGCCCGCGTCAATTCCATCATGGAAGCCGTGCCACTGCTGGGATCCACTCCGCCAAAGACCCACGCATCCCGATGATTGCCGAGCACCACCCACTCATCGGGTAATTCTGAACCGCGAATCCGCCCTTCGACCACGTAATACGGTTTAACCGAATTGTCCATCTTAATTTTCAGATGGACTTTTGCCTGCTCTCCGCCGAGGTGATATTGAATCGGCAAGCCGCCTTGCCAGTCAGCCGGCGCCAGCGCGCCGCCCAGATTTTGCAGGATAGGCTCAGCGTCGCGCCAGGAAAGCGGGAGGGCCATGATTTTGGGAACGGAGCGGGCTTCTTCAAGTGGAATGCGTTTCGCTCCGGGAACGGAGGCCCACCCCGGGGTGAGCGGATCGCCTGGCACAATAAAATCGTAAGTGATCGCGCCGCGCTGTATATGGCTCTCCGGCCCCCACGGTCCATTGGGAAATACCGCGCCTTTTTTGAATCCGTCTTCAGCGGGATCGCTATACACCAACATCGCCGCCGCGCCTTCGCGCTCGGCGGTGAGGGCTTTGAACCCGCGGTAGCTGTAGGGATTCGAATAACGCACCAGCACGATCTTGCCCTTCACGCCGATGCCTTGCTTGCGCAGCAGATCGTAGTCCTCGGGATTCCCGCTGTGCGCGTAAACGACGGGCGCGGTGACTTCGCCAGACACCGACATTCCAGACCAGGCAGAACTTACGCGAGGATTCCTGGAATCTGGATCTTGAGGATACGGTGCTTCGCGTAACGTAGCGCGGTAGTGAATTGGGGCCACCAACTCCAAGAACGAACTCTTCTGCATGGTCGCGTATACGTCATAGCGGCGAATGACTACTTCTTCCAATCCCTGCTTTTTCCACTCATCGGCGACATACTGGGCAAGGTCGTTATTACGCTTCGACCCGGCAAGGTGGGGCTCCGCGGTGAAGATGCGGTGCTGACGACGTTCCTCCGCTGGGGATGGTATGGTTTTGAATTTGTTTTCTGTCTCCGTCTCTTTGGCTGCGTGGGCGCCGGTGAAACCCAGAATTGAAGCCGCCGGGTCGGTCTGGGGCTTGACCGGAGTAGGAGTCAGAAGGAATGTTAGAAGGGCGGATGCCAACACGCGGGGCCTGAGGGAATCCATGTGGCAATGTTCTCACTTCCGGGCAGGATGAAACAAAGCGCGGATTATATCAGGCAGTGAATCGTGATTGCGGGACACAATGGAAAGCGGCGGACGCGAATTGAATTCGCAGATTCCGCCGCTTCAAATCAGTTTGTGCCTGGTTCCGCTCAGTTGTGCCAGACCACGGGAGCTTTCTTGTCGTTGGCGTGTTGCTTCCGCTGAAGGCGGGCGGCTTCCCCCAAAGATATCTCCTCTTTCACCGGCGCAACTTCCCACAGGGGACGTTCGCCGCGGACCACGGTGGGAGCGGCAGCGCTTAAAATACTTTGCTCCTGCGCCATAGGCTGCTGCGAGGCGTGCGCAGGATGCGACGGAATCTCGATCTTTTGTACTTCGCTACTCAGGACGCCAGCTACTTGGCCCAGCGCGCCGGTGGCGCAAAACATGGACAGCATAAAGATGAAGGTCTTCATCGGGAGTGATCTCCAGAAACCTGAACCGCCGCGGATTTCCAGCGTGTCTGGGAGTTTCCGGACGGAAGCTACGGCGATTTTGCTTAGGGTGCCTGTAGCCCTCCTCCGACAAATGCAAGCTTTGTACCAAACCTGAACATCAGAAACAGGGAGTTATCACCTGGAGGTTGCGAATTGAGCAATTCTTTGCACAATTGTGGCGGGAAGGATGAGTGGCGGGGGAGGAATTTCAAAATTCGAAGGACTCACCCGACGCAGTGCGGCGGGTGAGTCCCTCAGTTCCAGACGGCAGCAAGCCGACCACTCCGCTTAGGTTTTCCCAGGCTGCTTCGGTCAGGGCGGGATCTGAACCCACCAGGTCGCGGATCATCTGCCAGGCGGCAACATTGAGCGCGCCTTCAGGCGGGGGCCCCATGGCCAATGAGACCGAACATTGCGGACAGAAGCAGATTCGCTGCGCCCCTGATTTTTGCCGGGGCCGGACCCCCACCGTCTGGGCGAACATGTATACAGCGACCGATTTCTGACCCGCCTGAATTTCTCGATTGCAACGAAGGCAATACAAGTTTTCCAAAGTTTCCCCTATAGCTCCTGAACCTGAAAAATCAAATAGTGTCGCCAGTCATGCTTGGGCGCAAGTATGTAGGCAGGTTCCGGACCGCCGTTCAGTTTCGTATTTTGGCCCGGTCACGGGCCGCGTCTATTGCAGTTACCTTTTGGGGGACGGCGACACCGGGTGTGGCGCTTAATTGCGGGACCAGCTTGCGGAGGCCGCTGGCGGCAAAGTCGCGTTCGGCCAGCCGGTGCTCGACTCCCCGAAGACGGCGAATGTATCGCAAGTAAGTGGTCTCAATCCCTTGTTGTGGCCCGGCCGGCGATGCTTCCAATTGAACCTGCTGGAGAGGATCTTTTTGCGCTCTGTAGCTGGGAGCTTGGCGCTCGGTCCCCAACCTGGCTTTGTTCCGCGTTTGCTGGATACGGGTCACCGAGCGGCCAACCACCCGGAGCAGTTCCATAGCGTCTTCTCTGCTGCGATCTTCCTGTAAATATCGCTTGGCTTCACTGACCGAGAACCAGGTGCGATTTCGCCCGGATTCTTGCGGAGGGCCAAGCCGCAACACTTCACATAAATGAGCCGTGACCGTCTGCTTTCCTGCCCCCGGCTTGGCAGGGCGCCGGACTCGATATTGAGTGAAGGGCGCTTCCTCGATGCAGCCATGGACCCCGGCTTCTTCGAAGGCTTCAATCGCCGCTGCCTGCGCGTGGGTCAAGCCCGGCTCGACCCTGCCTTTAGGGAATATCCAGCGCCCACCGCCGGTCTGCACCAGCAGGAATTCGATGTCGCCGCCGCGCATCCGATAGCAGACCGCCGCCACCTGTTCGGCCGGTCGAAGACTCCTCAGTTTCGATATGCGGAAGAACCTGGACTTGGTGTTCATCGAACCAGAGTGCGGCATCGTCTTCACTTTTGACTAGAGCAAAGATTGGTTCGGGGGTAGGGCCAGGCTGCCCCGTTCTTGTCGCATTCTCTGCGACCGGGCGGGGATTTGGTTTCGTTGAGCACGATCTTGAATTGAAGACGAGTCAACCACAGTTGACAGGTGGATCGAGTCAAGCTACGCTGCCCGTTCAACAAGGGGGGACCATTTGGCGCTGAGGTTCTGCACGGAATGCGGGAAGCAAGTATCGGACCGAGCGCTGGCATGCCCGCATTGCGGACATCCAGTTGAGGATGCGGTTCCTCCTCAGAAGGCAGAACCCGCGGTAGTTGTAGTCAAGAAAAACTCACATCCCGTCCTCACAATCCTTGGCATCGCGGCGATTGTGGTCGCGGTGCTCATCGGGATATTGGTCGTGATTGCCATCACACACAAAGAGGCAAAGTTTGTCGCCGGCGAGTCCGCCAGCGATGCCAACTGTACTCAGCTGACCGATTACTGCATCAACGTGTATTGCACTTACAACAACGCGGGAAACGCTTCCGGGACGCAAAGAGTGAGGGCACAATTACTCGACACGGCCAGCGGACAAGTACGCGCCGACCACTACACCGACCTGACCCTGGCGCCCCAGGAAAGCCAAAGGCTAACCTTTAGCTTTCCCGAGGCCGAGCTGGACTGGCGCGTTTCCTACGTGTGCAAGGTCGATCCGAAAGGCAGCCAGTAGGCGTAAAGATTTGGCCGGGCGCCGTGTGGATCGAACCACTATTGTTTGTCCGGGGCCTTAGCCGGGGCGGTTGCGGGCTCAGATGGTTGGGCGGCATCCGGAGCCTTCGCCTCCGGCTTCTTCTCTTGAATCGAAATCAATTCCACTTCGAAAATCAGGGTTTCGTTGGGAGGCATTCCCGGACGCCCTCCCGCTCCATAGGCCAAATCCGGAGGAATGAACAGTTGCCACTTCGAGCCCACGGGCATGAGTTGGATCGCTTCCGTCCAGCCCTTGATTACGCCAGTGACATCAATGGTCAGTGGCTCGCCGCGTTTGTAAGAGTTGTCAAATTCCGTCCCATTGACGAACGTGCCCTTGTAATTGCACACGACCTTGTCGGTGGCGGCTGGTTTGGGGCCGGTGCCCGCGGTCAATATCTTGTACTGGAGACCGTCGGGTAGGGTGACCACGCCTTCCTTGGTCTTGTTCGCGGCCAGGAAAGCTTCACCCTCGGTTTTGTTCTTGTCAGCTTCCTGCTTGGCCTTTTCTTGCGCCGATTTCTGCAATTCGGTCTGCACTTCGTTGAGCACGGCATGGGCTTCCTCGTCGGTCAACCGGAGTGTCGACCCCGCGAGAGCGTCCTTCATACCCTGTGCCACCAGGCTGGGGTCAAATTCCACCGATTGTGCCTTAAGCCTTTCGCCCAGGCCTTTCCCGAAGTTCATGCCCAGCGCATAGCTGAATTTATCTTTACGCGTGGTCAGTGGTGGTGCGGCGCTTTTGGCGGGCGTCTTTGCTGGGGCCTTGGCCGCGGTTGCGGGCTGGGACTTTGCCGGAGTCGTTGGTTTCTTTACCGGAGGAGTCTGCTGGGTCTGGGAGTAGGCGGTCCCAAACAGCATCATCGCAGTTGCCAGCAGGTGTAGCGCAGTAGAGAAGGGTTTTTGCATCCGACTATTGTCCCATTGGTTGACTGAACCGGCAAATGCGGGCCTAAAATTTTGATCCCGCATTCATAAACTGGCGAAAACCGGGTTATTCTTTACCATGCCTTGTGGCAGCCTACCCGCCGGAGACCATGCCCTGGTCCAGATCGTGGACGCAGCCCTGGCGGATTCCGTCCGCCGCAGCGGCAAATGGCTGGCCTGCAAGCCGGGATGCTCGCAGTGTTGCGTCGGGGTCTTCGCCATCAACCAGCTGGACGCGGCGCGGCTGCGCAAGGGGATCGCGGAATTCGAGCTGCAAGCTCCCGAGCGGGCGGCCGCGGTGCGGGCCCGGGCCCGCGATGCTGTGGCCCGGCTTTCCGCCACTTTTCCCGGCGACCCCGCCACTGGATGGCTGGACCAATCCGAGGACATGTACGAGCGCTGGAATGAATTCGCCAACGATGAGCCCTGTCCCGCGCTCGATCCGGAGAAGGGCACCTGCGAAATCTATCAATACCGCCCGACGATCTGCCGCACCTTTGGTCCGCCGGTGATGGATGAAGAGGAAAACGATCTCGCCGTCTGCGACTTGTGTTTCAAGGATGCGACCGACGAAGAGACTGCCGCCTGCGAGATGAAACCCGACCCGGACAACCTGCAAGCCGCGCTGCTAAAAGGAATGGAAGCCGAAACCGGCCTCAGCGCCAACAGTGAAACCATTATTACCTGGGTGCTGGCCCAGTCTTAGTGGGCCATCCCGGACCCTGATTTCATTCCGCGGTCTTGCGGCAGGAGCAGCCGTCCATCGGCCCCGCTAGTGAGCGCGACGAATTCCGGGTCCTTCATCAACGACGCAAACACGGCATCCACCCGCGCCTCCATCATCTCTTTAGAACGCACTGCCTGATAGCGTTCGTATTGGAAGAAGTGCCGCTTGAGCAGCTCTAGCGCTTTATCGCGTTGGCCTAACTGCGCATAGATCGCGGCCAGGTTGTAAGACGCCGGCAGCATGGCCTCGTTCTGGTGCGCGATTTTCAGGGCCTCGTCGCCATGTCCGTTGGCGGCCATGAATCCGGCGGCAAAGACCAAGTTGTAACCGTCCTCCGGATCGAGCTTGAGCGCCTTCTGCACATAGTATTCGGTCTTGGCGGCATCCCCTTCCGAATTCCAGTACACGGCTAGATTGCGGTAGGCCAGGGCGATGGGGAAAACGGCAACCGATTGCTCCATCAATGCTAACCCTTTTTTGAAATCCCCTTCGTGAATGGTCATCTTCCCCAGGCCATGCAGCGCGACCGCGCGGGCCAGCGGATCGGCGGGCATTGCCAGAATGCTGTCGAACGTAAGCCGGGCCTTTTCCCAATCGCCGATGTGATGGCGATATAGTTCGCCAAGATAACGCAGCGGAGTGGGATCGGCCGGATCCATTTGGCGCGCCTGCGTATACAGGCGTTCGGCTTCGAAGTAATTGGCGGAGTTCTCGGCTTTTAGCCCGCGCATCATGGTCTTCTCAATCTTGGCGCTCTCCGCCGGATCGAAGATTGGCGGATCGGCAATTTCTCCGACTTCGTTGACGCCCAGCTTCTTGAGCTCCTTGGCAGCGTCCTTGGCTTTCTTGGGAAACAGGCACTTCTGGTCCAGTACGGTTTTGTAGATCGGGATTGCTCCCGCGCTGTCCCCGGACTTGGCTTTCTCTTTGGCTTCCTTTAGGTTCTGCTCCAGTTCGTTCTCCCGCCGCTTCATCTCCTCATTCACCAGCTTTTCCACCTGGTCCACTTTGAGGAAGCCGTCCTTGTTTTCGGCTTTGCCAACAGCAGTTCCATCCGCGGTGGCAAGGACCGCCAAAGGCAGCTTGGCCCCGCCCGCAAATTTTTGTCCCGGCACTGAGCTGGTGTCCGCAATTTCCATGGATACACATTGCGAAGCGTAGAGGGACAAGGTGCGCGAGGTGCGCAGGCTCGACCGTTTTACTTCCTCTACCGACGACGGAAACCAATAGAGCACGAGTCCTGCGGTCACCGGCGGGGCCTCAGGCGTACGTAACCGCCAGGGCACGTTATAGACTTGCTCTACCACTGGAGAGCCGGCTGGACCCATGCCACCACCGCTCATCCCGCCCATGCCACCGCCACCACCGCCTCCACAGGTTGCCCAAAGTTCTGGGGTGGAAATGGTTGCGATAAGGAGCAGGGCCACGCTACGGGAGAGGAAGAATTTCATAAAGCGATTGTAGCCATGGAGTCGCGGGCGAGGAAGGTTTTTGACAAAACTTTGACAAAATTCACCGCCAAGTCCTTATTTTTGCAAGCGGGAAAAATCAAAAGCTTGAAACCACAAAACGCCCAGTTCGCGCAAGGACCGCATGAATTCGGTAATAGTGCAGTTTGATCCATGGTTGGGTGTCAGGGCAGCGGCTTTAAGCCCTGCCATTCTTCCTGCTTCAAATTGCACCATTACCATGA
>CAZETZ010000030.1:0-27323 GCA_964514735.1 uncultured Acidobacteriaceae bacterium | reverse complement strand
GGTACGGGTGTAACTCTTCGGCGGTGCGCCAGGACGATGGAATCATGGTCATCGCCGGCGGACTGGAGGTGCCTGAAGACGACTTCTTGGGCGTGGACATTGGGGTGGCCGTCATCTCCTATCTGTCGGAAAACCGTGACAAAGTTCGTGGGATTGTGTTGACCCACGGGCATGAAGACCACATCGGCGCGCTGCCCTGGATTCTTTCTGAGCTGAATGTTCCCGTGTGGGGCACGGAATTTACGCTGGCGTACGTCGAGGACAAGCTCGATGAGCATGAGTTGCTCGACGATGCCGATCTGCGGGAGATCAAGCCCAACGAGCGCTTCAAGGTTGGGCCGTTTACGGTGCATCCCATTCAGGTTACTCACAGCCTGGTGGATTGCGTAGCGCTGGCCATCCATACTCCGCTGGGAGTGATTATTCACACCGGCGATTTTAAGGTTGACCCGACTCCTACGGACAACAAGCTATTCGATCTGCATTCTTTCGCAGAATACGGCAAGGAAGGCGTGCTGTTGTTAATGCAGGATTCGACCAACGTCGAACGCCGGGGTAACACGCCGAGTGAACGAGCGGTACGGCAGAAGTTTGAGGAAATTTTCGCCGGGGCCAAACAGCGGTTGTTTGTTTCCTGCTTCTCTTCGTCCATTCATCGCATTAAGCTGACCGTGGAAATGGCTTGGGAGCACGGGCGCAAGGTCGCGTTTGTCGGCCGCTCCATGAATAGTTCCGCGGAGATTGCCGAAGACCTGGGTTACATCGAAATTCCCGAAGGCCTGCTGATTCATCCCGGAGAGATCAAGAACTTTCCCGACAACAAAGTTTGCGTATTGATCAGCGGGACGCAGGGCGAGCCCATGTCGGCGCTGTCGCGCGCTGCGGTGGACAATCACAAACACGCCAAGATTGAGAAGGGCGACACTGTGATGCTCTCGTCCCGCATCATTCCGGGGAATGAGAAGGCGATCTATCGCGTGATCGATCACTTGTTCCGCCGCCAGGCGCATGTCATTTACGACGATGGCTCCGTTCCACCCATTCACGTCAGCGGACACGCCAGCCAGGAAGAATTGAAGCTGATCATCAACCTGGTGAAGCCGAAGTATTTTGTGCCGGTGCACGGAGAGTACCGGCAGTTGAAGCTACATGCGGAACTGGCGAAGTCGATGCATGGCGCCGTAGGCAACGTGATGTTGATCGAAAGCGGCGATGTTCTGGAGATTGATGAACTCGGAGCGCGCAAAGCAGGAAAAGTCAATGTGGGCCGGGTGTGTATTGACTCCGGTTCACGCGTGGATGTGGTCGAGGATTTGATTGTCAAAGACCGCCGGCATTTGAGTGAGGATGGAATTGTGCTGCCGATTATTGCTATCCATAAGCTCACTGGACACGTCGGGCCGCCGCCGGAGATTGTGACTCGGGGATTTAATCCGGGTGAAGATGGCTTGATGGAGGGCGCGCGGCAGATTGTGATTCAAACGCTGGAGCAGTCGAGCGATGAAGAACGAGCGGATTACGGAGTGATTAAAGAAAAAATCCGTGCGGACTTGAAGCGGTATATCTCCAAGGAGACGCAGAAGCGGCCGCTGATTATGCCGGTGATATTGGAGATTTAGAAGCGAAGGTTGCGAGACCTGCCGCAACAGGACTAAGCCAGAGGATTGACCCACCGCAGCCCGGGAAAGCGCGCAAAGTCGCGATCGACTGTGTGCAGCACGCCCCCAAACTCAATCGTCAAAGCGGCCAAATGCGCATCGCTGACCAGAGCGCCCGAAGCCTGACCTTCCACTATCATCTGCCGGAACAAAGTCCAATGCCCTTCCCCAGGGGACAGCGGGCGAACATTTGGCTGTTCCAGCCATCGATCCACGATTTTTGAAGATTGCTCAAGCGTGCGCTTCAATCCCTTCAGATTTGGATGAGTAGTTAGTCGCAAGAATGCGGAGATGGTTTGCCACGGGAGTCCCACTGGTTCGAAGCCGGAAAACAATTCCTCAAGCCAAGACCGGGCGTTTGCATGTTGCGCGGAATTCTTGTTGTAGGCGTAGAGCAGGATATTCGCGTCGAGAATAATCACCTGTGTTCGGGTCCTTCCAAAATCTCCAGCAATTCTCCGATGTTGTCATAGTTGAGACTGGCCGGAAGATCGAGTTCGAAAGGCTCCACTACAAATGGTTTTCTGACGGGTTGCTTGGCAGCATTCAAACCGAGACGAAGGTACTGATTTACCGCCTCTTTGAATGATGAGCCCGAACGTCGCACTTCCCGGCTTAGAAGACGCGCGACATCCTCATCGAGGGTCAATGTGGTTCTCACATCATGATGCTATATATTAGACATCATGATGTCAAGTCCTTTCCTCACGCTTTTGTGCGACCACCAACCCCCTTGGCGTGGATAGCAAAACCACTGAAAGCAGCCCTTCCTGTTCCAGCCGCAGCGCGGCTTCGCGGACTAATTTGAAGTGGGAGCTGGCGTCGTGGACCAGTACCAGGCCACGCGATTTTATTTGTGGCAGGAAGTGGCGGATTTCGTCTTCGCGGATTTTGGTGTCGCTGTCACTGAATAGGATGTCGATGGGGCCGTTGATTTTAGTATCCAGGCTGGAGGCGTTGCGGTACTCGATCCAATTTCCCAGGCCGGAGGCATCGATATTCTGTTTGGCTTTGGCGAAGACTGCGGGATCGTATTCGACAGTAATAATTTTCCCGAAGCCATTGATCTTGAGTCCCTCTGCCATTTTCATGGCGCTGTGACCGATGAAGGTGCCGGTTTCCACGATCAAGTCCGGCTTCACGGTGATGACCAGGGACTTGAGAAAGTCCAGCACTTCGATTTCTGCGCTTTGCGCATCCACCATCTGCCATCTTTCCGGATGAGGACATTCAGGAGTGGAGACCGTGGCTTCGGTCTGGACAAATTCACCCTGAGCAGCGACGCGATCCAGAATGCGGTGCTGCTCGTGTCCTTTCACGAATGGGGGGATGGTGATGGCCAGTACGACTCCGCCGGCAAGGATGGGTATGATCGACGTCAGGGCAAATGGAGTGAACGTGCCTGCGTCCAGGTGAAGCAGCGGGAATATGTATCTCGCCAAGACCTGATACATGCCGAATAAAATCGCCCACTCGGCAAAAACAATCCCGGCCGGACGCTGGAGTTGAACTTGACGGCGGCCTTCCGCCCACAGGAAGAGGAGTGCGGCGATACTTGCAGTAATTGCAAGAGCAGCAGGAGATAACAATGACCCAGATGCCGGCGGGAGATTCGGTGAAGCTATCAACAAAGCGCTGGCGATGGCGATGGTCGCGGCCACGCTGACAACATCCAAGATCGTCATGACGTCCCACCCGGCGGGTCGGATGAGAGAGAGTTTTCGGCGGCGTATGTCGAAACGCAGGGCAATGCAGAAACCGACGGCGGCAAAAAAAATGACGCTAAAATTCATGACGTGCAGTATAGACAGTTTCGGAAAATCACGCTGTTTGCCTCATCAAAAAATCGGTAGTGTGTAGTTTGAATAGATGGCCTACCCCCTTGTCATTCCGAGCGCGGTTTTTCTGCGCGAGGAATCTGCTGTTTGTGGACAGCGCCACAAAAGCTGTCAGCAAACAGCAGATTCCTCCTTGTCGCTACGCTCCTCGTCGGAATGACAAAGGGTAAGGACCGCTAGTCAAACTGCACCACTCCCGAAAAATCCCGCTCTTGCAAAAAACACAAGAACGGGGCACCCTCGAAGGTTAGATTCATCCCACAATTATGGTTACCCTCAACGATATCCGGGAAGCGCAGGCCCGACTCAACGGCGTCGCTGTTCGCACCAAGTTGATTGAGTCGCATATTCACGATGTTGCTGGAACAAAGCAGCGGCTCTTTCTTAAACTTGAAAACCAGCAGCCGATTGGGGCCTTCAAGCTGCGTGGGGCTTATAACAAAGTAGCATCGCTGCCTGAGCAAGAACGCCTGCGCGGGGTGATTACGTACTCCAGCGGCAATCATGGGCAAGGGGTGGCATATGCGGCGCGTGCTATGGGAGTTAAGTGTGTGGTGGTCATGCCCAACAACGCTCCGGCCACCAAGCGCGAGGCTACCGCAGCGCTGGGGGCTGAACTCGTAATCGTTGGCCCGGGCAGTATCGAGCGGCAGAGTAAGGCTGAAGAACTGGCGGCGCAACATGGATACGCCATCATTCCGCCCTACAACGATGAAAAAGTCATCGCGGGCCAGGGAACGACGGGGCTGGAGATCCTGGAAGATTTGCCGGAGGTGGAGTGCGTGTTGGTCCCAGTCAGCGGTGGTGGATTGCTCGGCGGCATTGCTACCGCTATCAAGTTAAGCAGGCCCTCGGCAAAAGTGATCGGAGTAGAGCCGGGTCTGGCCCCGGATGCTCAAACCAGTTTTCGGGCGGGTAAGGTTGTCGAGTTCGCGGCCGACCAAGTTTCGCAAACCATGGCCGATGGGCTGCGCACGCAGAGCGTTGGCGCCATAAACTTTGAGCATATACGGCTCTATGTGGACGACATTGTGACCGTAACCGAAGAAGAAATCCTCGAAGCCACGCGGTTGCTGGCATCTAACCCGAAGACGCTGGCGGAACCCAGTGGGGCCGTGGCTACGGCGGCATTTCTTTTCCATCGGGACAAGCTGCCTCAGACTAAAATGAATGTCGCGGTGATTAGCGGGGGCAACATCGAGCCTGAACTCCTGGCGCGGATTCGCTCGAAGGCCTCCGGATCCGCACGCTCCCTATGACTCGAAAATTTATTTTTTTTGTTGCCGCGTTTCTTCTTTTTGCCGGCGCCGCATGGGCGGCTGACTACGCCCACGGCGCCTGCGTGCGCCTGGCGCCCATGTATCTTTCGCCGAGTACGGATTCGGCGCGCCTGGGAGAGGTTGGACGCGGGCGCGAAGTGGTCATCCTGGAAAAAAGCCCGGGATGGTTGCACGTGCAGGCCAACGTCGCCACCAAGCCTTATGAAGATCGCATCGTCTCCGGTTGGATTGTGGACAAGGGCATTGTGCTGTCAACCAATCCGAATGCGGCCAGGATCGTTTATGGAGAGGCGGTGGATTCCGAGGATGAGGCGAGCCGGCGGCGGGGGCGGCGGGGAGCGGATTTTGACGCTTTGCGGCTCTACTATCGGGTATACGACATGTTTCCCGCTTCTCCTCTGGCGGGGCAGGCGCTCTACCGTGCCGCCGACATTCGCTGGCAGTTGGAGAAGGCCGATATCATGACCAAACCCTCGGCGCAGGAACAGGACGCATATCTGCGCGGGGAGATTGATCCTGAGTGGATGAAGCTGGTGATGAAGAAATTTCCGGGGACGAAGTGGGCCGAGCTGGCCGCCTTCACCGTGCTGGACAACAAAATGTGCGGTGACTGGAAGGGCGAGTCGCGCTGTCCGGAGAAAGAAGCGGACATTTACGAAAAGTATGGCAACGAGCATCCCCAGTCTTCCAAGGCCCCGGAAGCGCTGTATGACGCGGCCTGGCGGTACTCGGCGCTGATTGAGATTTACAAATCCGAGGAGCAACCAAAAAAATCGGATGAGGCCAAAACTAAGGCCCTGAATCTGGCGCAGAAGGTGGCGTCGCAGTTTCCGGATTCGGATTGGGGGGCGCGGGCTTTGCGGCTGGCGTATTTGATCCAGCAAGGCGTGCCTACCTACGGGAACACCACCGAGTGACTTCCCCATCCGCTAGCGGCGATTGTCTCTCTTTGCGGTCTCTGGGGCCGTTCTCAGCGGCTTCCGCGATTTAAGATTTTGCTCGCAGCGAGAAAAAACATCAATCTTAAACCGCTGAGGACGCAGAGATTACGCGCAGAGCGCGTGGAGAGAAACGGACCGCATTTGGGCCAACCGTGCTCCGGTTTTCTCCCCCTGTTCATCTTGTCATGTTAGCTTTTATCCTGCGCGGTTTTCGGGGTCTTGCTCCGTTGGCCGGCCGGGGGCGGCTGCCTCCAAATGAATTTGGGAGGGAGCTTGCACGATTATCTGCTGTCGGTAATTTTGGGAATTATTGAGGGGCTGACGGAATTCTTACCGGTCAGTTCTACCGCCCATTTGCGCATTTCCGAGGCCCTGCTTCATATCAGCCTCTCCGATGGTTATTGGAAGATGTACAGCATCGTGATTCAGCTGGGCGCGATCCTGTGCCTGCCGGTTTATTTTTGGGGGCGAATTACCAAGCTTCTTTCCACCTTCCCGCGCGGAGAAAACGGAGACCGCACCGCGCTGACCCATCCTGTGGGTCTCACGCTGATTGCGTTTGTGGTGACCGCAATTCCCGCTTTTCTTCTCAGCAAGCTCATTGGCAAGAACCTGGAGAACCTGGTCATCATGGGGATTTCGTTGCTGGCCGGCGGCGTGGTGATGTGGATTGTCGATGCCATGAATGCGGAAGCGGAGACCGCGGGGCCTGGGACTTCGTCCGGCCGTATTCATACCTGGAAGATGGAGGCGATGAGTCTGGGGCAAGCGGTGTGGATTGGAGCTTGCCAGGTCCTTTCCGCGGTGTTTCCGGGAACGTCGCGGTCGATGTCCACGATCGCGGCGGGACAGTTGGCGGGAATGTCGCGGGCAGCGGCGTTGGAGTTTTCATTTTTTTTGTCCATTCCCACCATGTGCGCAGCTACGGGATACGATCTGCTGAAGTCGGTCATGGGCAAAGGAGAGAACCCCATCGGGGTGCATGGGATTGATGGTCATGGATGGGCGGTGCTGGCGATTGGGTTTGTAGTTTCGTTTCTCGTGGCTTATGCCGCGGTTGCCTGGTTCATGGCTTGGGTGCGGAAACATGGGTTTGTGCCGTTCGCCGTGTATCGCATCGTAGTGGGGATTTTGGTGTTGGTTTATGCGAAGAAGCTCTTGGGGTAGGTGGGTGCCGTCCCTGCGGGACTCCTTCATTTTGTGATTGTTACCCGGCACGTCCGTGTCGGGCTTGCATGTTCCGACGCCATCAAAATACCTAGTTCGATACTCCCGATTGAAGGCGGACGGGGTTCTTGTCATAATTGAAAGGCTCTGGCGTAATGGCGCCTGTTCGGGATGGTGTCGACTCAATACGGGTGCGGGATACGCCTATGAATTATTTTTCACGGATTTTCGTTCCCAGCAACAACCGGCGGCTGAATGAGCTGGTTGGGTTCCTGGTGTGCGTCTCCGCGCTCCTTCTTTTTCTCGCTTTGGCTTCGTATTCGCCGCTGGACCCTTCATTGAATACCGAATCCTTTCTGACCGGCTCGCGCACGGCACGCAACTGGATTGGAATTATTGGCGCTTATGGCGCGGACGTCGTGTTCCAACTGTGGGGATTAGGGGCATTCCTATTGCCAGTGCTGATCGCGACCCTAGGCGCGCGCTGGTTCCGCTCGCGCAAGATTACTTCGCCCGTGGCCAAGACAGTGGGCGCCTGCTGGCTGATGATTTTTGTCCCGGCGCTGTTTGCCCTGGCGCCAGGCCACTTGCGCTGGCTGCATGTGGTCCCGATCGAAGGATTGGTGGGGCGAATCGTCGGGGATTTCCTGGTCCACTACCTGAATCTGACGGGCGCGTACATCGTCTGCGCGTCGGTGTTGGCGGTGGCTTTGTATCTTTCGACCACGTTTTCGTTTGCATCCCTGCAAGTCTGGGCCCCGACGCGGTTTGCCTTTGCGATTGCGATTTGGGAACGCTTTCAGGACTGGAAGTACGAGCGCGCCCGGCGAAAGATGCAGAAGGAACTGGAGCAACGCCGCGCCAACAAGCCGGTGGTGACGGCACAAATGGTTCCGGCGCGGCATTCCGCTCCGCCACCGTCGCAGACTTTGCGGGGAGTCGAGCCAGTACGGACTGGAATTGAGCGGATGATCGCGCCTGGGCCCGTTGAACCGGTGGCTGAAGACATGGTTGCGGAAGAGCCACAAACCGCTGGTTCTGAAGCTGGGGACCCCGAGGTCACCGAGCGGGCCGATCTCGGTGCCAAGCATAAGACCACTCTGCCGCGCATTGCCGGAGGATACAAACTACCCCCCAGTAGCCTGCTGCGGCGCGCGGATGAGCAGCAGGCCGTGGACGCGGACGAGCTCAAACTGGTGGCGCAAGTGCTGGTGGAAAAATACGCGGAATTTGATGTGCACGGGCAGGTGACACAAATCAATCCCGGCCCGGTCGTGACCACCTTTGAACTCAAGCCGGAAGCTGGCATCAAGTACAGCAAGATTACAAACCTCACGGATGATCTTTGCCTGGCCCTGAAGGCTGAGAGCATCCTGGTAGAGCGCATGCCCGGCAAATCCACGGTTGGCATTCAGGTGCCGAACCGCGAGCGCGAAATTATTTGGTTGCGGGAGAACATCGAGTCCTCGGAGTTCATTGGAACGAAATCAAAGTTGACGCTGGCGCTGGGCAAGGACATCAATGGGCGGATCGTCACTGCCGATTTGGCAGGTATGCCGCACCTGCTGATTGCGGGTTCAACCGGCGCCGGCAAGAGCGTGGCCATTAACGCCATGATCATGTCCATTTTGTACAAGGCCACGCCCGAACAGGTACGGTTGATTCTGGTCGATCCGAAGCGGCTGGAACTGGGCAACTACGAGGGAGTGCCGCATCTGTTCACTCCGATCATCACCGAGCCCAAGCTGGCGGCGAATGCGTTGCGCAATGCGGTGCGGGAGATGGAACGGCGGCTGAAGCTTTTGGCGGAAAAGGGCGTCCGTAACATAGACCAGTACAACAAGCTGTTCGATACGGGTGGAACGCCCAGTCTGTTTGGCGATGATTCCGAAGACAAGCCGCTGCCTTACATCGTCATTATCATTGACGAATTGGCGGACCTCATGATGCTTGATTCGGGCAATGTGGAAGAGTCGGTGACGCGTTTGGCCCAGATGGCGCGCGCGGTTGGCATTCACCTGGTGCTGGCGACGCAGCGGCCCTCGGTGGATGTGATCACGGGCTTGATCAAGGCCAACTTCCCGGCCCGTATTTCATTCCGCGTGGCGACCAAAGTGGATTCGCGGACCATCCTCGACGCCAACGGCGCAGAAGCGCTGCTGGGACGCGGGGACATGCTTTATCTGCCGTCGGGATCGGCCCGGGTGCACCGTTTGCACGCGCCCTTTGTCACCGAATCGGAGATCTCCGCTGTGGTGGAGTTCTGGCGGGCACAGGGGACCGCGCAGTATGAAGAGAAGTTCCTGCAGGCCCCGAAGATCGCAGGAGAAGACGGAGAGGATGGCGCGGCGGAACCCGAGGGCGAAGCCGAGCATGATCCGATGTATGAAGACGCGGTCCGTCTGGTGATTGAGTTCGGCAAGGCCTCCACTTCCCTGCTCCAGCGGCGCCTGCGGATTGGTTATGGACGGGCGGCGCACCTGATTGACCTGATGGAGCGCGATGGGATTGTCGGCGCAGCCGATGGGCCTAAGCCACGGGAAGTGTTGAAGCGTCCGGACTGGATTTCAGAAGTAGAAGAATCTCTGCGCTAGCCCTTGCTTTCCCCATGTCGTGGTCACGCCAACCCCTTTTGCCATTCCAGCAAGTCGCGGAGCGACGCGGAGGAATCTGCTTTCCCGGACAGCGCCACGAAGCTGTCGATCAAAAGCAGATTCCTCCTCTTCGCTGCGCGAATCGTCGGAATGACACAGGGGCGGACGCAGGCTAGAAGCGAATTACGATTCCCGTGGCCCCGCGGAAATTTTTGTTGCTCTTGTTGGTGAAGTTGGAAAAGCGAGTGGCCATCCAGTCGGCCTGGATCAGGCGGAATGCGAACATGCCGCCGCCGAAATCGACCCCGCCGCCCACCATTCCCACGAAGCCGTCGGCGCTGACCCCGCCACTGGAGGAACGCGCGCCACCCACCAGTGCATGGACGAAAGGCTTGATCATGGGCAGGTTGGCCCTTAATTCGGGGCCAACTGCAATCGTGTGAAACTTAAGCCCTGCGTGATAGGAACCGCTCCCATCCACGGTGATCCCCAACCACCCCTTAACGTTGCCGGTCAACGAGCCGTTCCAACCTTCCATGTTGAAGTTTGGGTCGAGGTGGAGATATTCTCCGCCGCCAAAGACTTCAATGCGTGAGGCGCCGGCGGACGCCAATGCGGTGAACAGGCACAGAAAAAAGGTCAAGCTGGCCAACTTGCGCATATCGACTCTCCTCGGGGATAGGAATCTTTAGCTTACGGCCCGCCGTTGGGGAGGAACGCTTGTTTCATTCCCAGACACACCACGGAGAGCTCTCAGCCATATTGGAAATGGCCTGCGATACTGCGGCAAGTGACGGAAGGGAAAGGTCAAACGCAGCGTATCAGTTTGAGATGCAAGACTAAAGTGTTTCTCCGTTCTTCTCCCAGTTGGGTGTAAAATCCCGCGACTTCTTTTTTGGTCTTTGGCCGGAGGCCAGAAGATATGGAAGGTTTTCTTCTAGTCTGCGTCTTCATTCTGCTGGTGATGGTTCTGGTGAATCGCTCGCGGCAGAAAAATGAAAGAAGCGAAGACCGGCAGATGATCCGGGATCTGACTACCCGTATCTACTTCCTGGAAGAGGCGGTCACTAAGCTCAAACGTGTGGAGACGGGGTTTGCCCCGCCAGACGAGACAAGCCCTGCCTCCAAACCGGCAGCTAAGCCAGTTGAAGAACCAAAATCACCGAAGGAAGTCGCGTCCGCTTGGGTAAAGGCTGCGCCGCCGCAGGTTCCGTTGAAAGTGCCTGTGGTTGCTCCACCTCCGCCGCCGGTTCAACCGGTTGAGGCGCAGGCTGTGCCTGCGGCGCAGAAGCCTGCGAGTCCACCCCCGGTTGCCCCTCCAGCACATCCACCTGTGGTCCCTGTTCCGCGATTTGAAGCCGCGCGCAAAGAACCCGCAGTGCCTTTGTCGGAACGGCTCAAATCCTGGCTCGACATTGCCGAAGAAAAGTTGGGCCGCAACTGGCTGGGTAAGATTGGCATCAGCCTGGTGGTGCTGGGGGTTGCCGCCTACCTTGCCACCAAGGTCCCGCTGCTCCCGCCAATGGGAAAAGTATTGGTTGGCATTTCGATTGACGCTTTAATTCTCGGCGGCGGCATCTGGCTGGAACGAAAAGAGCGCTATCGCGTACTGGCGCGCGCCTGCGTCGGTGGCGGATGGGCCATTCTGTTCTTTCTTTCCTGGGCCGTCTACTACCTTGAACCCACGCGGATCATAACCTCCGCCCCGCTCGATTTTGTATTGATGCTGGGCGTGGCGCTGGCCATGGTCTGGCACACGCTGCGCTATCGCTCACAAGCCGTCACCGGTCTCGCCTATCTGTTGGCATTTCTCACCGTGGGGATGAATCACGAGCGGGTCCCCTTTGCCGGGGGACTTGGCGCCGGAATCCTATTGGCGCTGGGGCTGGTGGTGATCGCCGGGCGGCATCGCTGGTTCGAGCTGGAACTGTTCGGAATTCTGGCCAGCTATTTGAATCATTTCTTTTGGCTCCAACCGGTCCTCCGCGGGATGCAGGGTGGGCTTCATCCCTTTCCAGAATTTTTGCCCAGCGCCGGCGTGCTGGTGGCGTATTGGTTGATCTTCCGGGTTTCGTATGTGTGGCGGAAAACGGAAACCCGGCAACAGGAGCGCGTTTCCACCGCCTCTGCATTGCTGAATCCCGCGCTGCTTCTGGCGCTGCTGAAGTATCAATCGGTCCATAAAGAATGGGCGTTCTGGGGACTGCTGGCGATCGGCGCGATTGAAACTCTGTTAGGGCAACTGCCGATCACGCGACGGCGCAGAACTGCGGTGATCGTGCTCTCCACCCTGGGCGTGGTGCTGCTGCTTGCGGCGTTTCCCTTCCGCTACTCGGGGACCAACTTGTCGGTCCTGTGGCTGGTGGAAGCGGAAGCACTGTTGTTGATCGGCGTGTGGACGGCGGAGATCGTGTTCCGGCGGCTGGGCTTGCTGGCGGCGCTGCTGGTCGCGGGGCACATGGTAGTTGTGGACGCCTACTCGGTTTACACCGCCCGCATCGAGAACGCCGGGACCGGCGATTTCGCTTTAGCCCTCGTCTTTGCAGTGGCATCGATTTTGTTTTACGGAAATGCGCACTGGGCAGCGCGGCGATGGCGGGATTTGTTCTCCAAGAAATTCGACCGGTTCCTGTTACAAAGATTGTCTTATGTCGCCGCATTGATGGCATTTGTCGCCGCGTGGCTGGCGTTTCCCGAGGCCTGGACTGCGGTGGCGTGGTGCGCGCTGGCGGCGGCCCTGGCTTGGGCTGGGCGCCGCTTTTCCATCAGCGAGCTTTTCTATCAGGCCAATGTGTTGTCGGCAGCAGGCATTGGGCGCGTGCTGGCCGTCAATCTTTACGAGACCGCGAGCTATGGCCAATTCAGTCTGCGGCTCATCACCGTCGGTCTGGTGGCGGCGCTGCTGTATCTGACCGCCCACTGGAGCTGGGAAACCGCGAAACCAGCGCAGTCTTCGTTATGGCTAAGAGTAGCGAATGCAGGGTACACGTGGACAGCGTCGCTCCTCCTGGCCTTGTTGGTTTGGTACGAACTGCAGGAACACCATTCCGCGGCCGTGGCCGTGGTTTGGGCCGCCGGCGGACTGGCGCTGGGGTGGATGGGACGAAAGTTGGCCAAGCAGGACCTGACTTATCAGGCCAACGCGGCCGCCGCAGCGGCTGTGGCCCGTGTGTGGTTGGTGAACTACGATGCGACAGAGATTTATCACCATCTGAGTCTGCGTCTGATCACAGTCACGCTGGTAGCTGGGCTTTTGTATGTCAGCTCAAGATGGAGCTGGATCGAGAAGGCGAATGCTCTTACCCAACGGCGCTGGGTCGCGGATATTTACACCTGGGCGGGATCGACTCTGCTGGCGGTGCTGGCGTGGTATGAAGTGCAGTTCGCGGCTGTGGCCGTGGTTTGGGCCTTGGGCGGACTGGTGCTGGCGCTGGTTGGACGATGGCTGGCCAACCGCAATTTGACCTATCAAGCGAACCTGTTGGCCCTGGCTGCGTTCGCGCGGACCATCCTGGTCAACTACCATGCCACGGATTTATTTCACGGCCTCACCGTGCGTCTTATCAGCGTAGTGCTTACCGCAGTGTTGCTCTACGGGACCGCGCGTTGGAGTTGGGAGGAAGAAACCGGCGAACGCGAGTTTGTCGCTGGAGCTTATTCGTTCCCCTTCAGCCACGTGGTAAGTGGCGCCTACCTCTGGGCGGGATCGTTCCTGCTTTCCCTGCTTGCCTGGTATGAATTGCAACCGGTAAGCGTGGCGGTGGCGTGGATGGTAGGCGGGTTGGTGCTGCTGGAGTTGGGATTGACTTGCAAATCGCTCTCCTTGCGCTGTCAGGCTTACCTGGCGCTGGTTTCCGCGTTCGCGCGCATTTTCTTTGTGAACTTGAACGCGGCGGGAGAAGGGATCAGCCCGCGACTTTATACCGTGGTACCGATTGCGCTGGCGTTGTTCTACGCCTATTGGAGATTGCTGGAGAGCCAGCCTCAATTACTTCCCGAAGAACTGAAGGTACAGATCGCCGAGTTTTTCTGCTGGCTGGGGACGGTTGCCGTGGTGGCGCTGCTGCGCTTCGAACTTCAGCCGGACTGGGTGGCTACAGGATGGGCTGCACTGGCGCTCATCTTGCTTGCGGTGGCATGCGTGGCCAAGCGGACATTCCTGCATCAGGCCCTGCTTTTGAGCTTTGCCATTCTGTTCCGCACGGTGTTGCACAATTTTTATCAGCGCTCGTATTTTCCGCCGACAAGTTTCTGGCAGGGCCGCTGGGTGCTGGTGGGATCTACCGTGGCCTTGATGTTCCTGGGACTGCCGTTCCTGTTCCGGTTGCGAAGGAAGGAGGGCGGCGGTGACTCAGGATGGCTGATGCAAAGGACCCTCACCGCACTTGACCGTCATCCCGAACAGTTGTTCTTTTTCATCGCCACCGGGCTGCTCAGCACCATGCTGGCGCTGGAGATGAACCGCGGCATGATGACCCTGTCTTGGGCGCTCGAAGGTTTGGGGATTTTCCTGTTAGCGCTGCTGGCCGGGGAACGAAGCTTCCGCCTTACCGGATTGGGGCTGCTCATGCTGTGCGTGGCCAAGATCCTGGCTTGGGATGTGTGGCAGTTGCGGCAGCACAGCGATCGTTACCTGACCTTTATTGTCCTGGGCGCTGCCTTGGTGCTGGTGCACTTTCTCTACAGCCGTTACCGGGAGACGGTCCTTAAATACTTATGACACGCTGGCTTGCATGGGCGGGAATTGTTTTGTGCGGAGTGGCCGCGGTGTTTGTCGGCGAGCGGCAGAAGGTGGAAGTGCCTGCCAGCCCGGACGCGGTTTTGTATTTTGTGGCCGATACGGAACGCGAGTTAACGCGCATGCCTATGCAGTTGACGCGCATGTCGGATGAGGAGGAGATTCGGATTGGCGACCAACTGGCGCAGGGGTATGCGAGTCCGAGCCAACTGCGCGATAACAACCTTGAGCAAACCTACATTCTACAAGTCGGTGAGCGGGTCGCCGCTCACGCCAAACGCCACCTACCCTATCGGTTCCACTACATTGACGATCCTAATTTTGTGAATGCTTTTGCGGCGCCGGGTGGGCATGTGTTTATCGGCAAGGGATTGCTCGCGCTGATGAATACCGAAGATGAACTGGCCGCCGTTCTCGGGCATGAAGTCGAGCACATCGATCACTACCACTGTGCCGAGCGCACGCAGCAGGAGCAGATCCTCCGCAAGATTCCGCTGGGCGAACTGGTGGCGTTGCCCATCGAGGTGTTCGAGGCCGGCTACACCAAAGACCAGGAATTGGAAGCGGACCGTGAAGGCACGCGGCTGGCCGTCCAGGCGGGATATTCGGCATCCGGCGCGATCCACATGTTTGAGGTTTTCGAACAACTGGACCGGCGCGATCGCGAACGCGCGGCCAGCCCCGAGCAGGAATTGTCGCAAGTCGCGTGGGAAACCCTGGAAGGATACTTCCGCTCTCATCCTCGCCCCGAGGACCGGATCAGGCAATTGGAAGCGCTGCATTTGGAGAACCGCCCCGAGCGGCCCTTGGCGGTGCGGCTAGCAAAACCATAAAACTTGGCCGCGGATTACGCGGACCGAGCTTATGTTGTTCTATCTGCATCATCCGAGAAAATCTGCGCCCGGTTTTTCAGTTCCCTGTTCCTGGTTCCCGGTCCTCGGTAAAATCGAAGGGCATGAAAGTCCATACGGAATACCTCAAGTTTCATACTCGCAATCATCGGGAATACGTTCATATCACTCCGCAGGTGGAGGCCATCGTTAAGAAGAGCGGCGTCAAGGAAGGCATGGTGCTGGTCTCCGCCATGCACATCACGGCCGGCATTTATGTGAATGATAATGAGTCAGGGTTGATTGAGGACATCGACCAGTGGCTGGAGAGACTCGCCCCTTTTCGCAAGGAATACCAGCATCATCAGACAGGGGAGGACAATGGCGACTCACACCTGAAAGCGCTGTTGATTCATCACGAGGTGGTGGTGCCCATCACCGCGGGCAAGCTCGACTTTGGCACCTGGCAGCGGATCTTTTACGCCGAGTTCGACGGACAGCGTGATAAGCGCGTGATCGTCAAAGTGATGGGTGAATAGCTCAGTGCACCAGCAGGCTGCTGGCGGCGACCGCGGCCCCGGCGACCCCTAAGACCATTCCCAGGAACCAAAAGCCTCTCCTCCCGGAAAGCAGGGTAATCGAGGTCACGACCAAAGCGATCTCGAGAAAGACTTCACCCAGGTCGAAGCGGTCCGCCCGTCTGCGCACTTGCTCCTGTTCGCTCTGAAGTTTTTTGGCTTCAGCTTCCAGATCCTTCTGGTCGTCCTTATAACGGTCGGCCTCGGCTTCGTACTTTTCCTTCATTTTATTGACTTCCTCGGGCCCTTTGGTGGCGCCGATGGAGGCCAGGTCTATGGCGATCTGGTCGGCGTGGCGGCGGATCGTTTTCGCCTGGTAATAGGCCCAGCCGTCACTGACTCGGGCCTGGAGTATGACTTCTTCGGTGTGCGCGCGGTGACCCAACAGAGAAACCGTAGCCACGATCACGGCCAGTATGGCCATGGTTAGTGAGACCGGAGCGGCATCGGGATTATGCTTGGCATGCTCTGCGTGTTCCTGCAACTCTTGCAGTTCTTCCGGGCCCATACACTTGCTCCTCTCGAATTTTGCGCTGAGTTGGAAATCAGAATCATATCCCAGCCGACTGCGGTTTCTTTGCTGCGGGAACCATAAAAATCAGTGCCGACGCGTCGGCAGCATGACTCAAGGTCGGCTTGGGCCGTCCGCACAACCAAATCTTGCTCACTTTTAATCACTCTATTTTTGTTTAGCTTGCAAATAAAACTGCGTGCTTTACACAAAGGTGCCACGCGTGCAATATCGCAGCCAAGTCTCGCGCCGCTTCACCTCGGGCGGCTGATCTCTCCAGGGAGCAGCCGATGTTATACAAGTGTGCAAATCCAGCCTGTGCAAGGCCATTTCGACGCCTGGATGAAGGCAAGCTCTTCCAGGTAGAGACGGAGTTTTTTCCTGCCTCTGAATCCCGGCAAGCCCTCCCCTCAAGAAGGGGCAGGATGCTCCGTCACCACATTGAGCGTTACTGGCTGTGTGATGAATGCTGCCTAACGCTCACTCTCACCTTCGAGCAAGGGAGAGGAATCTCCACCATACCCCTGCCCAATCAGGTCGAAGGCAATCGCGTGCCGCGAATCCCTATCAGCGGATTGAAAGCAGTGATGCGGGAACCCAAGTGCCGTAATACAGCGATTGGCCGTTTGGCCTGAAAGGCTTGTACGATGATCGACGCAAGACGCTATGCCTGTGCCATCTGCGGGCAGTCCAACTCCGACCCAACCCAATGGTTTCTGGTCACGGAAAACCATTGGGAAGACAAACTCACAATTCTTGTATGGAGCGCCACTTTGGCTTGCCGGCCGGGGGTCCATCCGGCGTGCAGCCCGGGGCATGTGCAGGAACTGGTGGTGCATTGGATGGCGACAGGAAGCGTAAACCATCCATTTGCGCAGACCGATTCATGGAAAACCACCACACCGCGGTGGAATGCTTTTTCCCAGCCCAGGCCTCTGGTCAGCACCCAGGGCGCGCGCACGATCGGCGAGCTGACCGTGCATCGGGAAAGCTTGCGCCGGGTGTTAAGCGAGAATCCCGGATCGCTGAAATCGATCCTGGATGCGCTTTATGGCGCGTTGCAGCAGGGTGAAACGCCCAATCAGCGGCAGCCGGGACCATTGTTGGGGAGAACAGCCGAAGGACGTTAGATTTGGCCTCTGCGGCCACAGCGCGGGTTTCTTCGCGCTCTCAGCGGTCCAAGATTTTGAACCCGCTTGAGTTGCATCAAAATCTTAAACCGCGGAGTTCGCAGAGAAATGCCGCAAAGTGCGCGGAGAACTCGGAGACACGCGCAACATCCAGTTTCAGGACTGGTATTCCGTGCGCCAGGCTTTCCAGTCATCGCCCACCGCTCCCGCCATTTTCATGGCGGCGGAGGCCAACCAGTCTCCCTTCATGGACTTCAAATGCCTGCGTACTTGTTTCACGGATTTACGGCTGGCCAAGTGAACGTTAGCTGTTTCCCACCCCATCGCCTGCAGCAAACGCAACTCGTCTCGATCGCGAGGTAAATCACTCAAGGGCACCCGGCAGCAGTTCGGAGACAGGCGGCGGACAATCCAGCGGTCCCGCACCTGGAAGAAGGGATCGGGACAGCGTACCGCCCGGCTTGCCACCAGTTGGCACAAAATCTCGGGAGGGCGTTGGTTCTCCTGCTCCCAACAGATCGAGGAAGCGACCAGCGCTTTGACTTCACGCGCGACCCTGCCGCCATTCCAGTCCGCAAGCGCGACTAAGCGCACTCGTCCCAAGCTTCCCAGGCCGCTTCGTCTTGCCACCACGCGATAATCCAAACCATGGCCTGGCAGGAGATGTTCTAAAGCATCTCTGGCGCTGAGCGGTATTTCCTCGCGAGATGGTTTTAGCTCGTCCATTTTTTTCCAAAAGCGCGCGGGATCACGCAGTTCGTTATTGGCGAGGGCGCCCAGCCAGGGGTGGTTCTCTTCCAGTACGAAAGGCTTTCCCCCCGCAACCAGAGCGGATTCGTAGCCTTCTAAAATAGAGTCACAGGCAGCCTTGGTCTTGAGCGAGAGCTTCCCTTCCTGAATTGCGAGAATCGCGCTCGCGGCCAGGCGGACCAGGTCGTTCGTGTAGGGCATGACTGCGGCCTCGTCGAAATCATTCACGCCCCAAATCAGCCGGCCTTCAGAGTCGCGCCAGGTGCCGAAATTTTCGACGTGGAGGTCGCCTACGGCAATGACCCGTGGCGCTTTCGCCACTTCAGCACAAATCTCCGGCCAGATTTGTGCCCAGCGGTAGAACGTTGCCCGCAGGAATGGAAAGGCAGCGCTGGCCATCTCCTGGTGTTTAAAGCCGAGATCTTCCTTGACGATGTGGGTGTGGAGGCGGAGCCATTCTTCGAATTTGCGTGTGGCTTTGACGATATTCATGAAGCAGCCTCCGACTGGAAGGTATCTGGGTGGATCGGCTGAGTCAACGCGCAACAGATAGTTGGCGGAAAAGAGCGATCCGTTTCTTGGCCCATAATGCCGGTGTGTCTGTGCTGACACATCGCCGCCTGTATGCCACGCCCAAGAAGTGGCTATCACTTTTTGTTTCAAATACATGGGTGTTGGCGCTGAGACTGCTTTTACTCATGGCGTACCTCATGGAGGTCGTTATGCAACTCGTTATCACAGCGCTCGCGGTCCTAGCCGGTTTGTTCTTTTCTTTCGCGGTTTCCCTGCTGGTCGAAGAACTGATTTTCGGCAAGATTTTTCGTCTGTTCTTTGCTCATGCCGCGGCGGTTTCGCAGAAATCAGCGGTTAAGCAATAAGCGGACATCGTGGTGTCTTAAGTTTAGGTGGATGGCAGGACTCCAGGCAGTACAGAGCGCATGGTCAAGACCAGGCGGAGTGCAGTTTATAATTCGCGCATCCTCCACATGCTGACCACGCGGTCAAGTTCTTTGCGCACAGCCTGCTCGGCGCTAGCAGTTCTGCTTCTTTGGTGCCATGGAGTCGCACGGGCTGGAGATTGGGCCGCCACGGAACAGCAGTTGGCGGCGAAAATCGTAGCGGTTTCCGGCCCTGGCCCGGCAGCGATTGAGGTCAGCAATCGGTCCTCTCTCGGACCGGCCGATGCCGAAACCATCCGCCGGGAGTTGATTGACCGTCTTGGGTCGCTGGGCTTGAAGTTATCGAGCGCATCTCCAGCCCCCATCAGCGTTCAAGTCTCTCTCGCTGAAAGTGTTCAATCCTATGTTTGGGTGGCAGAGGTCCGCAAGGGGAACGATCCGCCGCTGGTGGTAATGGTGGAAGCACCTCGCGCCCTCCCGGACGGGACCGCCCGCGAGCTGCCGGCCATCAGCCTGCGGAAGTCACTGCTTTGGGCGAGCGACTCGAAAATCCTGGATGCCATCATTATCAACGGGACCCTGCCACGCATGGTGGCGCTCTATCCGGCAAAAATTCAGTATTACCGATTACAGAACGATCATTGGGTAGAAGACCAGGTTTTTGCGGTGACTCACTCCCGGCACTGGCCCCGCGATCTGCGGGGGCGGCTGGTCTTGCGCCGGGACCGATCGATTGAGGCGCATCTTCCCGGAGTGATTTGTGAAAGCAACGCGGCGGGAGTGCTGTCGGTCAGTTGCCACGACAGTGACGACCCCTGGCCGGTCGGTACGGCGCAATTTCCGGTGGACGCTTTTTTTGCCCAGTCGCGAAATTTCTTTACCGGCGCGCTTTCCGGGGGAATCGGCAAACCATCCGGCGCTCCTCCGTTTTATTCGGCAGCGCCATTGCCCAGTGATCACGGTACTTTTTGGCTGTTCGCTGGGGTGGATGGCCGTGTTCACCTGAACGACGGGGGCAGCGATGTCGTCGCCGGCACCCTCAGGTGGGGCAGCGATATTGCCGCGGTACACAGTTCCTGTGGAGCGCGATGGCAGGTCCTGGCCACAACCAGCGAGGCGGGACAAGAGGATACCGCGCGGGCTTACGAAGTGCCAGGGCGAGAGCCGGTCGCCGCCAGCCAGGCGGTGGCCTTTTCCGGTGAAATTACAGCTTTATGGACCGCTCCGGATGAGAGTGGCGCAGTTGCAGTCGCACACAATACGGAGACAGGAAAGTATGAAGCGTACCTGCTTACGCTGGCTTGTGGCCAGTAGTCTGCTGCTGGCGGCGATTCACGCCAATGCGGCCACCCGTCCGCGCTATGGCGGAACGTTGCGTATCAGCACGTCGGCGCAGTTTACCTCTCTCGATCCCGCAGAGCCAGGACAACCCGATTCCATGGCGCGGCGCAATATCGCCAAGCTTCTGTTCGAGACGCTGGTCGTGCTGGATGAGCACGGAGTGCCACAACCCGCGCTGGCTGACTCCTGGACTTCCAGCGCTGGCGGCCAGCGCTGGGAATTCAATTTGCGGCGTGGAGTCACTTTTTCAGACGGTTCGCCGTTGACCGCGGAGACTGCCGCAGCTGGGCTGCGCAAAGCGAATCCGGCGTGGAAAGTGACGGCCCAATCCGATGGGGTCAGTATTGAGCTTGAGGCGCCAACCGCGGATTTGCTGAACGAACTGGCGCTTCCCCGCAACGCCATGATCCGGCGCGGAGAGCAGTTGGTGGGGACCGGGCCGTTTGTGACCAGTCAATGGGACCCAGGCCATCGTTTAGTACTGGTTGCGCGGGATGACTACCGGGACGGCCGGGCTTTTCTGGATTCCATTGACCTGGAGATGGGCAAAAGCATGCGGGAGCAGAATATCTCTTTCGATCTCGGACGGACCGACGTGATCGATATCGCCCCCGAACAATCACGACACGCCGCCACTGAGGGGCGAAGACTGACGAGTTCTTCTCCCACCGAGCTGATGGCGTTGTACTTCGCGCGCGACGCCGAATCGGCAACGGAACAAAAGCTGCGCGAAGCCTTGTCTTTAAGCATTGATCGTCCATTGATGAATCGAGCGCTGTTGCAGAATGACGGCGAGCCCGCGGGTGGCTTGTTGCCAGCCTGGATGACAGGGTACGGCTTGGTGTTTTCGACCGAGGCCAACCCCACCCGCGCAAAACAGTTGCGTGCCGACACCGTGCAACCTCGCGGTTGGACGCTGGGGTATGACAATGAGGACGCTCTCGCCCGGGTGATGGCGGAAAGAGTTTCGCTGAATGCGCGGGATGCCGGCTTGAGCATCCAGACGACAACCGCAACCGCGACGGACATTCGTTTAATCCGCGTTCCCCTCACCCTTTCGAATGGCAGAATCGAACTGACGGAATTGTGCGCGAGCCTGGGACTTCCTGCTGTCAAGCTGGCGGATTCATCGGCGGAGAGCGTTTATGGCGGCGAGAACTTGCTGCGGCAATCACGGCGGGTGGTCCCGCTGTTGCACTTGCGATACGTCTGGGGCATCAGCCCGAGTGTGCAGGGTTGGTCAGTTGGCCGGGATGGGAGTGTGAATCTGCCCGAAGTTTGGCTCTCAGGAAGGCAATGAACTTTCGCCGCAAATTAATGGGGATGTTTGTGCTCACCGTGGTCCTCTCCGTGGCCACGGTGGCCTGGGTGGTTTCCCTGGTGGTGCGCCGGTCCTTCGAAAAAGCCGAGGAAGAACTTACCGCCACGCTGGTGGCGCAGTTTCGCCGTGAATTCGTGCGCCGGGGACAGGAAGTCACCCATAGCGTGGAAGTGATTACCGGCAGCGAGGTGGCCACCCGCATGGCTTTAGCGGCGAACCGAGGCACGACTGACTATGGCGCCTACTTGAACGATGCGAAGACGCTGGGGGACAACCAGCGCCTGGATTTTTTGGAGATTACCGACGACCAGGGGACCATCCTTTCCTCCGCGCAATGGCCGGCAAAATTTGGTTATAAGGAAAGCTCCATTCCGCCGCCCGGCGGTATGCCGAAAGATGCCTTCTTGAAACAAGAAGAGTTGCCAGATGGCGTTGCCTTAGGCATCTTCGCCCTGCGGCAGTACAAGATAGGAGACAAGCCTCTATATGTGATTGGAGGCCGCCAGTTGGACAAGGATTTTCTGGCAAGCATTGAACTTCCCGCGGGAATGCGCACCCTGCTCTATCAGAACCTTGCCAACGGGTTCTCCGCACGCTCCCTGGTCGATCCTTCCGGATCAGTACAGCATGCGGAACAATTGTCAGGGCTGATCCAGCAGGTACAGCAACAGAACACGGAGACCGCGGCCGTCATTCACTGGAGCTCCTCCGCCACCGATGATGAGGTCGTTCGGGCGATTCCGTTGACCGGTGTGGACCAGCGGCTATTGGGGATCTTGCTGGTGGGGAACTCGCGAAGGGCCTACGTAGAACTTGCCCGCCACATACGGTCCGCGGCATTTCTGGCCATGGGAGCGGGAATCGTGCTGGCGATTGTGTTCAGCAGTTGGGCCGCGGTTCGTGTAACCCGGCCGGTGGAACAATTGGCGGACGCAGCCCGTGAAGTGGCCGCGGGAAATTGGAGCGCGCGGGCGGAGGTGACTTCGCCGGACGAACTGGGCGAACTCGCCGACTCGTTCAACCGAATGACCCATGAGTTATGGGAGCAGAAAGAACGGCTGGTGCAGACCGAGCGCGTGGCGGCGTGGCGCGAGCTGGCGCGGCGGTTGGCGCACGAACTGAAGAACCCGTTGTTTCCTTTGCAGTTGACGGTTGAGAACTTGCTCCGGGCCCGGCAGCAGAGTCCGGAACAGTTTGAAGAAATTTTCCGGGAGAGTTCGGCGACTTTGCTGGAGGAAATCGCGAATTTAAAAACCATCGTCGGGCGCTTCAGCGAGTTTTCCAGAATGCCGCATCCGCAGTGGCAGAAACTGGACTTGAATGAGATCGTCCGCAAAGTCGCCCGGCTTTTTCAGGCGCAATTGCGCGCGCCGGAGCGGTCACCGATTGAATGCAAGCTCGCGCTCGCGGAAGATTTGCGCCCAGTTGCCGCTGACCCGGATTTATTGCATCGGGCGTTGTCCAATTTGGTGCTGAATGCGATGGACGCCATGCCACAAGGCGGCACACTCGTGTTGCGTACCCAGCAGGACGGAACAACCGCGCGAATTGAAGTTTCCGACACCGGCAAAGGCCTGGCCCCGGAGGAGTGCGAGCGGTTGTTCACTCCCTATTACACAAGCAAAGAGCATGGGACCGGGCTTGGTCTGGCGATTGTGCAGTCGGTGATCAACGATCATGGGGGCAGAATCAGCGTACGCAGTGAGCCGGGACAAGGGACTACGTTTGTCATCGAGCTGCCGGGTAATATGGAGAAACTATCAGGCGCGCACCAGGACGGAACCAAGGATGAGTAGCGGAAATCGAGATTACTCTGCGATCTCTGCGGGTTTCTCCGCGTCCTCAGCGGTCTAAGACTTTGCTTGTCACAACCGCAACAAAGCAAATCTTAAAACGCGGAGAACGCCGAGAAAAGCCGCCGAGATCACGGAGGCTTGAAGGAACTTATGCCTACTAAAGCGCATTTAATGATTGTGGACGATGAGGCCAACACGTTGGCCTCATTGTCGCGGGCCTTTCGTCTGGCCGGACACGACGCGACGGTTTGCGACAACGCCGCCAAGGCCCTGGAATTGGCCAAGTCGCAGAGCTTCGACCTGATTTTTTCCGACGTGGTGATGCCGGGGAAGGACGGGCTTGCGTTGCTGGAAGAATTGCGTGGCCAAGGGACCACCACCCCGGTGGTCATGATGTCGGGCCAGGCGCACATTGAAATGGCGGTGCGCGCCACCAAGCTGGGAGCGCTGGATTTTCTGGAGAAGCCGGTCTCCACGGAGAAGTTGCTGCTCACGGTTGAGAACGTCCTGAGGCTGCAACGTCTGGAATCGGAAAACCGCCAACTCCGCCAGCGATTGGGCAAACATGAGATCGTCTGGAGCGGCGAGACGATGAAGAAGGTGATGGCACAGGTGGAGCGCGTGGCGGCGAGCGAGACCCGGGTCTGTATCCTGGGCGAGACTGGCACGGGCAAGGAACTTGTCGCGCGTACCCTGCACGAACGCAGCCCACGCGCCTCCGGGCCGTTTGTCACTCTCAATTGCGCTGCGGTGCCGGCAGAACTGATTGAATCCGAATTGTTTGGCCATGAGAAGGGCTTCTTCACCGGCGCTGCCGGACGTCATGTGGGAAAGTTTGAGCAAGCGACCGGCGGCACAATCTTTCTGGATGAGATTGGGGACATGCCCTGGCAGATGCAGGCCAAGCTGCTGCGTGTTTTGGAAGAAGGAGAAGTGGAGCGCATCGGGGGCGACAAACCGGTCCGCGTCGATGTTCGGGTAGTGGTCGCCACCCATCGCAATCTGGAATCGCTGGCGCGCGAAGGGAAATTTAGACAGGACCTGTTTCACCGCGTCTATGTCTTCCCTCTTGTGCTGCCTCCTCTTGGTGAGCGTCGGGAGGACATTCCTGTTCTGGTGGACCACTTTGCGCGGCAAGTGTGCGCGCAAAATAATTGGAAGGCGATCCCGTTTTCACCAGAAGCAATTCAGGCTCTACAGTCTTATTCGTGGCCGGGAAACGTGCGGGAGCTGCGAAATGTGGTGGAGCGCTTGATGCTGATGGCGACCGATGGAACAGTCACGGATGAGACCGTAAATATGACCCTGCCCCAGGCCTCCAATGCCGCGTGTACGTTCACGGGATCTGGGCCCCTTGCCGATCGAGTACAGCACTACGAACGCCAGGTCATTCTCGCCGAGCTCAAGCGCCACCACAATCACATCACCAATGCGGCCAAGGCTTTAGGGTTGGAGCGGAGTCATTTATACAAGAAAGCAGAGCAGTTGGGCATTGACTTGCGCGCACTGCGACAAGAATCTTTACGTTGAATGCTCCGTGGAAAAACGGCTGAGGACCGGTTTTTATCTCCCGTTCATGTTATATTCCCCAAGATTGGCGGGGCGTGGGGCTACCGCTACATGGGCCTTCTTGCAAGAACAGGGCTGACCATTTTCTATGTCTGGCAGTTTAAATAATGGCAAAGAACCGGGCGCCACGACTTTGAAGTCGGTGGCCCGCCATGTGGGACTGTCCGCCGGGACAGTTTCCAGCGTGCTGAATAATTCTCCCTCCGCGGCGCACATCCCACAAGCGACGCGGGACCGGATTCATGTAGCGGCGCGGGAACTGAATTACCGTCCCAATTTACTGGCGCGCTCTCTGCGCAAGCAGCGCACCTACACTCTGGGAATTATCGCCAACGATCTTGGGGATGCTTACACCTACCTGGTCATCAAAGGCATCGAACAGGTGCTTCGGGAGAACAACTATTTTTTTGTCACCGGAGTTCATCACCACAAACGGGACCTGCTGGAAGCCTATTCCAACATGCTGGTGCAGCGCGGGGTGGAGGGGCTGATCACAGTGGACCTAAGCCTGGATTACACTCCGACCTTGCCAACGGTTGCGGTGTCAGGTCACGGGCAATTGGAAGGGGTGACCAATGTTGTGCTCGACCATCGTGGCGTGGTCCTGGCGGCGTTGAAACACCTGGCTGACCTCGGACACCGGGACGTGGCTTTTATGCGGGGCCATCCCGCCAGCGCCGATTCTAAGGTCCGTTGGCAGGCGATTTGTGAGATTGCACCCCAGTTGGGTATCGTCGTGCGCGATGAGCTGGTGATCCAGCTCGATGTAGAAGAGGTTTCTCCGGTATTGGGATACCCGTTTGCCAAACAGCTTCTAGCGAGAAATGTGCCCTTCACCGCTTTGTTTGCTTACAACGACCTTTCCGCCATCGGGGCGATGCGCGCGTTTCAGGAATCCGGCTTGCGCGTCCCGCAGGACATTTCGGTGATCGGGTTCGACGACATTCCCGCGGCGGTTTATTACTACCCCAGTTTAACTACTCTGCGGCAGCCGATGATCGCGATGGGGGAGCTGGCAGCGCGGACTTTGGTGGAGAGGATCGAGGGAAAAGAATCAGCCGCGCCCGTGGCAGAGATTGCTGTAGAGGGAGAGCTGGTGGTCAGAGAATCTACCGGGCCGGCGGCCCGCTCTGCCATCAGAAGCCGCAAGGCGGAAGCGCATCTGATAAAAGCGTGACCCTTTGAGCGTTACGAAACACGCTCATGCGCGTAGCCAGCCGCGGCAAGGGCGGAAAGCAATTCCGCGATGTGGTCGGGACCGCGCGTTTCCATGGTGATGTCAATGGCGGTATCGCCCAGGTTCACCCCGTAGTAGGCGCGGTCGTAGGCGGTTTCCACGATGTTGGCGCGGTGCTGCGCTAGAATTCCTGTCAGCTTGTTGAGCGCGCCGGGATAGTCGGGGAGATGCACGCGCAGGCGCACCAGGCGTCCGTCTTTCACCAGGCCGCGCTCGATGATGCGCGAGAGCAGGGTGACGTCAATGTTGCCGCCGGAGACCAGCACCACGACTTTTTTTCCGGCCAGCGGGAGCTTGTGGTTCAGCACCGCGGCAACGGCAGCGGCGCCGGCGCCTTCGGCCAATGTTTTTTCCCTTTCCAAAAGAAGAAGGATGGCGTTGGCGATTTCCTCCTCGGTGACGGTGACGACCTGGTCCACGTACTTTTTCACCAGGGGGAGGGTGTTGTCCCCGGTGCGCAGGACGGCAATGCCATCCGCAATCGTGGCTGCCGGACTCAGCACTACCGGCTTTCCCGCAGCCAGCGCCACTTCCATCGAAGGCAAGCGCGAAGGCTGGACGCCGTAAATTTTTACTTTGGAATTGGTCTCTTTGACCGCGCAAGCAATGCCGCTGATCAACCCGCCGCCGCCGATGGGGACGATCATGGCTTCGGCATCCGGACACTGTTGCAGCATTTCGAGGCCGAGAGTTCCCTGCCCGGCGATGACCGCTTCGTCATCGAAGGGATGGATGAAGGTGAGGTGCTCGGCCTGGCTGCGGCGGATGGCTTCGGCGCAGGCTTCGTCGTAATTTGCGCCGTGCAGGACCACGTCCGCCCCGTAGCCTTTGGTGGCTGAGACTTTGGTGAGCGGCGTGGTCAGCGGCATCAGGATTTGCGCTTTGATGCCATGGAGGCCAGCGTGATAGGCGACGCCTTGGGCGTGATTTCCGGCGGAAGCAGCGATGACTCCCCGGGCGCGCTCTTCCTGGGACATGGTCAGCAGCTTGTTTAACGCGCCGCGTTCTTTGAAAGCTCCGGTACGCTGGAGATTGTCCAGCTTCAGGTAGACCGAGTTATTGGTGAGTTTGGCAAACGTCTCGGATCGCGCGCATGGCGAAAGATAGAGAGATTTTTTTATGCGTGCCTGCGCTGCCTGTATATC
>CAZETZ010000029.1:0-28655 GCA_964514735.1 uncultured Acidobacteriaceae bacterium | reverse complement strand
CCTGAACTGGCGCGGCGGTTTGAAGTTCCGGTGGGATTGTCAGATCACACCATGGGCAGCGAAGCCCCGATTGCGGCGGTTGCTTTGGGGGCCTGCATCATCGAAAAGCACCTGACGCTGGCTCGCGCAGAAAAGGGGCCGGACAGCGATTTTTCCTTGGAGCCATCTGAATTTAAGGCCATGGTCGAAGCTGTGCGCATTACCGAGCGCACTTTGGGGAAGGTACATTTTGGAGTCAGTCCGCAGGAAAGCAAGAGCCGCATCTTTCGCCGTTCGCTCTTCGTCGTGCAGAACGTCAAGCAAGGCGGGACATTCACCGCAAAGAACGTGCGTTCGATTCGTCCCGCCCACGGATTGCATACTCGCCATCTGCCAGAGATTTTGGGCAAGCACGCGGCCTGCGATATCGAACGCGGAACTCCGATGTCGTGGGATTTCGTGGCAGAAAAAAGTTCCAACCGAACCTTGTCCGGCCAATTTCAACGATGAAAGTTCTGCTGCTTCATCCCGAAGACAGATTGCTTCCCGCGCAATCTCAGGGATGGGATTTGATTGTGGACCTGGGACGGTCTCCCGCTGAAACTTACCAAGCATGGGGCCGGCAGACCGGATGCCGGGTGACAAGTCTCTTTCAGTATGCCCGTGGCTTTGAAGACATATACCGCCTCAAGCAAGTCATTCATCAGGGCAACGGCATGGCCGTCGATCAATATGGAATTGATTGGTGGGATGTAATTTTCCCGGTGCTTGTTTCCGACATGGAGCATTGTTTCATGCTCCTGGGGCTGTCCAAAGAATTGGGCGGGAAGGGCCAATTTTATTGCAGCCGGCCAGACGCGCGCGCTTTGGCGTTGCAAAGTTTCGTGAATGCCGAAGTACACATACTGGCCGGCGATTCCGCCATCGCGCGAAGGGTCCGCCATTACAGGCGAGCAATGTCTCAGCTGGATTTCGATCAACTGAAACAGATCGCGCTGGACAAGTTCGATCCAGAACATTCGATCCGGCGGCGGTTTGCCGGCAAGAGATCCAGGACAGGTCAACCGGTTTTTCTGCTGCCCACGGCTTACATTAATGTCTCCCGTAGCGCGGTTTCCTATGCGTCGTTGTTGCCGGAACAGCAGTTCCTGCTTGCGGCCGCCAGACCCGGCGGCAGATTGACCCCGCTTCCCGGCAACGTGCGAACGATTTCTCTGGATGCGTATTTTGGGGCCGGCGATGTCAACGAACTCGCAAGTTTGATAGAGAAATGGGAGAAGTTGCAAGGTCAGCTTGATTCTCCCGAATTCCGAATGGCGTCAGCGCTGGGAGTGCTGCAACGTGGCCCGGGGCTGATTCGCTGGGGGGTCGCTGTACGAGACGCGTGGATGCGCCTGTTTGATTCCCAGAATATTGCCGGTTGCTTTTCCGCGGACGATGTCAATCCTTATACCAGCCTGCCCCTCTTCATCGCCAAACAGCGCAACCTTCCGACGGCGGCAGTGCATCATGGGGCGCTCGACGGCCGCATGGCGGTCAAACCCATGATCGCCGACTACTACTTGGCGAAAGGCGAATTGGAACGCGATTACCTTCTGGAAACCTGCCATACCAACCCGGAGCGAATTGTTATGGGTGGCCCATCCCCGGTCCCGGCGGCTGCGGTCGAGGCTGTGGAGAAACCCTGGCTGGTGTTTTTTACCGAACCCTATGGTGTTGCGGGCTGGCGGATGGAGGAAGTTTACCGCGACTTGCTGCCGCCACTGTGCGCGCTTGCCAGGCGATGCCGGCTTAAACTTGTTTTCAAATTGCACCCCTTCGAGAGTATTAAAGGGCACAAGAATCTGCTGCGGAAGCTTTTGCCAAAGGGTCAGCTCGCGGAAATCAAGTGGGTGGACGGTCCCGCCACGCCCGAGCTGTGGAGCAAGGCCCGGTTTGCCATGTCGGTGGAGTCCAGCGTGGCTTTGGAGTGCGCTGTCCGCCAAATTCCGATTTTCCTTTGTGGATGGCTCCAGCACGTCTATTGGGGATATGTGCAGCAGTATGCGAAGTTCGGAGTCGGGCATATACTGAACGCACCCGTTGAGATGGAAAATATTCCACAACTGCTGGCAACCGGGAAGGCGCCGGAATCGACCGCCGGGAGGATTTGCAGGACGATTGAGCCTGCGGAATTGCGCGCCTTATTGAATGGCGACTACAGACTGGGAACCGTAAGGCCAACTCAAGTCTGGGCGTCCCCTGCCAACCGGCCCTGATGACAACGTCCCCTAACATCGTGCAGGAAGTGCAAGAGGCGGCTTCGGACAGCCTGCATTTCCGCTTCTACATGGGCAGGGTAACCACCCACTCGGCGGTCTTTTTTTTCGGCACCATCTTTAATGCACTGGCGGCTTACGGCTTCAAGGTCTATCTCGCGCGGGCGCTGGGCGCAAGTTTGTATGGCGTGTACATCCTGGGGATGACCATTGTCAGCTTTGCTTGTATTTTCAACACACTGGGAATCTCCCAGACCGCGGTCCGCTTTGTTTCCAGTTACAGCGCGACGCGAAGATTCGACCTCCTGCGCAGTTTTCTGGGGCGCGGCATTTTGCTGTTATTGGCTTGTAATGGAGTTCTGGCGATTGCCATGTTGCTGGCAGGCCCGTGGATCGCGCAGCGTTTCTATCACACGCCGGAACTCGCCGCTTATATGGGGTTGTTCACGGTCGTCATGGTCCTTGGAGTTTTCACCAACTTCTTTTCCCATGTGTTGGGCGGATACAAAGACGTAGCTCGCCGTACGGTGATCAACTACTTTATCGGGACTCCGCTCACCATCTTCATCACGGTCACGCTGGTGGCGTCCGGGATGGCGCTGAAAGGCTATATCGCGGCCCAAGCCTTGAGCGCTTTTCTAGTCTTGCTGTTGCTGGTGGCATTGGTGTGGCGGTTGACGCCTAAGCAGGCGCGGTCATTTTCCGGTCCGCTGGCGCCCATGGACAAGGAAGTAGTTTCCGTCTCAGCGACCACTCTTGGCATGGCATTGCTGGGTTTTGTCATCGTCCACACCGATACCGTGGCCCTGGGTCGCTATCGTAATGTGCGCGAACTCGGCGTATATGCATTGGCATCCGGCGTGGTGACATTTGTTTGCATCATTCTAAGTTCGGTGAACCAAATCTTCGGGCCAATCATCGCGGATTTATACTCCCGTGCACAATATGACCTGCTGTCGCGGATGTACCAGACTCTGACCAAATGGATTTTGGGACTTACTTTGCCACTGGCTGCTGGAATCATGGTCTTTGCCCGGCCCATCATGGGAATTTTTGGCCATGATTTTGAAGCCGGGTGGATCGTCCTGGTAATCGGAACGATCGGGCAACTGGTGAATTCCGCCGTGGGATCGTCCGGCACCATGCTCTACATGACAGGCCACCAGCGCTACTTGATTCGGATCCAAGCGGCTATGGCACTCATGATTATTGTTCTCAATATATTGTTAGTGCCCAGGTGGGGGATCGTGGGAGCGATTTCGGTGGCGGCCCTGGCCAATGTTGCGGCAAATTTGGGTTATCTGCTCGTGGTCCGCCGGACCTTGCATCTTGTCCCCTACAATTCCAGTTATTTCCGGCTTTTGTTACCGGGTGTGGCGATGTTGTTGACGTTGTTTGTAGTGAGGGAAACGGTGAGTTCGGTGTGGCCGGCATGGCTTACGGCGGGGGCGGCTTTGCTGTTAGCCTACCTGGTGTTTTGCGGTATTGTATTGGCGTTCGGCCTTGATTCAGACGACCGGTTGATCGCCCAGGCGATTTGGGGGCGTGTGCATGGCGTGATCTCCAAAACGGAGGAGAATGCCTGATGTCGGACACACGCGCCGTTGATTTGCCCGCAGACTTATGCCGGAAGGTCGAACAGCGATACCAAAAGCGATTTGGCAGCCTGGAACAGTTTCTGGCCTTTGTTTTACAGGAGTTGACGCGGGATGATGCGGCGCAAGCGGACCAAGCCGAACAGAAGATCATAGAGGAGAGATTAAAGGACCTTGGGTACATCTAACATTTAGGTGTGTTGTCGAAAGAGTTGAGTGAAGAGAGATTATTGATGTTGAGTTTCATGAAGAAGCTTTGGCGGGGAAGAAACCGGATTTTCCCGTTTTCTTTTGATAAGCCGTTGGTAATGATCCAAAGCGACGATTGGGGCCGGGTGGGGGTCCGGGACAAGGAAGGATACGAGCAACTGCGCCAGAGCGGGATCCCTTTAGGTGAAAGCGCGTACGACCATTACTCGCTGGAGACGGCTGAAGATGTGATGGCGGTCCGCGACTTGCTATTGCGCCACCGGGATTTCTCCAAGCGGCCGGCCTGCATGGTCATGAATTTTGTCATGGCCAATCTCGATTTCTCCCGGACGGCGCAGGCGGGTTTCAAAATCCATGTGATGCCGCTGAGCCAGGGGTTTCCCGGGGCCTGGCGGCGCCCGGGGCTTTTCGATGCCTATCAGCAGGGGGTCGCAGACCGGACATTTTTTCCCGCCCTGCACGGTTTGACCCACTTCAATACGCTGGCGGTGGAAAATGCGCTGGCAGAGAATGGGGAGCGCAAGCATCTGTTAAAGACGATGTGGGCGGCGGAAACACCCTATATATTTTGGCGGATGCCATGGGTCGGCTATGAGTACCTTAATCCGGAGGGCCAAGAAGCAGGGTTTTTGCCGCTTGCGGTCCAATCCAAGCTCATTACCGAAGCGGCCAAGATATTCAAGGATTTGTTTTCTTTGCCGCCGCTGTCCGTTTGCGCGCCTGGCTACCGGGCGAACCTGGACACGCGCCAAGCATGGGCGCAATCCCGCATCCGCGTGGTGCAAGTACGAAGCGAGGAGAACCTGCCCCCGTTCATCGATGAATTCGGGATCCTGGAGCTGTCTCGGACCATCGATTTTGAGCCAGCCCATGGAGAAGCGGCGGTAGCTGCGGCGGTACAGCAAGCGGAGCAGAGTTTCTCGCGAGGAATCCCGGCCATCATCTCGATCCACTCGATCAACTTCCACTCCTCCCTGCGCGATTTTCGCGGGCCCACATTGCAGGCGCTGGACGAATTTCTCTCCACCTTGGAGGCGCGACATCCCGATCTGTTGTATGTTCACGATCAGGACATCTATAAGCTGATCACCGAGGGAAAGTTGGACGATAACACGCGCTTCCGGGTAAAGGTAAGAAAGATGGAAGACGCGGTTGGTCCGAGCGCCGTCCTGGAAATCTAGATGAACAAGCCCGGTTCTCTGGTTTTGATCACGGTAGACTGCTTGCGGGCGGACCACGTCGGCTTCATGGGTTATGCGCGCCCCACCACTCCATTTCTGGATTCTTTGGCCGGAAGCAGCACCATATTCGACAATGCGATCGTGGCCGGAGCTCCGACCTACTATTCATTTCCCGCCCTGCTGGCTTCACGTTATCCACTTGCGTTAGGCAGAGACGTGATCGGAGTAGCGCCGGAAGAGCCGACTCTCGCCTCAGCCCTCAACCAGGTTGGTTATGACACCGCCGCATTTGTTGCCGGCAATCCTTACCTTTCCGGGCGATTTGGATATGCAGAAGGTTTTCAGGTATTCCGCGATTTTGTGGACGGTCCGGGCAAGAGCGCAGGTCCGGGCGGGGAAGACAATCACCATAAGCATGGCTTGCTGAACGACAGAATCAGGCGGGCCAGCCACAAACTTGGTCTCGGGTTTTTGTACGAGGAGCTTTATTTCCGCTATGGTCAGCAGGTGGCGGCGCGATCTCCAAAGTCTCTCGAGCAATTGCGTTGTTATCCATCCGCCGATGTAATGGTCGCGCACGCCGGCGACTGGCTCAGGCAGCGGAGTGGAGCGCCGGTCTTTCTCTGGCTCCATCTCATGGACCCCCATGGACCTTACTATCCACCGCAGGAGTCCCTGGAGTTGATGGGAGACAGCGGAATGACTCCCACCCGGGCCCGGTATCTCAATTCTTATTGGAATCGGACGGGCCTCGGCGCAAGGCGCTTGCAGCGTGTTCGCCGGGAGATTGTATCTCTCTACGACAGTGGAATTCGTTGGGTCGACCGGCAAATAGCGGGCCTAGTAGAAATTCTGCGTAATCTTGGATTGTGGAACGACTGCGTATTTGCCCTGACCGCAGACCATGGCGAAGAGTTCCTCGACCACGGAGGACGAATGCATGCGCCGCCGAAGGCGACGGAAGAGTTGGTGCACGTACCACTGCTGCTTCACGCGCCCGGGGTCGCGCCCGCAAGGATCGCGGCTCCTTTCAGCCTGTTGCATCTCGCGCCGACTTTGTTAGATTGTTTGGGAGCGCCCCTATCCGCAAGCTTTCAGGGACGAAGTTATTGGCCACAACTTAAAGCAGGACAAAGTTGGGACGAAGGGGCCATTGTCGAGTATGTAAAAGGCTGTAGCAATCCGCTCCGGAAGGCGGACCGGGCGCGTTCCCGGGTGTTGGCGGTTCGCGAAGCCCGGCACAAACTCATCCTCGACTTCGCTACCGGGTCCGATGAGTTGTTCGATTTAGAAACTGATCCGGGAGAATTACATCCCCTGCCCCGCGAGGGAACGAAGGTGGTCCGCCGGCGCTTGCTGGAGCGTGCCCGCGCCCACATTGTCGAATCATTACGTTCGCGCGATGCCGGCGCGCGCGCGGCTTTGGTGCTGCGCGACATCGCCCTCGAATGCGCGGAAGCGTGAGAATGGAATGACCCGGGGAAACGGTAAAATCCGCATCTTATTTCTGGCTTCGGCGGACGCGGACAATGTAAATGCGCAGAGCTTGAATGTCCGCGAAATTGCTTCGAGACTGGACGCCAGACGGTTCGATATCTCTCTTTTCTATCGGAACCAGCCCGATCCACGCTTGCTGGACCGGGAGAACATCAGATTGTTGCCGCTGCCCCGCCGTTTTCAGACTTTGAGTATTCTGAGAGAAATGCTGGCCGGCCCCGAGATCATCGCTTACTTGGATTGCAGTCCCGCCAGTTATCTGTTTGTTCGTCTGCCGCGTGCCCTAAGGATGCGGACCCGGACCGTACTTCACCTGGAAGGGCCGGCCCATTTCGAAGGCACCGGCAAGTGGTTTCGCCGCCTGTATCCCGGGATTGTAAGACGATGCGATGTCTGGACCGCGATCACCGATTGGATAGCCCAATATTACGCGGCCAGCTTTGATGGTAAACCGAGTGGCGTGTTGCCGGTGGGGGTAGATTGCGGCCTTTTTTCGCCTCCCGGGGAAGACTTGAGAAAAGGCGCTACTGCATTGTTTGTGGGCGCGCTTTTGAAGCGGAAGGGCGTGCTTGATCTCCTGGAAGTCGCTGCGCATTTTCCCGGCGTCCAGTTCCGCATCATCGGCGCCGGAAGAAACGGCTTTGAGCACACGGTTGCGGGCAAGATCGCGCAGCTGGGTCTTACAAATGTCGCGCTCGAAGGGGGGAAGTCGCAAGCCAGCATTGCCGAGGCGATGCAGCAGAGCGATGTGTTTCTTCTTCCTTCACGCACGGAAGGGTTGCCGAAAGTGACTCTGGAAGCTGCTGCTGCGGGCCTGCCTTGCATCGTGTTCCGCGACTATGAAACTCCGTCGGTGGTGGACGGGGTCACGGGTTTTCAAGTAGCAACACGGGAGGAAATGATCGAAAAGCTGTCGCTGTTGCTCCAGGATACGCAGTTAAGAATGCGCATGGGCGCCGCCGCCAGGCAGCATGCCCAGGAGTTCGACTGGAACAAGATCAGTCGCAGTTGGGAAAAAGCCTATCTTGCGATTTCCGCTTCCGCGTGACTATGACGGTGAGAGCCAATACCCGACAGCCGGACGAGTTGCGGGCGCTGGACTGCGGGCATCCCATGAATAGCCCGCGGTCGCCACATGTGCTTACCCTAACGCCCTTTTATCCGAGCGAGAATGATGCGGCTTGCGGCTGCTTTGTCGCCGAAGCGGTGGAAGCGCTGCAGGCCGCAGGAGTGCGAAACACCGTGATTGGCGTGCAGCCCTTTTACCGGGGGAGAATTCGCCCCAATCCCCGGGTGGCGCCCGCTTCCTGGCAGCGGTTCTTCAGTTTCCCCGGCGGAGCGGGTCTGCCCAGCGCAGGAAGGTTTTTGTATGCTTCGCTCTTGACCGAAGTACGAAGTCTTCACCGCCAAAAACCTTTCGATCTGGTCCACGCGCATGCCGCGCTTCCCTGCGGGCATGCGGCCGCGCTGCTTAGCCGGAAATTGGGAGTTCCTTTTGTGGTGACGGTGCATGGCTTGGATGTGTTCTTCACGAACCAGGTGAGCGGTCCTCTGGGGCAGTGGTGCAAACGGGTTTCCGGCTGGGTGTATGAATCGGCCGCTCGGACCATCTGTATCAGCGAGAAGGTCCGTAACCGTGTTCTGCAAGGTGTCTCCGCGAGCACGGTGGTCGTCTATAACGGTGTCGATGCGAAATTGTTTTCGCCTCCGGGCGCCAGCGTCCCGAATTCAATCTTGTGCGTAGGGAACCTGATCCCCATTAAAGGACAGGAATTACTCCTGCGCGCCTTGCCCGATGTGCGCAAGAAATTTCCCGGAGTGATCTGCGATTTCATCGGAGACGGCCCGGAACGAAGCCGTCTGGAGCAGTTGGCGCGCGAACTGAAGATTGCCGAATCCATTCGATTTTGCGGCCGGAAAAGCCGGGCGGAGGTTGCGGCAGCGATGGCCGGTTGTACGCTATTCGCATTACCCAGCCGCTATGAAGGATTGGGGTGCGTTTATCTGGAGGCGATGGCAGCGGGAAAGGCGGTGATTGCCTGTGCGGGCCAAGGCATCGATGAAATTGTTGAACATGGCCGCAACGGGTGGCTGGTTGAGCCGGACAGCGTGCCGGCCTTGACCGGGGCCCTCACCCATTTGTTGCAGAACGACGACGCGCGGGGCCGCATGGGGGTGGAAGCACGGCGGACCGTGTTGGAAGGATTCACCCTGGCGCATCAGGCGGACACCCTGCTGCGGATCTATCGCGGGCCTATGGCGTGAAGCGCAAACTGGCTATTGTGACGGAGATCATCGCTCCGTACCGCATTCCGGTTTTTAACGCGCTGGCGCGCCGCGATGATATTGATCTGCACGTCATCTTCCTGGCAGAAACGGACGAGACCCAGCGGCACTGGCACGTGTACAAAAGCGAGATTCAATTTTCTTATCAAGTCCTACCTTCGTGGCGTCGCCGCCTGGGGAAGTATCACTGTTTGCTCAATTGGGGAATGCGGGCTGCGTTGGCGCGATTTTCTCCCGATACCGTCCTCTGCGGAGGGTATAACTATGTCGCTTCCTGGGTTGCTTTGCGGTGGACGCGCCAGCATGGGGTGCCGATCCTGCTGTGGGTGGAAAGTACAGCCAAAGACCATCGTCGTGGCCGCAGACTGGTGGAGTCCCTAAAAACCTGGTTCCTACGAAGGTGTAACGGGTTCGTGGTCCCCGGGCAGTCGTCTCTTCAATACTTGCGAGATTGCGGCGCGAAGGTTGAAACTATTTTTACCGCGCCCAATGCCGTGGACATAGAGTTTTTTGCCCGCGGCGCCGAGCATGCCCAAGGTGATGCGGCGGCGTATCGGCGCAAGCTGAATTTGCCGCAACGTTTTTTTCTGTTCGCCGGGCGGCTGGTCCCGGAAAAGGGCGTATTTGATTTGCTGCAAGCCTATATGTCGCAAACCCGGGAATTGCGCTCCTGCTGGGGACTCGTATTTGCCGGCCACGGAACGGCCCTGGAGGAATTGCAAAGACTTGCGGCCGGGCCCGAGAACGGCTGGGTACAATTCGCGGGATTCGTACAGCGCGAACAGCTGGCGAGCTACTATGGTCTTGCGGACATATTTGTGTTACCTACCCATACGGATCCATGGGGATTGGTTGTCAATGAAGCGATGGCATGTAAACTACCAGTGATCGCATCCAACGCCGCCGGATGCGCGCAGGATTTAGTGGAAGAAGGCTGGAACGGATACACATTTGCTCCTGGAGATATAGCCCGGCTCGCCACGCTCATGAAAAAACTGGCGAGCGATGAGAAGCAAAGGCGGGAAATGGGAGAGCGCGGCTACCAGCGCATTCAGCGTTTTTCACCAGAAATCTGTGCGAATGGGATCGCGTTGGCGTCGCTGGCGCAAAGGAACTCGAAATGAACGATAACAGTTCCAAGATACTGGTGATGGCATCGCTTGGATTGTGCCTGGTCACCTTCGCGCTGGCGCTGCTCCGGCCTGCCTATCTTGGAAATTACTTTTATCTTGGCGCGCTGATTTTCCTGGAAGTCATGTTAGTTGCGCTTTGGGGGTTCGCGCAACGTTTTTTTCCCGTGCTGATTGCGGTGTTTGTGTGGGCGGGCGTCGACCTTCCTTTGAGCGACATCTGGACTTCCCGGCGCTGGATTGTTCTGGCCATCGCGGCTGGCGGGGGATTTGTAGTCTTTGTTCGGTCCCGGCGTTACCGTTTCTCGGGCTTCCACACGGCCGCGCTTCTCTGTGTGGTTTCTGCGATGGTGTCGGCGGTAGTTTCATCGCATCCTCAAACCTCGGCCTTGAAGGCGCTAAGTCTTTTTCTATTGTTTGCTTATGCGGCCACTGGCGCGCGCGTGGCGGTGACCGGCCGGGAGGGGAAATTTTTCTACGGCATTTTATTTGGCTGTGAAGTGGTGGTGTGGGGGTCTTCTCTTTCTTATCTCTTCTTCCATTATCCGGTTTTTGGGAACCCCAATTCTCTAGGGGCAATCATGGGAGTGGTGGTGGCGCCGTTGCTGCTTTGGGGGATGCTGATCAGCCAGCAACCCAGCCTGTATCGCCGCCGGGCTTTGGCCTTTCTTTTTAGCGTGCTGTTGCTTTTCATCAGTTATTCCCGGGCGGGGATTGTGGCGGCAGTCATCTCTTGTGCTGTGTTGTGTGTCTGTCTGGGCCGATACCGCATGCTGATGAAAGGGCTTGGGCTAGCTCTGGCGGCAGCGTTGTTAGTCGCCACGGTTTTTCCGATACTTGCGACTGAATCCGGATCGCTTTTGCAATTTGTCTACAAAGGACACCAGGAAAAGGGCGCGCTCGCGTCTCGTCTTTCGGTGTGGGACTCTACGATTAGTTCGATTCGGCAACGACCCTTGTTTGGCAGTGGTTTTGGCACGGTGGCCACGAATTACGATACGATGGTGGTCCGAAGCACCGGTTTTGCATCGGGTGGAGTTTCACGGGAGCATGGCAACAGCTACCTGGCGATTCTTGAGTGGGTCGGGTTGTTGGGAGTAATTCCGTTCGTTGTTCTGGTGTTGATTGTCGTGGCCCGTTCGGCCCAAGTCCTGATTTGGTTGCGGCGCACGAGGGACCCATTCTCCCCAGCGGTCCCAATTGCCCTGGTCATGATCGCCGGGCTGATCCATGCCGGTTTTGAAGATTGGCTGTTTGCGGTCGGGTACTACCTCTGCGTTTTCTTCTGGAGCATGGCGTTCGTGATGATCGATCTTCTTCCCGAGACCGCCCCCCGCTATGTCTGGTCTAGCCCAAAGCTTGTTCCCTTGCCGCCCGGGAACCTGGATCTGGCAATGCCGGGCCGATGATTCATCTTTTCTTCAACGCTTTGGCGGCCAGCGCCGGAGCCGGTCCTACTTATGTTCGCAATATCGTCCCCGAAATCTCCGCGCGCAAGGATATGCGCGCGACCATTGCGCTCCCAGCAGGCCTGCGCGGAGAATTCGAGAGGGTCCCGAATGTAACGTTTGTCGAATTCGAGGCGTCGGGAGCAGCTCGCCGCTACTGGCGTGAGCAGAGGACTTTGCCGGAGACGATTCGTAAAGCGGCGGCGGATGTTTTGGTTTCTACGGGGAACTTCGCGTTGCGTAAGTCACCGGTCCCGCAAATCTTGTTGTCTGGGAATTCTCTCTACGTATCCCAGGATTTCTATCAAGACCTGCTGTCGCGCCGCGACTATGCGGCATGGGTTGATACTCGCATCAAAGCTATGTTCGCAAAACGCTCGGTGCATTGGGCCCATGTGACGGTGGCTCCGAGCCGGTACTTCGCCGATGTTTTGCGCCAATGGACCCAGCATGACGTAACCAGTATCTATCATGGATTCAATAAAGAGATGTTTTTGGGGGACGTCTCGCCTCCAACTGCCGATCTACAACAGAAAATGAATGCGGCGGGCGCCTTGAAATTACTTTTTGTCAGCCACTACAACTACTACCGCAATTTTGAAACTCTGTTGCGGGCACTGCCTCGCATCCGGGAGGGGTTGCCGGGAGGAAGCGTAAAACTCTTCCTTACCTGCACGCTTGGCTCCGGGCAAAATCCCGGATCCTATCGCGCCGAAACTGCGTCGGCTTTGGTGCGGGAGCTGGATATCGCAAAAGAAGTGGTGGAACTCGGGACCATTCCGTACCGCCAGCTCCATCATGTATATCGGTCCGCTGACATTTACGTGACCCCGGCTTATACCGAGACCTTTGCTCATCCTCTTGTCGAAGCCATGGCTTCCGGCCTCGCCATCGCCGCATCGGACATTCCGGTCCACCGCGAGATTTGTGGCGGGAGCGCATTGTTTTTTGACCGCTTCTCGCCCGCATCGTTGGCGGACCAGGTATTGAAAATAGCGTCCTCGCAGGATTTAATGCAGGAGTTGCAGAAAGCGGGGAGAGCACGGGCGGGGGATTTTTCATGGCGGGAGCATCTGGACAAGCTTCTCGAAATTGCTCAAACTTTACGCGGCAATGGAAACCAAGAGACGGTTGAAGCAACGGACATTTAGACAAGAGATATCATCTTATGGTCGTGGCGCAGTTTGAATAAAACTCTTCCTTTTGCCACTCCGACAAGTCGCGGAGGGATCTGCCCCTGGACAGCGCCACGAAGCTGCCGGCCAATAGCAGATTCCTCCGCTTCCCCTTCACTGCGCTCAGGGTCATCGCCCGAATGACAAAGCTTCTTATTCACACTGCATGGCTGCATATCGTATCCTGCTGGGTTATTTCGATAGACTAAGGCAATCATGGTAGCGAACATCGCGACTGTCAGCCCGGCTTCGTCCATGCAGCATGAAACTGTGGCAGTCGAGGTGTCCGTAGTTATGCCCTGTCTCAATGAAGCGCAAACGGTCGGAACTTGTATTGCGAAAGCACAACAGGCATTTCGCGACGCCAATATCCGCGGCGAAATCATCGTGGCGGACAATGGCAGCACCGACGGTTCGCAGGAAATTGCTGTCCGCCTGGGGGCTCGCGTCGTCCCCGTAAAAGCCCGGGGGTATGGCAATGCGCTGATGGGAGGCATTGCCGCGGCTGCCGGCCGGTACGTCATCATGGGGGACGCGGACGAGAGTTACGATTTTTCGGACATCCCCCGGTTTCTTCAGGAACTCCGCGCCGGTGACGATCTGGTGATGGGAAACCGGTTTCGTGGCGGGATTCTTCCTGGGGCCATGCCGCCCCTGCACAAATATTTGGGCAACCCGGTCCTGACACGGATCGGACGGCTTTTTTTTGGCGGCTCCTGCGGAGATTTCTATTGCGGATTGCGGGGTTTCAGCAAGCAGGCCTACGACAAGATGGACTTGCGCACCACCGGGATGGAGTTCGCCACGGAGATGGTGGTGAAAGCCAATCTTCTGGGCATGAAAATTGGCGAAGTGCCCACCACACTCTCTCCCGATGGCCGGGGCAGGCCGCCACACCTGCGAACCTGGCGCGATGGCTGGCGGACTCTACGCTTCTTCTTGCTCTATAGCCCGCGCTGGTTGTTCCTTTATCCCGGTCTGGCGCTGATGTTAGTTGGCGGTTTGGTCGGGTTGTGGCTCTTGCCAAGTTCGCGGCGGGTGGGCAACGTCGTGTTTGATGTTCATACGCTGTTATACGCGGCGGCCGCCATTCTGCTTGGTTTCCAATCGGTATCGTTTGCCGTGTTCACCAAACTTTTCGCAATTTCGGAGGGCCTTCATCCGCCGGACCGATGGATGGGCCGTCTGTTTACCCATATCAATCTGGAACGTGGCCTTCTCATCGGCAGCGCGCTTGCGGTCTCAGGATTCCTGGGATCTGTGCTCGCGGTACGAATGTGGGGGCTCCGTGGGTTCGGGCAACTGGATTTTTCCCATAGTTTGCGCCTGGTGATTCCCGCTGTGCTGGCGCTTACTCTGGGGATCCAGACAGTCTTTTGCAGTTTTTTCCTCAGCGTCCTAGGAATGCGGCGAAAATGAACAATACTGCCGAATTTGATCGCTATGCGGACTCGTATGATGCGGACCTAAACCAGGCGCTCTTGGTCAGCGGCGAAAACAAGACGTATTTTGCCCAAGCGCGTGTGCGGTGGCTGGTGAAACGCATCCGCGAATTAGCGGAGAAACCCCACTCCGCTATGGATTACGGTTGCGGGATTGGGGACACTGCAGTGCTGTTGCAGGAGAATCTTGGGTTAGATCACCTTCTGGGTCTAGATGTTTCTTCGCGTTCCGTTGAATTGGCAAGGTTGCGGCATGGTTCGGACCAACGCGCCTTCGGGACCTTCGATCAACATGTCCCCGAGGGGAATTTCGATCTCGTATATTGCAATGGCGTTTTCCATCACATTCCTGTCGCAGAAAGAGCTTCGGCTCTGCGCTTCATCCATGGGTCACTCCGGGTAGGCGGTCTCTTCGCGCTCTGGGAGAACAATCCCTGGAATCCGGGCACGCGTTATGTCATGTCGAAATGCGCGTTTGATCGTGGTGCTGTAACCATCAGTCCGACAGAAGCGTCAGGCATGGTTCAGGCGCAGGGCTTTTACGTTCTACGACGTGATTTTCTCTTTTTTTATCCGCGCGCTCTGAAAATATTCCGGTTCACAGAACCCTGGATGACGATGCTCCCCATGGGCGCCCAGTTTCTGGTTTTGTGTCGAAAAATGTAAGAAGTCAGGACTTAAGTAGGCTGGATCGGCTTCCTGCCGGAAATCAGCAGAAATAATCCCCAGCGAGCGCCAAACTTTCTGACCAATTTCCGAGGAAAAACTCGCCAGACCAGGCGATAGAACCGGGATCGATATCGGGCCGAGGGCTGATTGAGCAACAAATCTCCCGGGCTAAAAACCTGCCGCAGCTTGAAATCTTCAAAGCCGTTCATCAAATTGCGGGCCTCGGCGCGAGTGTAGGTCTTGGTGCCGGGGCTCTCCAGGGATCGATAAACCGTCTCCCGCAGTGATTTCCGGAAAATACCGTACCTCAGCCACACCATGATTCCGGTGATGGACGGATGGTGATACAGCATGATTCGCGCTTCTCCGCCGGGCTTGAGCACTCGCCGGGCTTCGCCGATGCATCGGGCCGTATTCGGGCTGTGATGGATGACTCCGTAGGAATACACGACATCGAATGTATTGTCGGGAAAGGGAAGATTCTCAGCATCCGCCACGCGAAGGTCGGGCTGATGTCCCGCAAGTTCACAGCGGCGGCGGGCACGCTCGATGGAGATCGCCGATAAATCCACTCCCGTCGCGCCGGCCCCAGCCTTCAGCCACTCCAAATAATCCGCGCCCATGCCTACGCCGATCTCCAGGACTTTCCGTCCACGCGAGCTGGAAAATTGTGCGAACTCTGCGATGTATGGTTCTAATTCATAGCGTGCGCGGGCATGGGCCTCGAAATCCGCAAGCTCCCCCAGGTAACGCGAGCCGCAGGGTTCCGCATTCCAGAATTTCCGGACTTCTTCCTTTAAATCGGCAATGGGGTGGGGGTTTGCCATGCAAAATGCGAGTAAAACCGGATACTACCACATGCTACGATCGCGAAAATCGGCGTAAAATAGTGGGAATCTTGTCTGCACTCCCCATGGAAAGGCTCGAAGCAGCCACTCATCGGATGAACGTCGATGGGCCCACCTTGTTGCCTGTAAGCGTGATTGTTCCAGTACGCAATGAAGCGCACAACCTGCCCCGATGCCTGGAATCGTTGCGCGGGATGGGCGAAGTTTATGTGGTGGATTCAAACAGCACCGATGCGACGGCTGAAATTGCTGGCTCCTACGGGGCGAAACTGGTGCAGTTCCACTACCGCGGCGGCTGGCCGAAGAAGCGGCAGTGGGCCATGGACACGCTCCCACTGGCCTTCGACTGGGTGCTTCTTTTGGATGCGGACGAAGCACTGACCCCTGCCCTGGAGCGAGAAGTCCGCCAAGCGGTGCTCAACCCGAACGTGGGCGGGTACTATATTGCGTTACAAATGTTTTTTCTCGGGCGCGCTCTTTCGTATTGCGGGGCCAGCTTCTACAAGCTTTCGCTGTTCCGCCGCGGCAAGGGCCACTTTGAGTGCCGTTTACAGGACCAGGACACTTCCATGTGCGACATGGAAGTTCACGAGCACGTGATGGTCGAGGGCGGAACCGGCAGGTTAAAGAATCCGCTCCTGCATTACAACCTGGAGTCGCTCTCGCGCTACATCCAAAAGCATGATGAGTACTCCAACTGGGAGGCGCGGGTGTGGATGCAGGGCGAAGCCGGGACCCGCGATTTGCCTCCCGCCTTCTTTGGCAGTCAGGCGCAACGCCGGCGCTGGCTCCGCAAGCAATTGTTCAGCATGCCGGGCTCGCCGGCATTCTTCTTTTTATACAAATATGTTTTATGCCTGGGGTTTCTCGATGGTGTTCCCGGGTTGATCTACTGCCTGTGTCAGGGAATTCAGTTTTTCCACATCAAAGCCAAGATCTACGAGCTGCGCGCGAAGAAGAGCTAGCACATGTGCGGAATCAACGGCCTGGTCAATTGCGGAGATGGGGAAACGCTGGCGCGCATGGCGTCGGTGCAGGCGCATCGTGGCCCCGACGATTCCGGGTTATGGGAGAAGCGCTTCCCGGACGGCTCCTATGTCGGCCTGGGCAGCCGGCGGCTGGCCATCCTCGATCTTTCTCCCGACGGCCACATGCCGATGTGCAATGAAGACCGCACCGTCTGGATTACTTACAACGGCGAGATTTACAACTTTGCGGAATTGCGCCACGAGCTTGCCGCCAAAGGACACCGCTTTGCTTCCAACACCGATACCGAAGTTGTGGTCCACCTGTACGAAGAAGAAGGCGCGGAGTGCGTAAAGCGTTTGAATGGAATGTTCGCATTCGCCATTTGCGACTTCCGCGCGGCGACGCCGGCTTTGGTCCTTGCGCGCGACCATTTTGGAGTCAAGCCCTTTTACTATTTCCATCAGGGACGCCGTTTGGCGTTTGCCTCTGAAATTAAGGCCCTGCTTGAAGTCCAGGGAATCGGGCCTGAGCTTGATCCGGAATCACTCCATCAATATCTGACTTTTCTCTGGGTACCCGACCCTAAGACCATGTTTCGTGGGATTTACAAACTTCCCGCGGGACACTATGCCATTTTTCGAGGTGGTGAACTCACCCTTCGCCAATACTGGGACCTGACGTTTCCTGCGGCATCGGCTTCTTTCCCGCGCGCGGAGCAGGATTTAGCCGGAGAGGTCCGCGAGCGCTTCCGGCATTCGGTCGAACGGCAAATGGTAAGCGATGTTCCGGTTGGCGCATTTCTGAGCGCGGGTCTGGATTCTTCCAGCATTGTGGCGATGATGTCACGGGCCACGCGGCAGCCCGTACGCACCTACACCATTACGTTTCCAAAGAAATACCGTGTGGGAGAAAACGCGCTCGATGATCCCGACGTTCCTGCCCGGCTGGCGAAACATCTTGGGTGCGAGAACCATAGGATTGAGGTTGAACCCGATGTGGCCGGTTTGTTGCCGCGCTTAATCTGGCACATGGACGAGCCCACGGCTGACCCAGCGATCATTGCGGCTTATCTGGTATGTCGCGAGGCGCGGAAGCAGGCGACCGTCTTGCTCTCGGGCGTAGGCGGCGACGAGTTGTTTGCCGGATATCGTAAGCATGTCGCGCATTATTGGGCGCGGGCTTACCGCAAAGCGCCTTGGTTGGCCCGGCGTTTTTTTGAAAAGGGTGTCCAGGCACTGCCCGGTTTCCGGGGATCGGCGCTGAAGGGGCCAGTCAGAATGGCCAAGAAAATGGCCCGCGGAGGTTCCTTGCCTCCGGCGGACCGTTTCATTATGGACAGCATCTATCTGAGCGCGGAGCAAAAATCGGAGTTGTACACCCGGGAGCTTCAGGCCTCGCTTGGCCAATCTGATCCAGCCATTCGCCATCGGACCGGCTTTGAGCGGGTGGAGGGCGCGGATTTCCTGAACCAGATGCTTTATCTGGACAGCAAAATCTTCATGGCGAGCCTGAACCTCGCTTACAACGATAAAATGGGTATGGCCTCTTCGGTGGAAGTGAGGGTGCCATTCCTCGATCGGGAGTTGGCTGAATTCGTCGCGTGGAATGTGCCGCCGCATCTTAAGCTGAAGGGATTTTTCCGCACGACAACGAAACATATTTTTCGGGAAGCAATGAAGGAAATACTGCCCGCCGAAGTTCTGCGTCAACCGAAGGCCGGATTTGCCGCCCCGGTGGACTATTGGCTGGCGAACGATTTGCGCTCTATGGTCGATGACTTATTGTCCGAATCGCAGGTGCGCCGGCGCGGGCTGCTGCGTTCCGAGTCCGTGCGCAGGTTTGTGAAAGACCATCGCAGCGGAACGCAGGATTGGTCGATGCAGATCTGGCAGTTCCTGACCCTGGAGCTTTGGTTGCAGACTTTCTTCGATGGACGGGCCAGGAATTGGGCCGATGAATATTTTCACCCGCGGCAGGTGGCGACCGCATGAAGCAGGTCCTACAACAGGCCCGCACCGGCGAAGTAGATGTCGTTGAAGTGCCGTCCCCCAAGTTACTTCCCGGATGCGTGCTGGTGCGGCTCGCAGCCTCTCTAGTTTCCGCGGGTACCGAGCGCGCGGCCTCCGAGTTCGCCGGCAAAAATCTTTTTCAGAAAGCCAAAGCCCGCCCCGATCTTGTGCATGAAGTCCTCAACAAGGTCCGCCGCGACGGTTTATTTTCCACCATCAATACCGTGCGCGCTCGCCTGGACCAGCCGGGGGCCTTGGGCTATAGCAGCGCGGGAACAGTGGCCGGAGTTGGGGAAGGCGTCACAGACATCAACGTTGGCGACCAGGTTGCCTGTGCCGGGGCCGGTTATGCGGTGCATGCGGAGTTCGATTGTGTTCCGCGTCTGCTGGTTGCGAAGATTTCCTCCGCGATCGTGACCTTCGAGGAAGCCGCATTTACCACAGTTGGGGCGGTGGCGCTTCACGGCGTGCGGGTTGCCGAAGCGAAGTTGGGAGATGTGGTTGCCGTCATCGGATTGGGTCTCCTCGGGCAACTCACGGTGCAATTGCTGAAAGCAGCGGGATGCAAAGTCTTAGGATTTGATTTAGTCGAGCAACGCGCTGCGCTGGCTCTGCGCCTGGGGGCGGATGGAAGTAGCGCTTCCGCGGCGGAATTCCACGCGCTCTGCGCGCAGCAATCCGGCGGACGCGGTGTTGATGCAGTGATCATCGCGGCGGAAACTTCGAGCAGCGATCCCGTAAATTTGGCGGGAGAGGTCGCGCGCGATCGGGGAACCGTTGTGGCCGTCGGCACGGTCGGCATGGAGATCAAGCGGCCGGTTTACTACGCAAAAGAACTCGATTTCCGCATCTCACGTTCGTATGGGCCGGGCCGGTATGACGCGGCCTACGAACAGCAAGGCCGCGATTATCCCATCGGCTATGTGCGCTGGACCGAAACTCGCAACATGGATGCCTTTCTCGATTTGCTGGCGCAAGGCAAGCTGGACCTCAAGCCGCTGATCACGCACCGCTTTCCGATTGAGCGTGCGAAAGCAGCCTACGAATTGATTACCGGGAAAACCGGCGAACCTTCTCTGGGAGTTTTGATTACGTATTCAGGCCATGCCGAACCGGTACATCGGTTGGAACTGGTTTCGCGCGAAGCGCCGGCTGCTTCTGGACCATCGGTGGCGGTGGGCATGTTTGGCGCCGGAAGTTTCGCAACCGGCACGCTTCTTCCTGCCATGAACAAGATCGGCGGACTGAAATTTATCGGCATATGTTCCGCTACCGCCCCTCATGCGCGCCATGCCGCGCAAAGATTCGGTTTTCGCTATTGCGCCACCGATGAGGAGAGAATCCTCTCCGACCCCGCGGTGAACACAGTTGTAATCGCCACCCGTCACCATCTGCATGCGAAGCAGGTGTTGGCGTCGGTCGCGGCGGGCAAGCATGTTTTCTGCGAAAAGCCGCTGTGCCTGAACGAGGAAGAACTCTATGAGATCGTGAGCGCTTTCCAGCGTGCCTGGCAAAAAACAGGGGGTGGCCACCCGCATTTGATGCTGGGGTTGAACCGCCGTTTCGCTCCCATGGCGGTGCGGATGAAGGAATTCCTGTCCAAGGCCGGGGAGCCGCTGATGTTGCACTATCGCATTAATGCCGGCCACATTCCTCCAGATCATTGGGTGAACGATCCCGGACAAGGCGGTGGACGCATTCTGGGCGAGGTTTGTCACTTCGTGGACTTGCTTACGTTCCTCGCGGGGGTATGGCCGATTGAAGTTCAGACCCGTAACGTGGCGAATCCCGGCCAGTACTCTGGGGAGAACGTTGCCATCTCGCTGACATTCGCCAACGGCTCCCAGGGAACAATTACTTACGTCGCCAGTGGAGACAAGGCCTATTCCAAGGAAAGACTCGAGGTCTTCGGCGGCGGAGCCGTTGCCATGCTGGAAGATTTTCGCCGCCTTGAACTGTCGCGTGACGGACACAAGGAAGTCATCCGCTCGCGTTGGCGTCAGGACAAAGGACACCGCGGCGAGTGGGCCGCCTTCGTGGCGGGGTTACGCAATGGAAGCGAGGCGCCGGTCGCGTTTGGCGAAATTGTTTCCAGCACGCTCACCACCCTTCGCGCGGCTGAGTCGCAAGCTACGGGAAAGCCTGTGTCGGTTGACGTCGCCGAGTTTATTCGCTCCCGCTGTTACCCGCAACGCTCCGACTCATGATTCCAGAAAAAAGAAGGGACCCAAGCAGTTCATGCTGATCCTCGGCCTCAACATGTTTCACGCCGACGCTTCCGCCGCTATCGTGCAGGACGGGGAAGTGGTGTTTGCCATCGCGGAGGAACGGCTGAACCGCATCAAGCACTATGGCGGTTTTCCTTCTCTTGCCGTCAAGGCATGCCTCGACGCAGTGGGCGCAAAAATTACCGACGTAGATCATGTGGCGGTTGGGCAGGACAGCGATGCGAACCTTGCCAAAAAGGTGCGGTACGCTTTGGCCAATCCCACCAAGGTCCTGAACTTTATCCGCTTGCGACAGAAGAAGCAGGCCATGCGGGATGTGCGTCTGCTGCTGGCTAAGGCGTTGGACCTAGACTCCAAGCAGCTCCGTTTTCAGGAGCATCACCTCGAGCATCACCTCGCCCACATGGCCAGCGCCTACTATTGCTCGCCGTGGGAAAAGGCTGCGGGCTTCAGTTATGACGGTTCCGGGGACTTTGTCTCCACCATGATGGCGCGCTGCGAGGGGAATGAAATCGAAGTGCTGGAGCGCGTTTTCCTGCCGCATTCGCTGGGCAGTTTCTACACCATGATCTGCGAGTTCATCGGATACAAGAAATACGGCGATGAAGGCAAGGTTATGGGTTTGGCGCCTTACGGACGGCCTACGTATTGCCAGCAGGTCTCTGAAATTATCAGCCGGAAGAATGGAGCGTTCCAGCTCAGCCTCGACTACTTCAAACCTCTGGGCAGCAACCAGGGGATGCAAATCCAAGCGGATGGGACGGTGAAGCTGGCCCCTCACTTCTCCAGCCGCATGAAGAAGTTATTTGGCGAACCGCGCGAACCGCATGCGGAAATCACCCAGCGCGATATGGATCTTGCCTATGCCATGCAGCGTAACTTTGAAGAAATCTTTTTTCACATGGCGAATGCGCTGCACGCGCGAGTTCCATCGCAAAATCTCGCCATGGCCGGAGGCTGCGCGTTAAACAGCGTTGCCAACGGGAAGGTCTTCGGGAGAACGCCATTTCGGAAAACCTGGATCCAGCCTGCCGCCGGGGACGAAGGTCTAGCGATCGGAGCAGCGCTCCATACCTATCACTCCGTGCTCAAGCAACCTCGCCGCTACGCGCTGAAAAATTCTTACCTCGGTCCGGAATTCGCGGACACCAGGATCAAAGCCGATCTCAAGAAGTCCGGGCTCAAATACAAGAAGTTGGAGCGTGGGCCCTTGCTCGCCGCCGTCGCCGAACAGATCGCAGCAGGAAATGTAGTGGGCTGGTTTCAGGGGCGTATGGAATGGGGGCCAAGGGCGTTGGGGAACCGCTCGATTGTTGCGCATCCTGGCCTTCCCAACATCAAGGATGTTCTGAACGCGCGGATTAAGCATCGCGAATGGTTTCGGCCTTTTGCGCCGTCCATATTGGCCGAGCGCCAGTCCGAGTATTTCGAGCATGACCACCCGTCGCCGTTCATGCTGCATGTATACAAAATCCGCCCAGAGAAGCGGGCCCAGATTTGTGCCGTAAACCATGTGGATGATACCGGCCGCCTGCAAAGCGTGACGCGCGAAGACAACCCGCTTTATTACGATTTGATCCGGGCGTTCGAGCGCAGGACTGGAATCCCAGTGCTTCTGAATACGAGTTTCAACGAAAATGAACCGATTGTTTGTACTCCCGGCGAAGCCATAGACTGCTTTAAGCGCACGCGCATGGATGTGCTGGCGATAGGGTCGTTCGTGGTTTTGAAAACCGAGAACTGATGACCGGGAACTGAAAACTGAGAGATCCTCCCGAGCCAGATGGCAACACAGCCACAACCAACTCCAGACCCGCCAGAACTGAAGTTGCAGTGCGTAGGAAAGTTCCGCAGGATGCGCGCTTTGGCATGGGATGGAGACGTACTTTACGCGTCCCGCGGATATGAGCTGGTCCGCGCTACACTCAAAGACGAAAACGTAAGTTGGGAAAATGCCGGTTATTACCGGCCCGAATGGTGGAGAAACCTGACCTCCGCGTCGCGGCTCTGCTCCAGGCTTTTTCGTGACGGATTCCATGCCCTGGCTGTATTGCCAACCAAACATCTGGTTGCGGCTGTGCCAAAGGCCATTGTCACGCTAATCCCGGGGGAGGGCGAATTTCGCGTCTCCCACCGGATTTTGCGTGGCACCCGGCCGCTGCACATCGCGTCTACACCGGATGCCCGCCTTTACTGGGGCGAGTATTTCGATAATCCACTGCGCGATGAAGTGCACATCTACACCTCCACCGACCATGGCGCCAGTTGGAATATCGCCTACACCTTTCCACGAGGGGCCATTCGCCACGTTCACAATATCGTTTACGACGAATGGGAAAATTGCTTGTGGGTGCTTACCGGAGACAATGGGACGGAATGCCGCATCCTGAAAGCCTCATGTGATTTCCACAACGTAGAAGTGGTGATGTCGGGAAATCAACAGACGCGCGCGGTGGCGCTGGTCCCCACGCGCGAGGCCCTTTATTTCGCTTCGGACACGCCGCTGGAAACCAATTACATTTACCGGCTGGACCGCATGGGAGCTTTGGAGAAACTCGCCGCACTCAGCAGTTCGTCGATATACGGGTGCCTCGTGGGAGAGGCAATTTTCTTTTCTACCATGGTGGAACCGAGCTGCGTCAATCGGGGACGAGACATTTGTGTTTACGGTAGTTCGGACGGTCTCCATTGGCACACAATGCTGCAATGGCCCAAGGACCAGTGGTCGATGAAATTTTTCCAGTATGGAAATGCGTCTTTCGCTGGAGGACGGAACACCACCAGCGTTCTAGCGGTCAACACGATTGCAACTGAAGTCGAGGACCTTCAGACAACTCTCTGGCGCGTCGGGGACCGCGCACAAACTCAATAACGTCTTGATATATCATCGTGCAATTGACCTGGCAAGCGCAATAACGCTGCGCCGGTTCGCACTTTGGTTCGTAGCCAAGCGGCGGCGAACTGTGATGATTTGTCCCAACAATGGAATGCTTTGCCGGAAAATCTGATTTGGCGACGACCCATGCCTTCTTTTGAGCGTTTTCACTATCTCCGTCGCATTCTAAGCGCCTATCTCGCGCCGGGCAACAGCCAGCTTACGTTCTGGCACGATCAGCCCGCGGTCAATGCGAATTTAACCATTGGGGAACTGGGCGAATACTACATGCCGTTTCTGGAGAAGGCTGATTATGCGGGGGTCTTCGAGGGCGCCGGCATTCCCATGCTCGACTATCGTGGAAGAATCGGCCGGCAATACAACCCCATCGCAATTGCGCAATGGGGACTGGGGAATTTCAACCATTTTTGCCGTACCAGGAATCCTGCGCGCCGGGCCAAGTTTTTGCTGGCCAGCGACTGGCTCTGCGATCACCTGGAACAGAACCCTGCCGGGGTTTTTGTGTGGAACCATCACTTCGATTGGGAGTATCGCACGCCCTTGCGCGCGCCCTGGTATTCGGCATTGGCCCAGGGGCAGGGCATCTCGCTTCTCGTGCGCGCTTATCGCGAGACCAACCATGCGGCATATAGGATTGCGGCAGAGCGTGCTTTTGCCAGTTTCCAGAAATCTCCGGCCGATGGCGGAGTGGCGTTCACCGATCGAAATAACGATCTCTGGTTCGAGGAATATATCGTAACGCCGCCGACACACATCCTGAATGGATTCATCTGGGCCGCCTGGGGTGTGCATGACTATTTTCTGGCGACGCAAAATAACTCGGCACAGGAATTGTTCGCCAGGGCAGTCAAGACGCTGCGCGACAACCTCAACCACTACGACGTGGGCTTCTGGTCGCTTTACGAGCAATCGGGGACGCGCTTGCCGATGGTTGCCAGTCCGTTCTACCACCGGCTGCATATCGTGCAATTGCGGGTGATGCATCGGCTCACCCGTGAAGATATTTTTGCCGAGTATGCAGACCGTTGGGAGAGTTACATGCGAAACCGCGCCAACCGCACTCGCGCCTTGTGCTACAAAAGTGTATTCAAACTCTGTTATTACTGATCTCCGGTGAAAATTCTCTATATCTCCCAGTATTTCCCCCCGGAAATTGCGGCGCCGGCGGCCCGCGTGTCCGAACTTTCCCGTAACTGGGCTGCGAGTGGACATCAGGTCACCGTTCTCACTGGGTTCCCCAATCACCCCACTGGGTTGGTCCATCCTGAATATCGAAAAAGACTTCGGCGCCTGATATTCCGGGAGCAGGCGGAGGGAGTACGTATCATCCGCTCCTGGCTTTGGCCCCGGCCCAATCGCAAAGCTTTTGGGCGCATGTTGAGCTTTGTATCGTTTTCTGTTTCAGCCGCGATCGCCGGACTTTTTCTCTCCCGCCCGGATGTGGTGATTGCAACGTCGCCGCAACTTCTGGTGGGTCTTAGCGGGTGGTGGCTGGCGCGCGCCAAGCGAGTTCCCTTTGTGTTCGAAGTCCGCGATTTGTGGCCGGAATCGCTGTCCGCCGTCGGCATGGGGGATGACCACTCCATCCTTCATCGCGGGTTGGCCCGGATTGCCGGTTTTCTCTATCGGCAAAGTGACCGGATCGTCGTTGTAACCCCAGCATTCAAAGCACACTTGATCGAGAAATGGCATACCCCGGCGGAAAAAATTTCTGTTGTGCAGAATGGCGTCGAGACCGAACTTTTCACTCCAAATTGTGTCGACGACCAACTGAAGCGGGAACTGGCTGCGGAAGGCAAGTTGGTGGCCTGCTACATCGGCACCATGGGGATGGCCCACGGACTGGACACGCTTTTACAGGCGGCTGCGGATCTTCAACGTTCCTGTCCTCAGGTCAGATTTGTACTGGTCGGAGACGGAGCTGAAAGGGAAAACATCGCTGCCCAGTCGCGCGCGCTGGGTCTGTCCAATCTGCGGATTGTCGATGCCCAGCCCCGGGAGAAAATTCCCTCCTATATTTGTGCGGCGGATGTTTGCCTGGTCCTGCTGAAACGGACGCCAGTGTTCGAAACCGTGATTCCCACAAAAATGCTGGAATTTATGGCGTGCGCGCGCCCGGTCATTCTTGGGGTGGAAGGGCAGGCAAAGAAGATCATGCAAGAAGCGCAAGCGGGCATATGTATCCAACCGGAGAATGCCGAGGAACTGGCCCAAGCAGTGAGACGGCTTGCGGCGGATGGGGACCTGAGAAAGACACTTGGCGGCAATGGCAGAAAGTATGTCTTGAAGGGCCTTTCCCGGCGACAAACGGCGGCCGCTTATCTCGATGTCTTGCAGGGTGGTTAAGGCCGGGGTACGGCGATAATGCTCACGGCGGTTGCCATTTGAATGGCAGTATCGATGCTACGCCTCCCGATGGCCTTGCGCGCGCTGCTGGGCACAAACAAAATGTCGTCGGCCCGCATGGCTACATCCGGGGCTTTCGCATCGAGGATTCTCTTGATCTCAATCGGGGTTTCGCTCACGCCACCATTGGTCTTGCGAATGATCTTCGCGCCGTTCAACTTGGATGTCTGCGTCGTGCCGCCGGCGAGGGCAACCGCCTGCAGGACGGTGAGCCCGCCGCGGTCCATGAGGAATCCGCTGGGCCGCGCAACATCGCCGACGACGTAGACAATGTCCGCTTTCCGCACAATGACGGTGTCGCCAGGATAAACCTGTACATTGCTGTCCGGGTTGTCGGCAATATGGGGCGCGAGTTCCACAACCGCGGGTTTGTCGGGAAGGTTGCGGTGGGTAATGGTCACGCTGCGTCCGGCTTTGTCGGTAAGGCCGCCAGCCGCGGAAATCACATCAAATAAGCGCTGTTGCCCGAGCGCTGGATAGACGCCGGGGCGCGAAACTTCCCCCAAGAGGCTGACACCCTGGGAGGCAAACTGGTCTACGAACAGGGTGACATGCGGGTCCTTCACGAAACCGCCGTCGGAGAGCCTTTTCTCGATCACAGCTTGCGCTTCCTCCACGGTCAGGCCGGCGACGTGCACATAGTCAATCAGCGGCAAGTACGCATCGCCGCTGCTGCCGATACGGGTTTTGGTGGAGAGCTCGGGAACGTTGTAAACGTTGAATTCGAGCAGGTCGCCCTCGCCGATCCGAAGCGAAGAGTCGAGGGCGTTGTCTTTTTCCGCCGTGGCCGGCGGGGAATTTGGTTGAGAAGTTTTCCGGTCTGGTTGGCTGGGTTCACCCGGCGGGGAAGCTTGTTCCTGTGCGATGACACGACCGGCCAAAGCGGCCGTCACCAGAAAGAAGGTTAGCGCGAAACGTAGTGTGCCACGTACGTTCGATCGCAGAATTATCATTTCAAACTTAACCGGGGAATGAAAATTAGAGTTTAGCACACTGTGCATTCCTTTCCCGTCTCTAAAAAATGGTTCGTGTCAGGGCAGCGGCTTCCAGAGACTGTGTGTCGCACTATTCTTTCGCCCCTGCGGGGCTGACTTTATTGACCACTCTATCCAGGGCTTGCGCCCCTTCGACAAGCTCAGGGCAGGCTCTGGGCTGTAATCTTTCGCCGCTTCGCGGCTGATTTGGCCAAGTCTGGTCCACTTTTTTCGGTGGCTCTGAGTTGCGACACAGTCTCTTTAGCCCTGCCGTTTTTCGTACTTCGACCCGCGCGCCGATAAGGCGCAACTGCCCCATGGCCTTGACTCTCTTGATAGTTGCGCCCTGGCGGCGCGGAACAAATGTTTCTCTCGTCAGGCGGCACGTCCGAAGGCCATGCCCTGATACGACCCGATTCTTAAATTCTGAATCAAATTGCATCGCCCAAAGTTTTCCACAGGTTGAATCAAAAAGGAAATTGTAACCAAATTTCACAAGCTGCTATATTGAGTGAAAGTTCATCATCAGCAGAAAAGTTTTTGTGGCTGTACATTGCGTTGTAGCCTTTCGACCAGAGGCCTGACGCCGACCAGCTAGGCTGTACGTCTCTGGCCAAGGAGGAGAGTTGACAGCCTTCTATTTGGGCGTGTTCGCGGCGTCGGTTCTGCTGTCTTTCTTTTTGACCCGTTACATCCGGAGTTTGGCGAATGCGCGTGGATGGTTGTCCGCGCCGGCGACGGAACGGCATCTGCACGAGGTCCCACTGCCGCGCATCGGCGGCGTGGCCATTTTCTTCGCTTTTATCCTTACCGCCGGAATGGCGCTGGCCATCAGCTGGCGTTATCCCAACTTGAGTTTCGGTTTTTCCCCGGAGATCCTCAAAAGTATTCTGCTCCCGGCATGTTTGATTTTCTTATTGGGAGTTTACGACGATCTGCGCGGTGTAGGTCCCTATACCAAGTTTGCGGTCCAAGCGCTGGCCGGTGGAATTCTGTTTTCATTTGGCCTGCGCGTTTTGGATCTCCCGGTGCTGTTTGGAGGGCGGCATTTTCCCTGGTTTGTCAGTTTGCCTTTGACCATTCTTTGGGTCATTGCGATCAGCAATGCGTTCAACCTGATCGATGGGCTGGATGGCTTAGCGGCAGGCTCGGCGTTGTTTTCAACCCTCGTAGTTTTTGTGGTGGCACTGCTAAGCGGCTCGCCCCTGGTGGCAGTGTTGTCGCTGGCGCTGGTGGGAGCGATCCTTGGTTTTCTGCGGTTCAACTTCAATCCCGCCACAATTTTTCTGGGGGATAGCGGCAGCCTGTTCATTGGCTTTATGCTGAGCGCACTCGCTCTGCGCGGCGCGCAGAAAGCGCCTACCGTGGTCGCCATCGCGATCCCGGTCGTTTCCTTTGGGTTGCCGATCCTGGAAACGACGTTATCGGTGGTCCGCCGGTTCATCAGCGGACGTC
>CAZETZ010000028.1:27926-29602 GCA_964514735.1 uncultured Acidobacteriaceae bacterium | reverse complement strand
GACCACCTGCGGAACGGCTTCGATGGCGGACGCTGGGTGTTCCTGAATGCCGAGCTTTCCTCCGATTTCTACAGTGGCGCGGGGCCGGGGATCGTACGCTCTCTGGCCGATTTAGCGGTACAGGGGAGCCAGGAGTTCACCGCCCGTCCGACCCTGCCGCTCTACCTGCCGGGTGAGCCTGTTCCGGTCAATCTGCGCTGGCATGCGGCTTCCGGCCCCCAGAGCGGGTTTAGCGTGAAGATTGCCATGTACCCCGAGACGCAACCCGCCAGCAAGTCGGAAACAACGGCGGACCTTTCATCGTCGCAACAAGTCACCCTGCCCGCGCCCAGCGGTAAAGGGCTTTACCTGATTGACGCGAGCCTGATGCAAGGGGACAAAGTCCGGGCGATTTATCACTCCGGCTTCTGGATCCGCGATGAGGAATATTTGAAATCCGGCCCGCGTCTGACGGTCAACAAAGACTACTTCGAACTGGACGGAAAGCCGCTGGCCGTTGTGGGTTCAACCTATATGTCGAGCGAAGTTCAGCGCCTGTACTTTGAATATCCCAATGTTTACGTGTGGAACCGCGAGCTGGGCCAGATCAACAGCGCGGGACTGAACATGATCCGCACCGGCTGGTGGACAGGCTGGGACAAATTCTGCAATGAAAATGGCGAGCCTTACGAGCGCACATATCGCACGCTCGAGGCCTACCTGATGACGGCGCGCAAAAACGGCCTGCCCATCCAGTTCAATTTCTTCGCCTTCCTGCCCGATGTGCTGGGAGGAGTGAATCCATATCTGGATCCCGCCGCCGTGCGCCGCCAGCGGACGTTGATTTCATCCATCGTGGCGCGCTTTCACGATGTCCCCTGGCTGGCCTGGGACTTCATCAACGAGCCGAGCATTTCTCAATATCTTTGGAAGACCCTGCCGAATGGCGATCCGATTGAATTGCAAAAATGGAATGAGTGGCTCAGCAAACGCTATCCCGACAAAGCCGCTCTGGCCGCGGCCTGGAACGTGCCCGCGGCTTCGGTACAGGGCAGTGTGTCGCTTCCTGAGGCCATTGAGTTCACTCCCCGGGGCGGTTACGTGGGACGAAACTCACTGAAAGTTTACGACTACTTCCTGTTCAGCCAAGATGTCTTTGTGAATTGGGTGAATACCATGCGTGAAGCGGTGCGGGCCACAGGTTCGCAACAACTGGTAACCGTCGGCCAGGATGAGGGTGGTATTCAGGACCGTTTGTCTCCCGCCTACTGGGGCGGCTCTGTCAGCTTCACCACCAACCACTCCTGGTGGCAGAACGACTATGTGGTATGGGACTCCTTGCTGGCCAAGCAACCGGGCGAAACCATGCTGATCCAGGAGACTGGGCTGCAACGCGAGTTGAATCTGGATGAAGTGGTGCGGCGGGATCCGGATGCCGAAGCCTCCCTGCTGGAGCGCAAAGTCGCGGCCTCCTACATACAAGGGGCGGGAGCGATTGAGTGGCTGTGGAACACAAACTCCTACATGACGGAAAGCAACGAGACTCCGATCGGCTTGATTCGACCCGACAGCACGGAAAAACCCGAAGCCACCACCATGCGGGCTTATGCCACATTTTCCAGATCTTTGCAGGCGCACCTGGTGAATCCGCAGCAGCCGGCGATTGCGATTGTCACCTCGCAGGCGGCGCAGTTCTC
>CAZETZ010000028.1:0-27826 GCA_964514735.1 uncultured Acidobacteriaceae bacterium | reverse complement strand
TGAATCCGCAGCAGCCGGCGATTGCGATTGTCACCTCGCAGGCGGCGCAGTTCTCGGTCCTGGGAGACATGCAGCTTGAAGCCCAGCGCAACGCGGTGCGGGCACTCACCTATCACGACCATTTGACGGCTTATGCGGTCGCCGAGAATCAAATCTCGAAGCTGGGTTCGCCCAAGCTGGCAATCCTGCCTTCTCCACAAGCCTTGACGGACACGGCCTGGCACGCTCTGCTTCAATATGCCAACGACGGCGGAAATTTGCTGATCACAGGCCCAGTGGACCGCGACGAGCACTGGCATGTTGTTGCGCGCACAACAGAACTAAAGCTCGGGGCCGTGGTTGAGCCGCTAATGTTCCACAGTGCTTCGTTCCGCCTGGGAGACCGCTCCGTGGTGCTCAGCTTTGACCAGCAGAAGCAGAATTTTGTGGAGACACTGCGCTTCAGCGATGGAACCTCCATGAAAGAGTTGCCCTACGGAAAAGGACGGATTTTCTGGGCGGCCTATCCGGTGGAAATGGCCGAGGGAACTCAACCGGTTGCGGACCTTTATCTGAACGTTGCCGCGCGAGCCGGAATTGCGTCTGCTTACGACCTGTCGGCCCCGCTTGCCCCGGGCGTGTTGGTTTATCCCACGGTCCTGGATGATTCCGTGATGTACATCATGATTTCCGATTCGGCGGAAGACTCCAAGATTGACCTGCGCGACAAGCTGACCGGGACCCGGCTCACGTTGCAATTGCCCGCCCAACATGCGGCGATAGCCGTGATTGGAAAGAAAGAAAAAGCGGTGGTTGCAAAAATCGGCTTCTGAGATTTTTTCTCCGCGGCTTCTGTGACAACTCTGCGTACTCCGCGGTTTAGGGTTCCACTTGTGGCACGAACGAAATCTTAAACCGCCGGGACCGCAGAGAAAGTCCGCGGAGGGCGCGGAGAAATTCTTCATTCATTTCGGTTCTACTACCTTCAGGACCTGGTCAGCCGGAACATCTTTTAAAGTTTGCACAGTTCCTGACGGCCAGTGGATTTCAATCAGGTCCGCTTTTTGGTCCGCTCCCAGTCCGAAGTGCACCGGCACGTCGCTGGAGGAAGCATAGCCCACGCTGGTGGTCATGTGATTGTATTGGGTGATGGTCTTTGATACCACTTTAATACGCGCGCCAATGCCATCGCGATTGCTCTTGGTACCCCGCAGAGCGATGTCCAGCCAGTGTCCTGACTTCTCGCTGCGGTTCATCCAGATTTCCGCGTCTTTTCCCAAAGCGGTTACCACGACGTCTACGCGGCCATCGCCGTCCAGGTCGCCGAAGGAGCATCCACGGTGGCGTGCTGCCGTTGCCGGAGTGAACCCAGCTTCGGCGGTTAGGGGCTGCCATTTCCCGCTGGCGCCCAGATTACGAAATACGCTGTTGGGCTGGTCCACCGGCTGCGATGGCATCGAAATAGACTCCACGTGGCCTCGGGAAACAAACAAGTCCTTCCAGCCGTCGTTGTCAAAATCGTATAACCCAACGCCGAATCCCGCCATCAACCGGCTCGGCTCCCGCACGCCGCTGCTTGTGGTGACCTCGCGGAAATTCCCCTGGCCGGTGTTTTGAAACAGGGGGAACGTCTGGTTGTTCAGGGCGACAAATACGATGTCCGGCAGCCCGTCATTGTTAAAGTCCCGGAAGTCCAGCCCCATGCCCGAAATGAAGCCCCCATCCTCCGCCAACGCGACTCCGGCTTCAAAAGCAACTTCTTCGAATTTGTCGCCCAAATTGTGGAACAGGGAGTTGTAGGCGGCGTCGTTGGTTACGAAGATATCCGGGCGCCCGTCCAGATCGTAGTCGGCCAGGCCAGCGCCCATGCCCTTACCGACATGATCGCGAAGGCCCCACTCCTTGGAAACATCCTGGAAAGTCCCATCGCCTTTGTTGAGGAACAATTGATTGGGCGATCCTTTGTAGAGCCTGGGACTGCAATAGTCAGCTACGCCCTTGAAGGAACAGACCGGTTCGGCAGAGTATGTCCACTGCATGTAGTTGACCACAAACAGATCGAGCAGCCCGTCGTTGTTGACGTCGACCCAGACGGCCGTAATCGCCCACAGCGGGCCAAACTCCGGATCGGGGAGATTCAAACTGGCATCCAGACCCGATTTCACCGTGACGTCGGAAAAAGTTCCGTCCCCGTTGTTGTGGTAAAGGGTGCTGTGATGCAGGCCGGCCACGAATAGGTCCGGGAGACCATCGTTGTCATAATCGGCGACTGCAACTCCCATATCGTAGCCGGAACCCGCCAGGCCAGCCTTGTCGGTCACATCGGTGAAGACGCCATGGCCATCGTTGCGAAACAGGCGGTTCGCGTACTTGGAATCGTCCTTTTTCAAAGTTGCGATATTGGCGCCGTTTGTAAAGAAGATATCCGGTCGCCCATCGCCGTTGTAGTCAAAGATGGCGACCCCGCCCGGCATGGTTTCGGGCGCATTGCGGGCGGAGGTTTCACTGTTTTCCAGGCGGAAGGCAATCTTCTTGAGCTCAAAGCGGATGGGGCTGCCGAGCGGAGCGGCGCTCGACAGCAGGACGCCGGCGCAAAGCAGCATACACACGAACAGCAGATGTTTTTCCAGTGGCGGACGCATGCAATAAAGAAGGGGTGGCTTGCGCCACCCCTAGTGATTGTATTGCTAAGACCTCAGAAATAGTACTTCATGCTGAAGGTCAAAGCGCGGCTGCCGGTTTTGGAGTTAGGCTTGCCGGTGGTTAAGGTGTTGGTGTTGGTTGGCGCGATGCTGATCACATTGTAGGTGCATGATCCAGCAGTAACCGTCAGGCCGAGATCGCCGCAAACCGAGTTACCAGCGGCATTTGTGGTTGTCGATGGGATCGTCAGCGGCGTGCTCTTCTGCAAGTTGAGAGAGATATCGCCGTTGCCATTCAAGCCAAACTGCGGCAAGGGATGGTTCAGGAAGTTGGTGGCCGAAAGGCGGAATTGCAGCCTCTGCCTTTCGTTGATCTGGAAGTTCTTGAATATCGCCAAATCGCTGTTGAAATATCCGGGGTTGCGGATGTAAGGCATCTGCAACGTGCCCAGCTCACCAAAGTTCGGAGTGGTGAAGCAGTTGGGGTTGAAGCGCTGCCCTGACTTCAGGCCCTTCAAGGGATCGCAGGTCACTTTCGGTACCATCACCTGGTATCCACCACCACCGCTGTCGGTGCCGTACCAGACGGCCGGGTTCACGCCGTTCGCCCGTAACCCGTTCGGCAGAAGAATGCTGTTGTCGGGCAGAAGATTACTGCCAGATGCCAGCTGCGTGCCTACCAATGGAACGGTAAGGCCGCCGGCAAAGCCGGTGTTCAGGTTGCCGCCGGTATTCGGCTGCAACGGGGAACCGGATTGGTATGTGGTATAGCCGGACAACTGCCAGCCGTTGATTACCCCGCCCAGAATCTTGCTGCCATGCACAAACTTCGGCATGTTCCAGACGTAGGAAAGATTGAGGATGTGAGTGTGGTCATAAGCCAGCGGACCATAGTTGTTCTTCAGGTTGAAGGGATCAACCGCACGTCCGTTGCCTGCTCCGTTATCGGTCTGTCCATCCCTGGTTCCCAGTACCTTACTGAACGTGTAGTTGGTCAGGAAGGTGATGGGGCCCGACTGTTTCTGCCAGGACGCCTGGAGGGAATTGTAGTTGGCATATCCACCGTGGCTGATGAGATAGATGTCGCCGTATTGGGTCAGCGGACGGTAAGCATTCTTTTGGGCTGTACCTAACGTATTAGCGTAGAGAGTGGACAGGGGTTGATTGTAAGGACCATTCTGGCCGCAATTAACGTAATTGTTGTGTGCATTGCTTTGGTTGCAAGGCAGCGGGCTCCCAGATATCGGCAACCCGTCAGGCAAGCTTGCAGTCACGAGCAATGGGTTATTGCGGAAGTACGCCCCTGGCAGATCGGGATTAATATCGCCGACCCTGTCATTGTTTCCGTTGATGAGCTGTCCTGTGCTCTTGTTCGCTACGTAGGAGGCTTCGAACACCGAGCGCCACGGCAGCGCCTGGGAGATGGTGACGTTCCAGTCCGCAACCCGCGGAGTCTGGTCGTCTCCCTGGAGCAACGCTTGTACGCTACTGGCTCCGTTCTGGACGCTGCTCGATGGCGGAACTATAGCGGCAATGCCAGCGGCAATGCCAGGCCCACCGGCGGTAATCGGTTTGAGTTGCGGCCCAGTGGCGTCGAAGAGGCCGGCAGGCCCGCCAGCCGCTCCCAGCACGTCGTTTTCAGCGAACTGGTAACGGAACACTGCGTAACCTGCACGCAATACCGTTTTTCCGGTTCCAAAGATGTCATAAGCCAAACCGACCCGAGGTTCGAGATAGGCCCAAGGAGATTTGTAGCCGGACAAAGGTATCTTCGAATTCCGAGCGTGCCACAGGAAACCTGTGTTCGGATTGGGCAGAGTGGAACCGCAACCTCCGACCGGGCAATTAAACGGGTTTTGGGGCGTACCGTTAACATAGGAAGCCGGGTCCCAAACCTGGAAACCGCTGTTGCCGCCGCCGTACCATTGGCCCAAGTGGTCGAAGCGCAATCCGTAATTCAGTGTCAACTGGCGGTTGGCCTTGAACGAATCCTGCGCATAGGCTGCGTAGGTACGATACTGGAGTGTTTGCACCGGAACCGCGCTGGCCTGGGTGTAACTAGCGATCTGGCCGAGCAGGAACGACGCGACCTCGTTTCCTGTGTCGTTGTTGCCGCCCCAAGTTCCAAGGTTGATGGTTCCGTTGTCATCGCCGCCATTGGATTGGATGTTCCCATTGCTGTCCCAATAGAAGCCTGTTTTGATGGTGTGCGCGCCAATGACCTTGGTAAAGTTGTCGTAAAATGCGGGGTCTCTCTTGATGGCGCCGAATGCACTACCCTGGAATCCACCGTCGAACGACTGCATTCTGAACTCGCCCATGCTGCCGCCCCACTGCGGAATGAGCTGCGGCATCTGCTTGGCGGTATGACCGAACAAGCCGGTGATGTTCATCCCCAGCTTGGTGCGATCACTGGCGGCCGGATTGCTAAGCGTGCTGGGATTGATGTAACGGGCGTAGGTGAACACAAACTCGTTGGTGGTGCTCGGGCTAAACACGTGCGTGAAATTGGACATCAAATCTTGCGAAGTGGTTGCGGCCTGTACTCCGCCTGGATAAGGCAAAGTCCAGTTTGGCGACCACCAGATGGAAACCGGATGCTGATCGGTTTCAATCTGCCGGGTGTAAGAAACGGTCAGCTTGGTGTTGTCGCTGAAGGCATAATCCACTTTCCCGGTAAGCTCCCAGCGGTTCTGGGGAGAGGTGTTGACGTATTGCCAGTTGTTCCAGCCGTTGTACTGGCTGGGCTGTACGTTAGGGGTGGGATAGAGCTTGGAGTACGCCACGGCCACAGGATCAAATGCGCAACCTGCAATCGAGGTGGCGCTCCCGCAGGCAGGGGCAGACCATAGCTGCGTAATGGCGTAGGTATATCCGACCGAATTCATTCCAGCCAACTGGGCTGGGGAATACTCGTTTCCGCTAAAGTCTCCCGCCCAGTTCTGCGGAGTGGGATTGTGCATGCTGTAAATCTGGCCGGCTGGATGCTGGTTCATGTATTCATAACCGACCCAGAAAAACGCCTTGTCTTTGTTCTTATTGAAGCCCATCCCCGGGAAGCGAATCGGTCCGCCGACGTTGCCGCCGTAGTAGTAGAAGTGCTCGTCTGGTTTCAGGCTTTTTACCAGGGCGATGGACGGCGCTGCAGTAGGACTGTTTCCGTTGGCCAAAAAGCCCAGATACTGCCGTTTTTGGTTGTAGTCCCAGCTATTGAAAACGCTGTTGCGGGCGTACATGTAGCCTTCACCGTGATACTGGGCGCCGCCGCTCTTACTAATGGCTTGGAAAATGGTCGGCCCTTTGGCGTATTCCGCGCTATAGGACGACATCAATACTTTCACTTCGGCGACCATGTCCTGGTTAATGTTGGCGATCTGAGTTCCCGCATTGCCGGGATCGACCAGATTAGCGCCATCGAGCATGAAGGCCATTGCGCCGTTGGGCTGGGTGCCGTTCGAAGAATAGGCGCCCACCGGACCGGAGTTGGTACCGACCGTTTTGGTATTGAAGGTGGATCCTTGTTGGTTGCCACTGGTCAACGCCATGCCCGGCATCAACTTCAGCAATTCCCCGGCATCGCGGCCTGCCAGAGCAAGGTCTTGCACCATGTGGGTATTCAACGTAGTGCTGACTTCGGCGTTATCGGGAATGGCGACTTCGGCGCCCGCGGTGATCTCGACGGTTTCCTTGGCCTCGCCTACTTGCAAGCCAATGTGGGGCAAGCTGCGACTGTCACCTTGGTTAAAGACGATGCCCGATTGACGCCAAGTCTTGAAACCGGCCGCGGTAATCGTGATCGAATAAGAACCCGGCTGAATCGCGGTGATCGAGAAATACCCCGCGCCGTTTGTGGCGCTGGTACGGACATCACCAGAAGACTCGTTCTTAAATGTGATTTGGGCATTAGGAACCACCGCATCCGCCGAGTCAACGACAGTGCCGCTCAATGTTCCAGTAAGCTGCTGAGCAAAAGAGAGCGAAGCCAGAAGAACAAAAAGGGTAAGACCGACGATTGTGGCTACCCTAGTCCAAGCTGCGACGCGAAACTTCGAAGTCATAAATATCCGCCTCCGGGATTAACCATCTTCCTGCGTTTTCAAGCCCCCACGCATTTTCAACCGGCCTTGTACCACCCACTCCCAAGGTGACTTTCGTAATCGTTTACATCCTGGGGGTGCCACCACGTAGTACAAAAACACTACTCAAGGCCGCGGCATTTTTACCCTTGATGGATAATCACTGTCAAGCAAAAAATAACGATTTTCTAAGGGGGTGACTCTTGGTCCACTAACGACGTACCCTACCCCGGTTCCTGGTCGTTTAAGTCTGTATTTCCAAGGGCTCCTGAAACCGTTTCCCTGTTTTGGGATGGGATTCTGCGTGGTAGGATGGCGCGAAATCCCATTTACCGCGGGATTTCCATTAGGCAGCCATTTACCTTTCAGTGCCCTAAGGATGGGATTCGTGACTATGTTTAGACCCAAGGGGTGGAGTGGGGGTCATTTCCGTTTGGCTCTCATTCTCTGGATCGTGCAAGCCGTCTTTCCCAAAGCGGGAATTGGGCAAACTGCACCTCAGGATTTTGCTGAGGTTGCGTCCCAAGCTGCGGCTGCCCGTGATCAAAATGACATTCCCCGGGCGATCGATCTCTATGCCCAGGCGGTGAAGCGCAAACCGGACTGGTCCGAAGGCTGGTGGTTCCTGGGGTCACTCCAGTACGGGGCAGGAGACTACAACTCGGCCCGCGATGCCCTTGGCCGCTTTCTTGCACTCAATTCCAATGCCGCGCCCGCTCTGGCGCTACGCGGCCTTTGTGAGTTTGAGACCGGGGAATACGCCCAGGCGCTAACGGATATACAGCAAGGACTGTCCCTGGGCGCGGCCAACCAGCCGCGCAACGAAAAAATCCTTCGCTATCACGAGGCGATCCTGCTGACACGCAATGCCAGATTCGATGATGCCTTAAAAGCTTTTGGCTTTTTCGCGCATGACGATAAAGAGGCGAATCCCGATTTGCTGGCCGCGATCGGGTTGGCAGGGTTGCGGGCCCCGCTTTTGCCGAAAGAACTGGGGGACGCGCAGAAGCCACTGTTCATCGTTGCCGGATTCGCCACCCTGCACTTTATCGCGGGCGATGGAAAGGCGGATCAAGCATTCCGCGATTTGTTCGAACACTTCCCGACCGCTACCAACACCCATTATTTGTACGGGCACCTGCTTTATTCGACCGAGCCGGAACGAGCTTTGGCTGAATTTCGGCGGGAGACCGAAGTGGCGCCCGCAAACGCTCCAGCATGGGTAATGGCGGCCTGGATATCGTTAATGAGCGGGCGTCCGGCAGAGGCGCTACCGTACGCCAAGCGTGGCGTCGAGGAAGCTCCCAATGTTTCCACCGCGCAACTGGTGCTGGGCCGATCGCTGGTTGAGACCGACAACATAAAAGACGGATTGGCACATTTGGAGAGGGCTTTGCAGCTTGAGCCAAACGAGCTGGAAACTCATTTGGCTTTGGTAAACGCATATTCCAGGTTGGGGCGCAAGGATGACGCCAAACGCGAGCGGCTACAATGTCTTCAATTGGTAACGAGTGGCCAGTGATAGTACTCCGATCGCATCGCCCTAATAAACTGATACTCGCTTTTCAAGTTCTGCTCGCGTGTATGTTCGCGTTGGGACAAGGGCGGCCCGAACCGGTGGCCTCGACCTGTGTCAGTTGCCATCCCAGCCAGGCAAAAACTCAACCCGCCACCCCGATGGCGCGGGCACTTGTTCTGCCTGACTTCAATTCGACCCTGCACGAAAATCAGAAACTGACTTTCAGCCGTGGTGCCTACAGCTATTCGGTTGACACTTCCGACGCCAAGAGCACCTACAAGGTCACCGACGGAACCAGCACAATAGAATTACCCATCCACTGGAGTTTCGGCATCGGGGCGCAAACCTGGATGCTGGAGTACCAGGGGCATTTGTATGAAAGCCTGGTAAGTTACTATCCGGCGATTCGCGGGCTTGATATCACCACCGGGGATGAGCAAATCAAGCCCGACACTTTGGAGCAGGCTATGGGACGTCAACTGACGGAGCACGACAGCAAGGCCTGTTTCGGATGCCACGCCAGCAACGCGGTAGAAAATGGAAAGCTGAATCTGGAATCAGTCCAGCCCGGATTGACCTGTGAGCACTGCCACGTGGGAGCGGCGTCTCATATTATCAATGTGGGACAGGGGGAACTTCATGCTCCACTGAAAGACCTAAGCAAGTTCACTTCGGACGAAGTATCGGAATTCTGCGGGCAATGCCACCGTACCTGGGAAACCGTGGTGAGGAACCGGTGGCGCGGGGTGATTAATGTTCGCTTCCAGCCCTACCGTCTTACCAACAGCAAGTGTTACGACAGCAAGGACCCGCGCATAAGCTGTCTGGCCTGTCACGATCCACATCGGGACCTGGTCCGAGAAGATGCGGCGTATGACTCAAAGTGCCTGGCCTGCCATGCGACGGCGCCAAATTCTGCGACGACGACCGGAACCCCCAAGTCGTGTACAGTCGCCAAGTCGAACTGTGTCAGTTGCCACATGCCGAAAGTTAAAATGCCTCCCGGACATATGACATTTACCGACCACCAGATCAGGATCGTTAAACCTGGGGAAGATTACCCCAATTAATAAAGCAAGAATTCCGTGCGTCTTGAAGGTATCGCGATTGCCCGCTATTCTGCCAATGAACGACATACGTTTGTTGGTTAGCCAACTGCGTTGCGGTGCTCCATTCAAAATGTCTCGGACGTTATTTAGGGTTGGGCTATTTCTCGTCACTGGGTTTGTCAGCAATGGCTTTGCGCATGCCGTTTGTATGGGGCCGCCAACCCTGGAAACACCATTGCGCACTCACGCCACGGCCGAGAATTACGCCAACCTGGGAAACTGGTTTGCCGAGCACCGTCAATTTCATTGCGCGGCGGATTCCTTTCGTTCTGCGCTGAAAGTCGATCCGGGTTCGGCACAACTGTTCTATCTACTCGGCCTCACGCTCTATTCTTCTGGCGATGCAACAAGCGCGATCGAACCCCTTAAAAAATCCATTGAAATCCTGCCCAACGTTCTCAACCCGCACCTCATCCTGGGCGCGGCGTGGGAAAAGCTTCAGCAGACGGCCGAGGCGCGAAAGCAGTGGTTAGACGCTTTGCGGATTGACCCTCGATCCACGGTCGCGCTGGATGGTCTGAGTAAGTCCTTTCTGGCCACCAGAGATTATGCGGAAGTGATCAATTTGCTCCAGACGGCTCCCCAAACGGAGGTGCTCACGCTCAATCTGGCTCAAGCTTATGCCGAGTCCAAACAGCTGGATACTGCCGCATCCATCCTAAAAGAGGGCTTGCGCCTCTACCCGGCTTCCCTTCCGCTGGCTGGTGTTATGACCATTGTGATGGTCAACCAGAACCATCTTACGGAGGCCAAGGAATTCGCCAGAAAAACAGTGACCACGCACCCCGGCAACCTTGCCGCCCAGATACTCTATCTTCGCGTTCTGGTTCTTACCGACGACACGGCGGCAGCGGCGCCACTGGCACACAGGTTGCTGTTAAAGGCCCCCAACGATTTCGACACGGTTTACCTGAATGGGGTTTTGGAACGAGGCTCCAACCATCTCCTGCTTGCCAAGAAACTGCTGGAGCAAGCGGTAAGACTCAATCCGAACCACTACAACTCTCACTACAATCTCGCATTGGTATTGTCGGACTTGAATGACCCGGAGGGGGCAAAGGAACATTTGGAAAAGGCCATAGCCCTTGGCGCTCGGGAGCCGGAGATGCACTTCAAGCTGGCTTCGATTTTGCGCGAGTTAGGGAAAACAGAGGAAGCCCAGGAACAGCTGAAAATTTATCAGCAGGAATTCAAGAAGAAGGCCGATTATACGCTGGCAGTCAATAAAGCCGCGCAAGGAGACCAGGAACTTGCCAAGGGAGATCCACAAAAGGCTGTGGCCCTTTTCCGCGAGGCATCGCAGGCGTCACCCGACGATATTTTATTGGTTTACAAACTATCGGTCGCGCTGGACCGTGTGGGTGACACCGCCGCCGAGCGCACGGCCCTGCAACAGATAATCGCACTGGACCCTGACTTTGCCCTGGCGCAAAACCAGCTGGGGTATTTGGCTTCCCGCGATGGAGACTCCGCTGCCGCCGAGAAATACTTTCGCGAAGCGGTGCGCTCTGCGCCGGCTTATACCCAGGCCTGGATCAGCCTGGCAGCAGTGCTGGGAATGCAGTCGCGCCTTCCCGAAGCGCATGAAGCCATCACCCATGCGCTTGAGTTGGAACCCAAGAATCAAGAAGCACTCCAGTTGAACAAGGATCTTTCCGCCGCTCAGAGCCAGCAATAACTATTTTGATACGATCTTGCCTATCATGATCAGTGAGAAACCGAGCGTTTGGACGCGCCGCCGCTGGTTGTGCAGCCTTTCTTCCCTGCTGGTACCCGGACTAGTACCCAACGTACTGCGAGCAACCACTCCGTCAACAAAACCGCCGGTAAAGTTTTCCCGGTTTGTGGATGTGGCGCAGAACGCCGGGCTCACGCAAGTGACGTATTACAGCGACCCAGCCCGCCACACCTACATCGTCGAAATATCCGGGACCGGATGCGCTTTCCTTGACTATGACAACGACGGGTGGCTCGACGTTTTTATGCCGGGCGGCCGCCGGCTTGAAGGAGTACCACCGGGATCGAGTAACCGGCTCTACCAAAATAACCGGAACGGAACCTTTACCGATGTCACCGAAAAAGCCGGACTTTTGGCAGAAGCGGGATGGGCCAACGGCGTGTGTGTTGGAGATTACAACAATGACGGATTCGAGGACATTTTTGTCACCTATTATGGGCAGAACAAGCTCTATCGCAACAATGGCGATGGGACTTTTACCGACGTAACCGAAAAAGCCGGCCTGCTTTCTCCCAAGACACGTTTCAATGCCGGCTGCACTTTTATAGATTACAACCGCGATGGCCTGCTCGATCTTTTCGTATCCAACTATGTCGACATCGATCTTGCCACCGCACCCAAACCCTCCTTAGATATCCCGTACTGCAACTATGACGGGGTCCCCATCAATTGCGGTCCCACTGGCCTGACCACGCCAAGTCACTACCTTTATCGCAACAACGGAGACGGAACTTTTACCGACGTCTCCAAAGAATCCGGCATCGCGGCGCTCAAAGGGTCGTATGGCCTTACTGCGATTGCTTTCGATGCGGACGAAGATGGGTGGCAAGACATTTTTGTAGCCTGCGATTCGACGCCCAGCTTTCTGCTCCTCAATAATCATGACGGAACTTTTCGCGAAGAAGCCCTGCTGCGTGGGGTCGCCCTGGGCAGCGCAGGAGAATTATTAGGCGGCATGGGGGTGGCCGCGGGCGATTACAACCTTGACGGGCACATCGATCTAGTCAAGACGCATTTTCAGGGTCAAGCCACAGGGCTGTACAAAAACGATGGGAAAGCGGAGTTTGACGATATGACCGCGCGGGCCGGACTGAACGCGGAACGGCGTTTTATCAGTTGGGGAACTGGCCTGGTTGATCTCGATAACGACGGTTATCCCGACATCTTCGTCGTGGCCGGCACGGTTTATCCCGAACTGGAAAAAGTTTACGCCAAATATCCTACGCGTAACCCGCGGCTAATATTTCGTAATCAAGGCGACGGAACTTTCGTGGAATTGGGGGAGGAAGCCGGGCCGGGTGTCTCGGAACGGCATGTCAGCCGGGGTTGCGCTTTCGGAGATTTCGATAACGACGGGGATCTGGACGTGCTCATCGTAAATACGAATGAGCCCCCATCCTTGCTGCGTAACGATGTGCCGAGCGGCAATCACTGGGTCAAAGTCAGATTAGAAGGCACAAAAAGCAACCGCAGCGCCATTGGGTCACGCGTATTGGTCCGTTACGGCAGTAAGGTGCAGGCCCAATGTGTCGCCAGCCAGAGCAGTTACTTATCAGTAAACGATTGGCGTCTGCATTTTGGTTTGGGAACTGTAACTACAGTCGATATCGAAGTTCATTGGCCTACCGGAGCCAGCGAAACCTTTACCAATCAAAAGGCGGACCAACTTATTACTATCCGGGAAGGACAAGGAATCGTAAAGGGCCGGCCTTTCGCCAAGGAGTAACTGTCCTAAAACCCGTTTGATTCCGTCTAATTAATAAGCGGATAATTCTAAAGTAACGATATTCTTAAGATGCTCGAACCGGTGTATCCTATCTGCGATTTATCTGTGGAGAGTTCTCGTGACGACAATTAATCCGAATATCCCCCAGCCGGAACAAAACATCAGAGCGATAAAACGATCTCTTTTCTTATTGCTTGCGGCCACGTTTTTGAGCGCCTGGGGCCTGGCGCAGACCACTCCAGTACCCGCCAGTGTGGAGACACACACCATCACTTCCAACTCCAACGAGGTTGCGCTGGACATTGTGGTGCGCGGCAAGGGAAACAAGCCGGTGCCCGACCTCAAGCCGGAAGATATCGCGGTCCTGGACAACGGAGTGCCGGTAAAAATTTCTTCGCTGCGGCTGGCCGAGCCGCAAGCGGATGCGGTGCGGCTCATAACTCTGGTCTTCGATCAGCTCGATAATTCGGCTGCGACCAATGCCCGCAATATTGCTGGCAAGGTGCTGAAGATGGTCCCGGAGAAAGGGTTCTCCTTTGCCGTCCTCGGCGTGGATGGGCGGCTCAAATTATTTCAGGAGTTTACTTCCGACCGTGCTGCGCTCACCAAAGCCATCACCGGGGCAACGGAACGGACCCCCGAAGCAGTGAAAGCATCGGCAGAGACCGAAAAACGTCTTATCGCTGCGTCCCAAAGTGGGGCGGATTCGTCGGGAGCGGCTATAAGCATGCGCGAGCGTCAGATTGCCAAGGTCACGCTGGCTGCGCTCCAGGAGTCGCAACGCATCGTCCAGGACCAGCATATGGTGGCGCCGCTGGCGGGCTTGTTGGCGCTCTCGCGGACCGAACGACAAATGGAAGGGCGCAAAATCGTCATTTATTTTTCCCAAAGCATGCATGCCGACGTCAACACGAATGATGTACTGCTGTCCATCATTGGGTCGGCAAACCGGGCGGGTTTAAGCATCTATTCGGTGGATACAAACGCATTCAATGCGCAAGCGGGGCAGGGACTGGTAGCCGCGATGGTTCTTGGAAACATGGCAACCGCGTCCGCGCTAGGTGGCGGCGGCCAACAAGTCGTTCTTTCCGGAAGTGGCAATTCGATCAGCGGCACTTCGGTTTCTCAGGGCGTGATGACACCGGGACTGTCCTCGGAAATCGGCGACCGGTTTAGCCGCGCGCTCAATGAGGGTTTGTCCGGGCACACTGAGCCGCTGGCGTTTTTGGCGGAAAGCACAGGCGGCACCTACATTACCGCCAGCGATAATCCGCGCAAGCCTCTGGAGCGCTTGCTGGAAGACCTGACGAATTATTACGAACTCTCCTATGTTCCGCCGATTCAGGAGTACGACGGGCGTTTCCGCACGGTGGTCATCAAGCCCGTACACGAAAAACTCAAGATCCAATCGCGGGTCGGATATTTCGCATTGCCGCCGGGCAGCAACGGGGGATCGGTCCGCCCCTTTGAGGCCCCTTTACTCAACGCCTTGGCGGAGCCGGTACTGCCGGCCAACATAAACTTCCACTCGTCGGTGTTGCGATTGGGAGAATTGCCGGATGGAAATGCCAATGAACTGGTGGTTGAAGTGCCGCTCTCGGAAGTCGAGATGAAGGAAGATGTGAATACCAAGCTGTTCAATCTTCACGTGGCGATGGTCGCGCAAATCAAAAGCAAGTCTGGCGCCGTGATTGAGCATTTTAGTGAAGATGTTCCGCAGCACGGCGCGATGGAGACCGAGGCGGATACACGCTCCCAGGTGATTACAATGCAGCGTCACTTCATTGCTCCGCCCGGAGAATACGTGCTGGAAACCGCGGTGATGGACCGCGAGAGTGGGAAAATCTCCGCCCAACGCTCCGATCTCTCGATTGCGGTCCCGTCCAGCGGCGCATATTTGAGCGACCTGGCTGTGGTCCGGCGCACCGATCCGTTCACTTGGGAAGCGGACCCGACGGAGCCGTTGCGCTATCAGAACGGGAAGGTGATTCCAAGTCTCTCCGGCAGTGTCGCCCCGGATGCCAAGGAAGTTTCTTTCTTCCTGATGGTCCATCCCGATCCTTCCGCTTTGGAAATTGCTCATCTGGAAATGGAAGTGAGCCGCAATGGCGAGTCTCTGGCGAGAATGCCCCTGCCGCTGCGCGTCACCAGCGGGCTCGGGGCCATTCCCTACATGGCTTCGATCCAGAGTAAATCGCTCGCGCCCGGCAAGTACGATATCTCCACGATCCTCACCCAGGGCGGGAGCACTACAGAACGCACCATTTCCCTGCAGGTGGGCGGGCCCGAACTTGCCAGCACAGCGACGCCGGCCAATGCCCTGCCAGCTCCGGCCGCGGAGGGCAAGGACATCGAGCAACCGGATTCCAGCGATCAAACCGCCGCGCTCAAACCCCTGAACAGTCATCCGATCGTGATCACATCGTTGCCGCCGACGGTAATGACCACGCCGGCTCCGGAAAAACTGGCAAGCCTGATCTCCAGCACTCGTGAACGGGCGATCGGATATGCCAAGTCCTTGCCTAATTTTATCTGCGTCGAAATCACCGACCGATCGGTCGATGCATCCGGCCAGGGCAAGTGGAAGATCCAGGACACGATTGCCGAATCACTGCGCTTTCGTGAACAAAGGGAAACCCGTACCACGTTACAAATCAACGGTCATCGCAGTACAGCCACCCGGGAAGACATGAACGGGACCACGAACCGCGGGGAATTTGGCGCTTTGCTGGACTCCGTATTCGGCGACGCTGCCAAGACAGAATTTCAGTGGAAGGAAACCGCCCTTCTTGGGACCACTAGCGTCGAGGTCCTCAGTTATCACGTCGACCAGAAGAACTCTAATTTCGTGATTAACGAAGGCAACGAGCGAATGGCCCCAGCGTTCCACGGTCTCGTCTATGTGGATCCCTCGGCCAACAGTGTACGGCGTATCACGCTGGAAGCCGAAGTACCGCCCACCAACAAATCGATTAAGGCCGCCGCGGTGACCGTGGACTATGACTACATCGCGATCGGCAGCCATGATTACCTAATGCCGGTCCACGCCACCGCGAGCCTCAAGCAGGGAAAGAAATCAACCCTGAACGAAATGGTGTTCCGCGACTACCGGCGTTACGGGGCGAAAACAAAGATCCTCGGCAGTGAGCCCGTAAAGCGGTAGGTAACGTTTAGGGGCCCATCATTTGGCGACGGCTTGCCGGCGTTCCAGAGTAGCGATCTGTTGCTTGATGAAATCAGCGTCCGGTCCCTGCGGCAGGTAGGTCAGACAACTCCGCAAGTGCTGCAAGGATCCGGAAAAGTTTCCCTTCTTTGCCTGTAGCACCGCCATCAGCTGTTCGATATTGGGGATGGTGTGCGAAGGGTCTAAAGCCAGGGCCTTGCCTGCGGCAGTTTCTGCCGACCCGTCCTTGCCCAGTTGAAAATTAGCCAGCGCGTTGTAGTACCAGATTTTCACCGTGCCGGCGGGGTCGAGTTCCAGTACGTGATTGGTATTCTTCAACACCTCCGGCCATTTCCCATCTTGCGCAGCCAAAGTGGCGAGTTGCACGTAAGGCAAAGTGAACAAGGGATCGGCATCCGCGGCCTTTGAATAAGAGTTGCGCGCCGCCTGCGGTCCGCTTCCCTGCTGGAGCTTCGCCAGCTGGTACCAGGCTTCGGCGAACTCAGGATAGATCTGCACAGATTTCTCCAGGTCCTGCTGGGCCTTGTCTGCTTTTTGATCCAGAAGTTCACTGCGGGCCTTTTCGAACAACTTTGCGGCATCCGGCGGAGCGGAAGAGACAGTACGGCTAACCGCGGTACCTTTGCCCCGGTCGGTGGAGCGGAAGACGGTGATGGTTCCAAGGGTTGGGTCATCGCGCAAATTATGCTGGGTCAGAGTGATGCTGCTGGAACCGAAACCGGCGAGAGACGCCTGCACGGTACATCCTTCGAAGTGCGTTTCCATCTCTCGCTTAGCTTGTGCCGGAAGAATCGGCATGCCCGGCACGGTGGTGGGATGAATAGCAAAGTTGCCCTTGGCATCGGTCTGGGTGGTCAAGACCGGTTTCCCATTGCACAAAACCGACACTGGAATCGGCTCCCACAACAGCGGCTCTCCTTCAACTTGCAGTTTTCCCAGCAGAAAACCGCCAGCGCGGCCCTGATCGGACATTTCCGTCCAAAAACCATAAAGACCACTATCGTCAATTGATCCCGGACGGGTGGGACCAGCCATCGGAGTGGGCGTGGAAGTCCGTGGGGCTTGGCCAACCACCAGGGATGCAACTACCAAAAATAACAGCAGATACAAGGAAATTTTTACTCGCATCAAGCCTCACTAACCAGGATGTTACCGCCTTGTCCGCAAGGGAGGAATTCCATGGATGAAATCCCCCAGTTCTAGGTCCCTTTGATCATAACTGAATAAAAAATAAGAGCCATAAGTCCAAAGGTGGTGTACTCTTCCCTGCAAAGAGGTGAGGCCGCATGTCTTCCCCTGGGATATCTGCAATCGCCCTGACCGTTGTGTTTTTCGCCCAAACCTTACCAGCCCAGGCACCCTCCGCCAAAGCGGATGAGCAAGTTCCTGTGATACGGACAACTACCCGAGAAGTGCTGGTCGATGTGGTTGTGCGTGACAAACATCACCACTCGATCACCGACCTCAAGCCGGAAGAAGTCACGGTTTATGAAGACGGGGTGCAGCAGAAGATCACGGTGTTTCGCAATGTGCAAGGGGCGGAACAACTGCAAACCGAGCGGAAGGCGGTCCAGGCGCAGAACGCTCCGCAAACTCCCGCGACCGCTTCCGGGCCAGCCGCTTCCGCACCGAACCCCGGAGTGAATGCCCTGCGGCAATTGAATTTTGTTTCGATTGTATTTGCGCAGGTGGCGCCGCTGAACCAGGATTTCGCCCGCCAGGCCGTACGCGAGTTCCTGAAAAGCGACACTTTTCCCAATACCTACGTGACCGTTTACCGGCTGGGCCAGTCCTTGCACTTGATCCAGGGATACACCACCAACCAGGAATATCTCGCCAAGGCGGTGGAGTCGGCGACGCGTGGTGTTTACACTCAAGACGGACTGGGGATCAACGCCCAGGTCGCGAGTTCCGCTAACGCTGTGGTCCAAGCCACTGCGGAAAAGATTTTAGCCACGCCGGGCATCGATCAGGCTACTGCGGACGCGGTGCGAAATGCCCAGCTTCACCCCATCAACCAGATTGCCATGGACCCGCTTTTCGCCGCCAATGCTGCTTCTCAAGACGTCTCGATCACCCTGGGGAACGCGATCCTCAGCCAGGCACGGCTAGAAGGAGGCCTGCGGCAGGCCAGCAGTCTTGTCAATGGGATGAACTCGATGGATGCGTTGCGGGAGCTAGTGCGAAGCCAAGCCAATCTGCCAGGACGAAAAGTGGTCCTCTATCTGGCCGACGGCATCACGTTTCCAGTGAACCGCCGCGATGTCGTGGATAATTTGATCGGCTTCGCCAATCGCGCTGGAGTGTCCTTCTACACCATCGACACTCGGGGCCTGACCGCCGAAGATCCCATGCTCGAATCCATTGCAGAACAGAAACGGGCCGGCGCCGAGAGCGCGGCATCGCTGGCCTCGCCGCGAATTGGACACCACGAAGATGATGATGTGCAATTGACCGCCGTGTCTAATACACAACAATCGATGCGGGAACTGGCCGAAGCAACCGGCGGATTTCCCATCTCCAACACCAACGAGATTGCGGCTCCAATGCAGCGCATTATGGAGGACATCCGCACTCATTACGAGCTGGCTTACACCCCCACTTCGACCAACTACGACGGCCATTTTCGCAAGATCGAAGTCAGAGTTACTCGCCCCAAGGTCACGGTCCAGACCCGCAAGGGTTACTACGCTTTGCCGGACCTCAACGGGTCCCCTTTGCAACCGTTTGAAGCGGTGGCCTTGAATGCCATCAACTCTCGTCCTTCCCCGGCCGAATTTCCTTATCAAATTTCTCTGGTAAAGTTCCGGGCCAAGCCGGAAGGCGTTGATTATGAACTGGCTTTCGAAGTCCCTGTGTCCGGATTAAAACCGGCGACGAATCCCAAAAGCCATAAGACATACGTGCAGGCCGCATTGGTAGCGCTGGTTCACAACGCGGACGGCGAGATCATCGGCAAAATCGGGCGTGACCTCGCGCGGGAAATGCCGGCGGGCGATTCTGTCAAGCCGCAACAGGACCGCATTCTCTACGCTGAGCCATTGCTGCTGCCGCCGGGCCACTATGTGATCGAAACCGCGGTCACCGACGAGCAAGCGGAAAAAACTTCGGTCAAGCGGGTCTCGGTTTTTGTGGATGCCGCCAAAAAACTCAGCCTTAGTTCGGTGGAAGTGGTCAACCGTCTCGAACCTTTGAATGGACCGCACAATCCGTTGAACCCGTTTGAAATCGAAAACGGACGCGTGATCCCTACTTTTGTTGACTCGGTCGCATCCGGGAAGCCGGTGGGTCTTTACTTCGTGGTGTATCCGGCGAAGCTGGATGCCACGGAAGATACCAGAGTCACCCTGCAACTTTTTCACGACGGCAAGGAGGTCGCGCGTCAGCCGGTTACCCTGCCCCAGCCCGCTGCCGACGGTTCGATTCCGGTGCTATTGCAGCTTTCCCCCGATCCGGGACAGTGCGACATTCGTGTGACCGCGCAGCAGGGAACGCTGATGGCTCAGTCTAGCCTTGCGGTAAAGGTGGAATAATCCGGGGATTTCCAAGGCACAGGTAGTAACCAAAATTTGCGCACGACACGTAGTTTGGCCCTGTGCAATTTTCTCCATTTCCCGTCTCGAATCGAGAAGCGGTCTGGGTTATTCTTGACATCGATGCGCCCGATCCTTTCTATTATTGCGGTCCTGTGTAGTCTTGCCTCAGCCCAACAGCCGAACCCAGACGAGCTATTAAAAGCGGCCATTGACGCACAGCAGCGCGGCGATTTTCAGAACGCCATCACGGCCTATCGGAGAGTGCTGGAATTGCGCCCCAATAACGCCGAGGCCGAGGTAAATCTAGGCGCGGCCCTGGTCCACGAAGGTCGGTTCGACGAGGGCATCGCCATGTACCGCGCGGCGCTGCCCGCCGTGCCACAAAAGAACCCTGTCCTGTTAAACATCGCGCTGGCGTATTACAAAAAAGGCGACTTCGAGAAAGCCCGCGCCGAGCTGGAACCGTTGCAAAAGGAACAACCAAATTCGGTGCGAATCGCTGTCCTTCTAGGCGACAGCTACAATCGGCTGCTTCGGCCGGCGGACACGATCGCGCTGCTTGAGCCTTTGGAGAAAGCCAACCCTGGGAATCTGGACCTGGAATACATCCTGGGGAACGCGATGATTGGCGGCAACCGGCGGCGTGATGGAGTGGAAAGGGTCGAGCGGGTCGCGAAAGCCGGGCATAGCGCTGAAGCCTATTTGCTGGCCGGCACCACGCTGATGCAACTCAACGAATATGACCAGGCCCGCGCCGATCTTGACGAAGCCATCCGGCTGAACCCAAACCTCCCTGGAGTGTACACTCTGGCCGGAAGCGCACGCGACAAGGCAGGCGATGTGAAAGAAGCGGAAGCGGCCTTCCGGGAATCTCTCAAGCGGAATGCCGACGATTTTTACGCCAATCTCTATTTGGGCGCGATCCTCTACAAGCGGCGGGATGTGGGTCCGGCCAAACCTTACCTGGAAAAGGCGTTGAGTCTTCAGCCCTCCTCTACCTTGGCCCGATACGAGATGGCCATGCTCAAGAGCGCGGCCGGAGACTACGAGGGCGCGGCCCGAGGGCTGGAAGATGTAATCAAGGATGATCCGAAATGGCTGGACCCGCACGTGCAACTCGCCACTCTTTATTATCGTTTGCAGCGTCCGGCGGATGGACTGCGGGAGCGGCAGATTGTGGACAAAATTACCGCAGAACAACAAGCCAAGGGCCCGAACCCATAGGCCCGAAGGGTTCCCAGGTCGAATTAGACCGGCGTAAAAAGAAAAACGGAAGCAGCAAGAGCTGCTTCCGTTATCTTGCGAAGGAAGCCGGAGGCTAATCCGTGGGTTTTGTGCCCTTCGCAAACGTTGTAAACGCTTACACTATACCGAGGATATGACACTGTCCATATATTTTTAAGCTTGTTTGGATTTCCGGATTTCAGAAATGGGTAGTGGCTCAGTTTGGTTTGGGGATTCGGCGAAAAGCAAAGCGAAACCACAGAGAACACAGAGTTCCACAGAGGAAACAACCAAGCCTCTGTGCAGTTGCTCTGTGGAACTCCGTGCCCTCTGTGGTAAAGATTTTTGTCATCCCTGCGTCAACAACTTTACTCCGAAAGGAACCAAACTGAGCCACGACCCAGAAATGGTTTCGCTTTCCCCTGCGGGAACAAGACATTACAATGCAAACGATTACACAATCCTCTTATGAAAATACAAGCAGCGAAAGTCTTCGGTTATTTCCTCTCCATCACCTGCTCTTGCTTGCTATTCGCGGCCTCTGCCTCCGCTCAGTGGAACCCACTGAATCCGGTGACCGGCGTAACGCAGCAATCCGACGGGGTCCTCATGCAGTTGCAAACCGGAGCTTTGAAACTCCAGGTCTGCTCGGGTTCGATCATTCACGTTCTCTATTCTCCGACGGGGTCTTTTCCAGACAAGAAAGAATACTTAGTGATCAAGGACAACTGGCCCGCAACCCAGTGGAACATGCAATCCACAGACAAGGATATTTCGCTCTCCACTTCGCAGCTCAAAGTCAGCGTGCTGCGCAGCAACGGTTCTCTCCACTTCACCGATCTTTCCGGCAAGCAACTGTTCGAGGAGAGTCAGCGTCGTATGACTCCAGTCGTGGTGAATGGCGAGAGCACCTACCACGCGGAGATTTTTGAGACGTTGTGGGGATCGATGGAGGGTTTCTACGGCCTGGGCCAACATCAGGCCGGAGTGTGGAACTATCGCGGCGAGGCGGTGGACATCTCCCAGGACAATACCAACATTTCCATTCCCATGGTCCTGTCGAGCAACGGCTACGGAATATTCTGGAACAATACTTCGCGCAGCCGGTTTAACAATCGCTTCTTGAGCGCGTTGTTTCTCAGTTCTGAAGTTGCGGATGTCATCGATTACTACTTTATTTATGGGCCGGAGTTCGACCAGATCGTCGCCGGCTACCGGGAACTGACCGGCGCTCCACCCATGTTCGGCAAATGGGCCTATGGATTCTGGCAGTGCAAGAACCGTTATGACTCGCAGCAGGAAATTCTGAGCATCGCCCACAAGTACCGCGATCTGCACATTCCCCTCGATAACATCGTGCAAGATTGGTTCTGGTGGAAGACCATGGGGGAACCCGAGTTCAATGACAAGTATCCCGATCCCAAAGGTATGATTGACGACCTGCATAAGAACAACGTCCACATCATGTTTTCCTTCTGGCCGTTCTTCCGCAAAGGCACGGCAACCTATGAGGAGATGGACAAGAAGGGATATTTTATTGCAAAGACGGTGGCCCCTTCATTCCATCCGGTGGACCAGGCGCTTTACGATGCGTTCAATCCCGACGCCCGCAAATACTACTGGAACCTGATTGACACCGCTTTGTTCAGAATTGGGGCTGACGCCTGGTGGATGGACACCACGGAACCAGAAACCGAAGGACGCGAAACCAATGTCCTGGTAGAAAATAAAGTCGCGCTGGGCAGCGGCGCCCGTTACGTCAACATGTATCCGCTGTTGACAACCGCGGGCGTTTATCAAGGACAACGCGCGGCATCGGACCAGAAGCGGGTGTTCATCCTGTCCCGCTCGGCATTTGCCGGCAGCCAGCGAAATGCTGCTGCGGTTTGGTCTGGCGATATCAATCCGACCTGGTCGTATTTCAAGAAGCAGATCCCTGCCGGGTTGAATTACTCGCTCTCGGGCCTTCCTTATTGGACGACGGATATCGGCGGCTTTGTGGTCGCCAACCCAAACGATCCCGCGTATCGCGAATTGTATATTCGCTGGTTCCAGTTCGGCACCTTCAATCCGATTTTGCGCGTGCACGGAACCCGGACCACGAATCAGAACGAACTCTGGTCGTACGGACCGGAGGCGCAACAGATTCTGGTCAGCTATGACAACCTGCGCTATCGCTTGCTGCCTTACATTTATTCCCTGGCGTGGAAGACCACCCGCGAGAATTACACTCCCATGCGCGCGCTGGTCATGGACTTCCGCAGCGACGAGCGCGCTGCCAACATCGGCGATCAGTTCATGTATGGTCCGGCTTTCCTGGTAAATCCCGTGACGGACCCTGGTTCTACCACGCGGAGGCTCTATCTGCCGAAAGCCAAGTGGTACGACTTCTGGAGTGGAGATGTTCAGGATGGAGCAAAGGTGTTTGATGCGCCTTCGCCCATTGACCAAATTCCCCTGTTTGTGCGGGCGGGATCGATCGTGCCGATGGGTCCGGATAAACAATGGTCCAGCGAAAAGGCAGAAGATCCGATCGAGCTGCGCGTCTATGGTGGGGCGGACGGCGACTTCATACTCTACGAAGACGAGAATGACAACTACAACTATGAGAAGGGCGCGTACGCCCTGATCTCATTTCACTGGGACGACGCCAGGAAAGCACTGACCATCGGCGACCGCCAAGGCGGATTTCCGGGCATGCTCCAGAACCGGAGTTTCAGAATTGTGGTGGTCGGCAAAAACCATGGCGCCGGGAGTGGGGCCACCGGCAACCCCGACAAAGTCGTACAGTATTCAGGAAAACAAATGCTCGTGAACCCTTAAGATCCTCTGGTTTCTATGAGGCAAGGTGAGTTCCGGAAGTTTTCCGGGGCAATCCCGATGGTTCCGCATTCGGCCTGCGGGTGGATTCTCTTACCACCACTTTAGGAGGCAGGAAGACAGTCCTGGGGGAAACCGAGGACTTTGTCTCGATCAGATTGATGGCTAACAAAGCGGCGCGCTGGCCAATCATTTCACTGCACTGGTCAACGGTGCTCAAGGGAACACGCAATACGTCGTCAAAATGCAGGTTGGCGCTGCCAATCAAAGCGACGTCTTCGGGAATGCGCAATCCCTTGGTAAGAACCGCATTCATGGCCCCGATCGCCACCGGGTCATTAAAGCAGAAAATCCCATCCGGCCGATTGGGCAAGGAGAGTAACTTCATCGCCGCCCGGTAGCCGGCAACATCCGCCGATTCGTCCTGTTTCTCGACGGCCACGACAAAATCTGGGTCCACGGCGATGTCGTATTCCTTCAGGGCGCGCTTATAGCCCGCCAGCCTTCCCAACGCGGTGCTGATGCGTGTCCCGCAAATGTGCGCGATGTTGCGGCAGCCGATCTGGATCAAGTGCTCGGTGGCGATGAACCCCACCGTGTCATCTTTCACCCCGACAAAATTCGCCGACAGCCCGGGAATCAGGCGGTCCACAAGAATAAGAGGCACCTTCTGTTTGGTCACCTTCTGGAAAGTATCTTTTCCCAGTTGCACGGACGCGATCAGGAGCGCGTCCACCCCCCGGTCGAGAAGGTGATTAATGGCCTGTTGCTCCAGATCCGGATCTTCCTCAGAAGAGGTAATCACGACGCTGACGCCCTCTTCCCGCAACACTCCGGATACGCCGCGGGCAAGCTCGGCAAAAAAAGAATGGACCAGGTCAGGGACAATCAGGCCGACCAGGTTGGTGCGCCCGGTCTTGAGCGCGCGCGCGGTCAAGTTCGGACGATACCCCAGCCGTTCAATGGCGCGCTGCACCCGCGCGACGGTCCCCGGGTGAACTTTCTCCGGGGCGTTGATCGTCCGGGAGACGGTGGCAATCGATACACCCGCGCGTTTAGCGACTTCCTTGATGCTCATAGGTGGTTTAACGGGTAGTGCGACATCCTTACCGCTTATTTTCCTTTGTTATGACTTGTGGCCCAGGCACCGGTCTCGCCAGCTCGGGAGCGACGATCCTTTTGCCTTCCAAAACATTGTAAAACCGATCTACTTCTAAATTCTGGAGCACCTCTACCGCGCCGAACGGCCAGCGGATTTCTACTCGATCAATTTTAGTGGCTGAACCCAGCCCAAAATGCACGCGAAAATCATTTTGTGAAAGATAGCTGCCGCCGCTGTGGATCTCCTCAGTTTGTGTCATGCCACCGGCCACAATTTTCAGCCGTGCGCCAATGGCCAGCCGGTTGCTTTTGGTCCCCGCGAGTTCGAAGCTCACCCAGTGCCGGCCCGGTATGCCATGGTTACGCAACAGCAGCGGGGCGCCAATCAAATCTTCAATCACCACATCCATATTGCCATCGTTAAATAAATCGCCGACGGCGAGCCCGCGGGAAACGTGTTTCTGCTGCAAGGCAGGACCGGCCTGATCGCTTGCGTCACAGAAGGTGCCGTCTTTCTGATTCATGTGCATCAGAGTCGGCTGGCGATAGCTTCCCCCGGATGGCATGGAGTCCACCTGTGGATAAACATGGCCATTGGCGGCGATCACATCCAACCAGCCGTCATTGTCCAGGTCCACAAACGCGTCCCCCCACTTCACCCAGGGGACCGAGGGTAAGCCGACCCCTGCCTGGTAGGAAACATCCTGAAAATTCCAGTTTCCGTCATTGCGGTACAAGGGGGTATTGTCGTGAGCGAAGTCGGTCACAAAAAGCGAGGGAAACCCGGTGTGCAGATAATCGCCGATCGCAATCCCCATCGATGCCTGCTCATGCCCGTCTTCGCTCAAGGCGGTCCCCGATTCCATTCCGATATCGGTGAATTTGCCCTTGCCCTCATTGCGATAAAGAAAGTTCGCCATGGAGTCGTTGGCGACATAGATGTCCGGCCGCCCGGTGTTGTTAAAGTCCGCCCACACCACGCTCAGGCCGTAGTATCCGTCCGGGTCGTCCACGCCTGCGTTTTTGGAAACGTCGGTAAAGGTGCCATCCCCGTTGTTGTGAAACAAGGTGTCGCCTGCGCCCTTCAGCCCGCGGGGGCCGCATTGCACATCCACGCCCATGAATTTGCAGGTAAAGCCGTTGCCAAAAACCGGAGGGTGCTTGAGATCGAACTCGGTGTAGTTGGCGACCATGAGGTCGACAAACCCGTCTCCGTCGTAATCGCCAAACGCGGCGCCGGTGGACCACCTTCCCTCGGCAACCCCCGCCTGGGCAGTGACATCGGTAAACGTGCCGTCCCCATTGTTCCGATAGAGAACATTTCCGCCCAGGCCGGTCACATAGATGTCCGGCCAGCCATCATTGTTATAGTCTCCCACCGCTCCGCCCATGGCAAAGCCCGGTGTCGCGATTCCGGCTTTGTCGGTCACGTCGGTGAAAGTGCCATCGTGATTATTGTGGTAGAGCGCGCTGCGGGCTTTTTTCCCCCGGTTGGCCATCTCGACCGAAGGCGCATTGGTGAAATAAATGTCCAGCCAGCCATCGCGGTCGTAATCCAGAAGCAGCACGCCGCCGCTCATGGATTCGACAATGTAACGATTGTCCGGAGCCGACGCATGGACGAAATGAATGCCTGCTTTTTCGGTGATGTCTTCCAATTGCGGAATGGGGCGGTCCTTGCACTTGATGGTTTTGACCCCGGGTGGAGGGGCCGAGCCTTGGGCAATCCCCTGGGACATGCCCTGGGCGGACACCTGCGGACAACCTCCCGCACCGATCAGCAGGGCGGTCCCGGCCAGGACCTGAAGGCAGACGGAGACCCGGCGGCGAAAAGCGAATGCCTGGATACGATCCATCATCGAGTACCCACAACATTGGCATCGCGAAGAGCGCGCTTCTCGGCGTCGAGGCTGTTGCTGTGCAGTTCATTCACGCGGCGCAGGGCTTGCTTGGCTTCGTCATAGCGTCCCATCGAGCGAAATGCGGTCGCCAGTAGATAGAAGATCGCCGGATCGTCGGGATTCATCTCAGCGGCCTGCTGCAACAGCGGGATGGCCGCCTCTTTGTCATCCAACTTCAGCTTTGCTTTCCCCAGGTAGAAGACCGACGCCCAGGAATCGGGCGCCTGCTTACGGGCCTGCTCCAGGTACGGGACCGCCTGGGAGTATTGTTCGGTCTGCACCAACAGCGCTCCCATAAAGTAGGTTGCGCTCGAATCGGAAGGGTCCTGTTGCAACGCCAATCTTAACTCCTTCTCGGCGTCCTCATTCTGATGCAGCGTGATGTATACCTTTCCCAGTTCGCGATGCACTCCAGGGAAGGCGGGATCGGCGGCCAAGGTGTCCTTGAACGCTTGTACCGCCTCTTCCAGACGGCTGGAATCGTAGTAGGCCTGGCCCAGCAGGAAGTTGGCTTGTGCCTTGGTGGTCGCGTTGCTCAACAGTCTGTTAAACACCCGCTCCCCGGCTTCAGCCTGGCCGGCGCGGGAATAAGCCACACCCAACAGGTATAAGCCGGCCGGGTCCGGCTGTTTCTCCGCCAACGGTTTTAGCAGGGCCACGGCGGCCGCAGGTTGCCCGCCAAACACCAGGCAGGTTGCCAGGAGTGTGGAAGCCTGCAAATCCTTGGGTTGGATCGCATGCAAGCGGCGGAAGTAGGGGAGCGCATGAGCGTAATCGTCACGCTTGAGATACACCAGCCCCAGGTTCAGCAGAAAACCCCGATCACGCGGGCTAACCTGCAAACCCCGCCGGTAAACTTCAATGGCTTTGGCAAAGCGGTTGGTGCGCGAATAAACTACACCCAGGTTTCCCAGCGCGCCCAGATTCCCAGGCTCGGCCACTAGCACCTTGCGAAAGCCGCTCTCGGCAGCTGCATAGTCCCCCGCTTTCAGCGCCTGCTCGGCGCCTTCGAACATTGCCTGGGTCGGGGTGGAAGCCCCGGCGACGGCGCAAGCCCCCAAGCATAAGACAGCAATCCAGAAACGGACGGCGAACTGCCTCATCATCGCTCCCACTACAAGTCTAGCAGCAAGAAAAACGCCGCACTCTCCGAAGAGAATGCGGCGCTGTTTTGAACGAAGAACGTCAGAAGTAGAACTTCGCTCCCAGTTGGACGTTGCGGGCGTCGCGGGTGCTGTTTTCCTTACCCGAGCCGCCTACGCTGGCCGGAT
>CAZETZ010000027.1:23729-29813 GCA_964514735.1 uncultured Acidobacteriaceae bacterium | reverse complement strand
AAAAACGGCAGGGCTAAAAGCCACTGCCCTGATACGTAGCATTTCTCTCAAACTGCACCACTACCCAACCTCCTGCATGACTTCCCTTATTTCTACAGATACCGCTACACTACATACGCCATGATCAATCCAACTCAACCCAACATCAAACTGGTCCAAACCGAAGCTTATCGCGAGAATTATTCCAACAGCGTGCAGGTGCGGGTCAGCGTCTGGGACTTTTTTCTGGTATTTGGCACCATGGAGCAACAGAGTGAAAACCAAGTCGAAATGCGGAATTTTCAGGGCATCTACCTCAGCCCTCAGCAGGCCAAGGCGCTGGTTTCCATCCTTCAGCAAAACGTCACCAGTTACGAGAATGCGTTCGGTGAGATCAAACTCGATCCACGCATGGCAACTCCAGGACAGATCAACTGATCGTCGTGCCTGCCGCAGACAACAGACGCTCTCCGATCGGCTCAGTGCCCGTTTTGGCTTTGATTTTTTTGGTTTTACTCGCCCTGCATATTTCCTTGTTGAAATTGCCCTATTTTTGGGACGAAGCTGGATATTACGTCCCGGCCGCGCATGATTTGTTCCTCACCGGCTCGCCAATTCCGCACACCACGGTTTCCAATGCGCACCCCCCGGTGGTGATGGCTTACCTGGCGCTGGCGTGGAAGCTCGCCGGCTTCACCCCACTGGTCACCCGGACCGCAATGTTGCTCATGTCGTCATTTGCGCTGTTGGGCCTGTTTCGTTTGGCGCAAACCATCGCCACCCTTGAGATTGCAATGATTTCCGTCCTCTGTACCGCGCTATACCCGGTATTTTTTGCGCAGAGCTCGCTCGCGCACCTGGATCTGGCAGCGGCTGGTTTTACCTTCTGGGGATTGAACGCCTATGCACAGCGACGGGGCGCGGCTACAGCGGCATGGTTCTCATGGGCCGTGCTGACCAAGGAAACGGCGGTCCTTGCCCCTGCTGCCCTGGCGGCCTGGGAGGTCCTGCGGACCCTGCGGGACAGAAAATCGAGCACCGGTCCCGCCGCATCCGCGCCCTCCAGGTCTCTTCTAGTTTCACTGGCCTTTCCGATTCTGCCTCTGGCGCTTTGGTACGGCTATCACGATCTCCGCACGGGATTCATATTCGGCAACCCGGAGTTTCTGCGCTACAACGTGCAAGCGACACTGCATCCCCTGCGCATCCTACTCGCCGTCTTGTTGCGTCTGGGGCAGATGTTCGGCTACATGAATTTGCTCCTGCTGACTGCGTCCGGAGTGCTGGCCATGTGGCTGCCGCCTTTGCAAGATGACGGCCAAGAGCGCCCGCGGATCGCCCTGGACGTGCAATTTGCTTTTCTGGCGGTGGTGGTGGCTTATGTTATCTCGATGGCGGTCATCGGTGGAGCAGTATTAGCGCGGTATATGCTTCCGGCAGTTCCGCTGGTCATACTCGTTTTTATTTCCACCCTATGGCGCCGGGTAAAGATGTGGCGCTGGGTTGTCGCCGTCGTTGTGGGCGGATTCGCGCTTGCACTCTTCGTCAATCCACCCTACGTGTTTTCTCCGGAAGACAACCTTGCGTACCACGACTACATCGAGCTGCATGAGGACGCCGAACATTTTCTCGAAGCGCGATATCCCATGGCCAGCGTGTTGACGGCATGGCCGGCCAGCGATGAATTGACACATCCCTCCCTCGGCTATGTGACTCGCCCGCTGCGGGTGATACGGATTGAGGATTTTCGCCTGGAACAATTATTGTCTGCCGCCGACGCCCGTTCACGGTTTGACGTGGCCCTGCTCTTTTCCACCAAGTACGATCCGCCACACCCTCTGCTGCGTAGCTGGCCTGCGTGGGAGCGCCTCAAAATACGTTTCTTCGACGATCACCGTGACGTTCCCCCGACCGCGGCGGCACAAATCCTGGCCGGCGATATCGTCTTCCGCGAAGCGCGGCAGGGGGAATGGGTAGCTGTGATTGAAATGCGCCAGATTGTGGAAGCCAAAGCCGCAACTATCTACGCATCAGATGACAGGAGTGCGTCTTCACGATCAGCCATACCGGCTGGCCGGGTTGCAGATGCAAAGCGTTTCGCGCCGCCAGAGTGAGGTGCACTTCCACCTCGACCCCACAATTCACCTTGGCAATGGCAATCACGTCGCGCTGCGCGAGAGACACCATCTTCCCCGGAATAATATTTCGCGCGCTGATGCCGTCAGGATGCGAAGTAGCCAAGAGCACATCGCCCGCCTGGATTCCAACGCGCAAGGCTGAACCGGCGTCCGCTTTCACCAGCGGAGTCTCCAGTTCCACTTGGCTGCCGGCGAGCCGGCAAGTCATGGTGCCTCGGTCTTCATGGACCGAGGCAACGGTGGCGTCAAAGATATTTTCGAAACCAAGCGGGCTGGCCGCCATTTCCTGGCGGGGGGCCGTCATCACCTGATGGGGCGCGCCATCGGCGATGGTCTTTCCATTCTCCAACACCAATACCCGTTCCCCCAATGCAAAAACCTCATCCCGGCTGTGGGTCACGTAAAGAATGGGGACGCGATGGGCTTCATTCCACGCGCGCAGGTCTTCGATGATCTTAGATTTGGTTGGAGCATCCAGGGCCGCGAGCGGTTCATCCAGTAGCAGGACGCAAGGATCAATGACCAGGGTCCGCGCCAGAGCCACCCGCTGGCGCTCGCCGCCGGATATTTCTCTCGGCCGGCGGGCGCGGAGATGGGTAATGCGAAAGGACGCAAGGATTGCAGCGCAGAGTTCAGAACGCGCCGCAGCGGTCAACTTTGAAAGCCCGTAACAAATATTTTGTTCGGCGGTCAGATGAGGGAAGAGCGCAAGGTCCTGGAGCACATAGCCGACCTTGCGCCGATGCGCTGGCTGATTGACCTTAAGATCTGAATCGAACAGTGTTCGACCGCCAATCGCGATCCGCCCGGAATCCGGCGTCGACAGTCCAGCGATGCAATCCAGGAGCGTGGTTTTCCCCGCCCCGGAGGCCCCGAATAAAATCGAGATTCCCGCTCTGGCAGTAAACGCCACTTCCAATTTGAAGGACCGCTCTTCCGAGGAAAGTTGTTTTGCAATGCGAAGCTCAAGGTTTGTCGCTCCAGATGAAACCGCGACTGGGCTTGCGCTATTCCTTCCGGATTGAGCTACCTCCATGGCCAAATCGTCCACGCTTTCCGGTTTACGGCATAGACCAGCGAAAGCAGTAAGAAAGAGAGCAGCAGAAGCCCGGCGGCGGTCCGGTTGGCCACGACAAAATCGAATGCCTGCACGCGATCGTAGATGGCGATGGAAACAGTTCTTGTTACCCCAGGAATGTTGCCCCCTACCATCAGCACGACCCCGAATTCTCCCATCGTGTGCGCAAAGCTCAGGGCCACACCCGTCACCACGCCCGGAATCGACAACGGCAGAATGACCCGAAAAAATGTCCGCAGCTTCGAGGCGCCCAACGTGGAAGAAGCTGCCATGAGCCGCGGGTCCACGCCGGCGAACGCGGCCGCGCAAGGCTGGACCGCGAACGGCAGACTGTACACAATCGAACCAATCGCCAAACCTTCAAAGGTGAATGCCAAACCATGCCCGGTAAGCGATTGCCACCACCGTCCCAGCGGGCTGTGCGATCCAATCGCCACCAGCACATAAAATCCCAGCACGGTTGGGGGCAGAACAATTGGCAAGGCGACCACCGCTTCCACCAGAAACTTCCAGCGCCAGCGCGAAAATGCGATCCAGTAGGCGATGGGCAGCCCGATCACAATCAGAAGGCCCGCAACCAATATCGCCAGCCGAGTTGTCAGCCAGAAAGCCTGCCAATCCATTCGCATTCCCTTGGGAAAATCAATACAAGGTAAATTTTTGTAAACCTCTCAACAAATCTGAGAGAGGCGGCGCCTCAAAATGTACCATTGAATTAAGCGGATACGCTGGAAAGGTGGCTCGCCAGATGAGCGATTGCATGCCCGGAACGCCGCGAAGCTTTTCCCTCCAGAGCGGGTTTTTACTGGTAGATCGACGGAGAACGTAGTTCAATTCCTAGTGAAGAAATCGAGGACCGAGTGAAAGTATTGAAGCGGCATTGGGTGATCGCCGTGCTAGTCGTCACTGCGATCGGGATCTTCGCGGCCTTCAAGCTCCAAGGCGGGGAGAAGACGGAGTACTACACCGCCGCCGCCGACCAGGGAGACATTCACCAATTGGTTGAGGCTACCGGGACCATCAACGCCGTGACCACCGTGCAGGTAGGCTCGCAAGTTTCAGGGACCATTTCCCAGCTGTTCGCCGATTTCAACTCACGCGTCAAAAAGGGCCAGGTCGTCGCGCAGATTGATCCCGCGTTGTTTCAGGCGAACTTGTTGCAGGCGCAGGCCGACGCCGCCAACGCCAAAGCGAACCTGGTCGCGGCGCAGGCAAACTTGGAAAAAGCGAAGGCTACAGCGCTACAGTCCCGTACCGATTATGAGCGTACGGTCTCGCTGGCCAAACAAGGCGTCTTCAGCCAACAACAACTCGATTTGGCAAAAGCCACTACGGACACCAATGAAGCCGCGGTTTCCGCCGCGCAGGCACAGGTGACCCAGGCCGCGGCCCAGGTGCAACAGAAAGATGCTGCCGTCAAGCTGGCAGCAACCAATTTGAATTACACCACCATCCGCGCGCCCATTGACGGCACCGTCATTGCCCGTAACGTGGACGTTGGCCAAACGGTTGCCGCTTCGTTGCAGGCCCCAACCTTGTTCACCATCGCGCAGGACCTGACCAAGATGCAGGTTTACGCGGCAACTGACGAGTCCGATGTGGGAATGATCAAGACCGGCCAGGTGGTCACTTTCAAGGTGGATGCTTTCCCCAAAGACATCTTCACCGGCAAAGTTTCGCAAGTTCGCATGAATGCCACCACCGTGCAAAACGTCGTAACTTATAACACCATCATTGACTTCGACAATCCGGATTTGAAGCTGTTCCCGGGAATGACGGCATACATCAGTATTCCGGTGGCGAACGCGCAAGCTGTGTTGCGCGTCCCGAACGGCGCATTGCGCTACAAGCCCGACCTGACCGCGGACCAGGTGCGCGCCTTGTACAAACAATATGGATTGGTCTCCGGAGACCAGCAGGGGCAGCCAGCCAGTCCTGGTGGAAACGTAGAAAAACGCGCCGGCGGGCAGGGTGGAACCGGAGGTGGAGCGGCCGCGCCGCCGAGGACCCCGCGCACCGATGTTTCCGTCATATGGAAGCTTCGCGCCGACAAAACCTTGGAACCAGTACGCATTCGCACCGGAATCACCGACCACACCACCACCGAAGTCGCTCAGATCATGAAGGGGAGTTTGAGCGCCGGAGACGAATTAGTCACCGGAGCCACGACCGCGTCAGCTTCCGGAGGACGACCGCCCGGTTTGGCCGGCGGCCCGAGAGGCCGTTAACCATGGCCACATTTTCCCAGACCGAGCTCGCATCCACCCCATCCACACAAGCTCTCGAGGTCATTCGTGTGGAAGACGTCCACAAGTACTACGAGCTCGGCGAAACTCGCGTGCATGCCCTGCGCGGAGTAAGCGTCACCATCGAGCGCGGCGAATTCGTCGCGGTGATGGGGGCCAGCGGTGGCGGCAAATCCACCTTCATGAATATCCTCGGCTGCCTGGATAAGCCTACGACCGGCCGCTACATACTCGAGGGCACGGAGGTTTCACAGCTGAGCAAGAAAGAATTGGCCGCGATACGCAACCGGAAGATCGGCTTCGTTTTTCAGGGATTCAATCTATTGGCCCGCACGACGGCGCTGGAAAACGTCGAGCTTCCCACACTCTACGCGCAAATCAGCAAGGCGGAGGGCGCCAAACGGGCCATGGACGCGTTGCAACTGGTGGGACTGGGTGAACGCACGCTCCACTTCCCTTCGCAGTTGTCGGGCGGACAGCAGCAGCGCGTCGCCATCGCGCGCGGCTTGGTGAATCGTCCCGCCATTCTTCTCGCGGATGAGCCCAACGGTAACCTGGGCAGCCGTTCTTCGGTCCAGAACCTGGAAAATCTTCACACCACGAAACCCAAAACGCCCACCCCCTGTCTTTTCAACCATTCACC
>CAZETZ010000027.1:0-23719 GCA_964514735.1 uncultured Acidobacteriaceae bacterium | reverse complement strand
GTACTTCGGTCGAGATCCTGGATATCTTTCAACGCCTGAATCACGAAGGACTCACCATCGTGCTGGTCACGCATGAGCCGGACATCGCCCAGTTTGCCAAGCGCAGCCTGCAATTTCGCGACGGCAAGATTCGCAAGGATGAGACGGTCCGCAACCGGCCGGTGGCGGCGGAGGTATTGAAGAACATGCCAGCCGTGGAGGACTAGTAGCGGCGGCGCTGCCGATTCCCGATCTGGAACGAGTTAGGTTTGCAATGTTCACATGTCACATAATCCGGCCAGCCATCTCCTCTACCATAGTCGCCCGAGGAGGTGCGTCCATGGATATTCCAGAAACCTTAAAAATCGTGCGCGCGTTAGCCAACGGAGTCGATCCCGAAACCGGCAAAAATCTTGAGGAGAACTCGACCTGTCGCAGGCCACTGGTGATCAAGGCCCTGAATCGGGCGATCGGCGCGCTGGTGCAAGAACAAAAACGTGAGCAGCGAAAGCCGGCAAACGCATTTCGCGCGTGGACCCGCGCGGAAGATGCGCAAGTGTGCGAGCAAGTGCGCAACGGAAAAGACTTCCACGATATCGCCAAGGCGCACAATCGCACGGTGCCGTCGATTGTGGCGCGGCTGGTAAAACTGGGAAAGATTAATGCCGCGCCTCCGCGAGCCGCGTAGCAAAAATATGGATTTACTCGCCATAATCCGGATCGCCCTGCGGGCCCTGGCGCGCAACAAGATGCGCTCCAGCCTCACCATGCTGGGCATCATCATTGGAGTGGGCGCGGTCATTGCCATGGTCAGCGTGGGCCAGGGGGCGCAGGAGCAGGCGCAGCAGCAGATTGCTGCCATGGGATCCAATATGCTGTTTGTGGCTTCCGGAACGGTCAATCGCGGCGGCATGCGCATGGGTTGGGGCGCAACCAAGACGCTGGTCTACGACGATTTGTCGGCCATCAAACGCGAGTGTCCGTCCGTCAAAGACGCCGCGCCTGGCGGTCAGGCCTCGGCCCAGGTCGTCTTTGGCAACGACAATTGGTCCACCAACGTAAACGGCACCGAGCCGCAGTATTTCGACATCCGCACCTGGCCTTTTGCCGAAGGCGGCCCGTTCTCGCTGGATGACGTAAGCCTGGCGGCGAACGTCGCGGTCATTGGCGAGACGGTACGAAAGAATCTGTTCGGGGCAACCGACCCGCTCGGCGAGACCCTGCGCATTAACAATCTGCCTTTTCGCGTGGTTGGGCTGCTTCAGCCCAAAGGAACATCGGCCGCCAGCGGGCAAGACCAAGACGACGTGATCTTCGTTCCCATCACCACCTTGCAAAAGAAAATCACCGGCCAGCCCTGGCTGCGCTGGATTGTGGTTTCCGCCGTATCCCAGCCCGCCAGTTACACCGCGGAACAACAAATCGCATCCCTGTTGCGTGACCGGCACCGGATTCGCCCCGGTCAGGACGACGATTTTTTTGTACGCAACCTGGCCGACGTCGCCGACTTGGCCGATCAGAACGCGCGCTTGTTCACCATCCTGGTCGCCTCTATCGCCAGCATCTCGCTGATCGTGGGCGGCATTGGAGTGATGAATATCATGCTGGTCTCGGTCACCGAGCGCACCCGCGAGATCGGCATTCGCATGGCGATCGGCGCCACCGAATCGGATGTACAACAGCAGTTCCTGATCGAGGCGGTCGTGCTCAGCTTGTTTGGAGGGGGGATCGGGATCCTGGTGGGCGTGGCTTCTTCTTTCCTGATTACACGGACACTCGGCTGGTCGGTGTTGGTTTCACCGATTGCGATCGTGGCCGCCGTGATCTTTTCCATGGCGGTGGGAATTTTCTTCGGTTTTTATCCCGCGCAGAAAGCCGCCCGGCTCGATCCCATCGAAGCTCTAAGATACGAATAATTCGCCCCCCCTTTGGACCAACTACTCGCGCGAAAGACCGCGCCGCTGAAACACCCAGATGGCCAACAGGAAACATACCAGGGCATAGTCAAGCCCATACGCCAAGGCGATCAGATGGTTGGTCCACAAATAGGGCCGCACCGATGCCCTTGTAATCGCCATGAACCGGGTTTCGGAAAGCAGGTCGGTCAAGGGCAGGAACAGGTGCACTGGCAGGCGGACCCAGTCCGGAACCAGCCTGGTGGCCGAGCCAAAGATCTGGACCAATGTCGCCACCAACAAAATGATGCCCATTACAAAAAGCGGGTGCAGCACGGTCACCAGAAACATCGAGAGGGCGGACCAGATGGCATAACGCACCATGGGGTAGATCAGCAAGGTCCAGATGGAGGCGTGGAAACGCTGGCCGCCCATCCCCGCCATGAGGAGCGTCACGCCAAACATGGCCAACACATAGACCGCCATGAGCATGAGGACGCCTAAATACTTGCCGGCGAGAAATTCCCAGCGGTGAAGCGGACGGGCCATCACCGCCAGAATGGTCCCCGACTTCATTTCGCTGGCTACCGAATCCGCCGCCGCCCAGGCCGCCAACAGGCTGCCAAAACCGCTGACCATCGAGATCACAGCTGTGACCTCGTTCAGGATCATTCCCCGCATCTGCTGGGCATTGGCAGTGTTGATCATGGCCTTATAGGCCAGCAGCGGGGTCATCATAAGCAGCACGATGCACAGGAAGATGCTACAGAACAGGATGATGAGCTTGTTGCGGCGGAAGCTCCCGAAGGTGCTGAAAGCGATGGTGCGGATTTTCATTCCGCGCCTCCCGTCCCCACTAGCTTCAGGAACATTTCTTCGAGCGAACTCCTCATGGGTGTGAGGCTGAGCACATCACAACCGCCTGTCCACAACATCTCCACCACCGCTCGCTTTTGTGCGGTATCGGCAACCAGGCGCACGTGGCGCGCGTCACGTTCCATGACTACGCCCAATTCTTTCACCGCCGGTTCGAGACTCTCCGGCAACTGGTCCACCACGATCTCCACCCGGTTGCCTTCCGCCAGCATTTCCTGCAGTGCCCCAGCGCGGACCAGGTAGCCGCGATCGATGATGATCACGCGATCGCAAATCTGTTCCACTTCCGAGAGGATATGGGAACTCAGGAAGATGGTCTTGCCTTCGGCCTTGAGCGTCAGGATGAGGTCCCGCACTTCCTTCCGCCCGGCAGGATCCAGCCCGGAGGTTGGCTCGTCGAGCACGAGCAAATCGGGATTACCGAGCAGGGCCTGAGCGATTCCGAGGCGTTGCACCATCCCGCGCGAGTATTTTCCAATCTTCAGATGGGGAAAACCGTCCAGTTTGACCTGGGCCAGTAATTCCGCGATCAGTGCATTGCGATCCGATAGTTGCCGGCCACTCAGGCGCAGATGAAATTGCAGCAGCTTGTCCGCATTGAGATAGCGGTAGAACGCGAAATTCTCCGGCAGAAATCCGATTCGGGCCTTTGCGCGGACATCCCCCGGCTCGCAGCCGAAGACCCGGGCCTCTCCCTGGTCGGCAAATAGGAACCCCATGAGGATGCTCATGCTGGTCGTCTTCCCCGCGCCATTGGGGCCGAGAAAAGCGCAAACCTCACCGCTCGCCACCTGAAAAGAAACTCCGGAAAGCGCAGGGGCCTGGGAGCGCCGCTGATAGATTTTGGTCACCCCCGAGAACTCAATTGCCGGCGTCGCCACCTGCGGCTCCTTCCCCGGATTTGTTGTCCTTGATCCCGAGTTCGCGCAGCAGTTGATAGTCCATGGCCATGTCAAAACCGGAGTGCCCGTAAGTAATCTTGCCGCGCTTGTCGATCACAAACATCGTGGGGATGCCATCCACTTGATACGCATCCGCCACTTTCGATTTCGGATCGAGCAGGACAGGGAAATTCAGCTTCTGCGCCTCCGCAAAATCCTGGGCATCTTTGGGGTCTTCGTCAATGCTTACCGCCAGAATTTCAAAATCGCTCGCGGCGCTGTGATGGCCCTGATAAAACTTCACCAGGCCGGGCATCTCCATGCGGCAGGGGCCGCACCAACTGGCCCAAAAGCTGACCACCACGTTTTTTTGCCCGCGGAAATCTGCCAGGGAAACCATTCGCCCATCCAGTGCCGGGGCCGTAAAATCGGGGGCCACCTGGTCCACCAAGGCGGGTTGTTGACTTTCGCGTTCCAGGCTCTTTTCCAGAACACGAGCGCGCCAGGTAATGAGAACGGTGAAAATCGCCAAAGCGACTACTGCGACGATTACTTTTAGGGAGGCTTGTGGCTTCGCCGGGGCCGTTACACCTTCTAAGGGCGTGGTTTCCATTGTGTTCAGGTATCTGACGTACGTTTGTTGGATCGAGTGCCAACTGCCAGGGGACCGGTTGAGAAACTCCAGACTGAATTGCTGTTCCAGCCGGAATGGCTAGCATTCTATACCACTCCCCGAAGACCTACCCACTTTGGTGGTATCCACCTTCGCAGCCATCGGAAGGCCGGCCATTCCCGTTCGGGGACTGAATCCAGCGCCGCCAGCAATCGTTCGCTTTGATCCTGAAATGGTTCGTGTTCTGCTGTCTTGGAAGTAGCGTCTTCCGCGTTTCTACCATGTCTTCGTTCAAGAGTTTCATACTTGCTGGCTTGTTGTTCACAGTGGCGGCTGCACTCGGACAGAGTCCAAGAACACAACCCAGGAGGGACCGATCGAAAGCCCGAGATGCTTGGTTTCGATACGGCAGAGTGGTCCCGGGCCAGATTGCGGCGGAGTTGCGCCTGCGTGCCTACCAACAGAAGTTGCAGCTGAGGAAACTCCCTCCCATGACCCGCGCCCGTACAACCCTGGGCGCGGCGGACGTCGTTCCACGGATATGGCAGCCTCTGGGGCCTTCACCGCTTGCATCCGACGCCAGTGGCTTCGGACAGCAGGATTATGGGTGGGTATCTGGGCGCGCAACCGCGGTGGTCATCGACCGCTCTGATCCCAGCGGCAACACGGTTTACCTGGGAGGCGCATTCGGCGGAGTTTGGAAATCCAGCAATGCCGCCGCCCCAAATCCGGCAAATGTAGTGTGGACGCCTCTCATCGACGATCAACCTACACTCGCGGTGGGAGCAATCGCCATCCAGCCCCAATCCAACAATCCCGATCCATCGCGCAGCGTGGTGCTGGTGGGAACGGGTGAGACCAACAGCTCCACCGATTCTTACTACGGACTGGGGATTTTGCGCTCCAGCAACGGCGGTTCAACCTGGAACTTGATTTCCCAGGATGCCAGCGGCACGCACCCCTTCGCAGGGCTTGGCTTCAGTAGTATTTCCTTTAGTACAGCCAATCCCAACTTGGCTGTGGCTGCGGTGGCGGGCGCTTCTCAGGGCCTGATCGAGGGACTGGCCAATCCCCCATCGCCGAACCTTGGCATTTACGCTTCAACCGATGGCGGCGCTTCCTGGAATCTGGCCAGTATCACGGACTCTGGAACGGGAACTACACCTGACTCTGTAACCAGCGTGGCCTATAACGACGCAGCTGGAATATTTCTGGCTGCCGTGCGCGCGCACGGCTTCTACATTTCAACCGATGGCAGTCACTGGGCGCGCCTCCCCAATCAGCCCGGTCCGGGTCTGACTGCGGCTGCGTGCCCCCCGGCAACCTCGCAAGCCTGCCCAATCTATCGCGGCGCGCTGGCCGTGGTCCCTGCGCGCAACGAGATGTACGCCTGGTATGTCGACGCCAACGACAACGATCAAGGGATTTGGAAAACCTTGGATGGCGGCAATTCCTGGACACAAATTTCCACCACCGGCATTGCTGTCTGCGGAGATTCACTGGGCGGCTGCGGCACGGAAGACGGCGCATACAACCTGACCCTGAGCGCCGCAGCGAATGGCGCGACGGCAACGGACTTGTACGCGGGCACAGTCAATCTCTACAAGTGCAGCCTCAATGGCCAGTCCCCCGCATGCAATGGCCCCAACACTTTTCTAAATCTGACGCATGCATTCGGATGCGGCCCGAACTTGGGCGCGCTGGCGCATGTGCATCCGGCACAGCACGCGATCGACACCCTGGTGGTCAATGGAAAGTCGCTCCTGTATTTCGCCAACGACGGCGGCGCCTACCGCGCCCTCGACGGATACACTGGCCTCACCAGCGGCGATTGCGGATCGAGCAATCAATTCGACAGCCTGAACCAGACTCTGGGATCCATGACTCAGTTCGTCGCATTTGCTCAACATCCGACTGACGCCAACACTCTGCTTGGCGGCGCCCAGGGAAATGGATCGCCGGCTACGGCCCAGGCCCTGGTTGGTTTTGGATGGCAAAACGTAAACTCAGGGGACGGTGGTTTCAGCGAGATCAACCCAGCAAATCCGGCCGAATGGTTTACTTCCAATCCCGGTGTAAATATTCAGCGCTGTACGCTGGGCATCGAGTGCCACGCGCAGGACTTCGAAGCCGGTCCGGCGGTTTCCTCCGTAACGCTCGATGGCGATGCCGGGCCGTTCTATACCCCATTTATTCTGGATCCACAGAGCACAAGCGCAATGATCGTGGGCACCTGCCGCTTGTGGCGGGGCGCGAGCGATGGCAGCAACTTCACCGCGCTGAGCAACAATCTCGATACCGGCAGTTCCACCACGTGCAGCGGCAACGAGGCAAACCTCGTTCGCTCGATCGCCGCCGGAGGCCCTAAAGATACCGGCAGCCTTTCGCAAGTCATCTACGCGGGCACAGATGGCTTTGGCCCACTGGTAAGCACCACACCCGCCGCGGGGCGCGTCTGGGTCAGCAGGAATACGGACGGCGGGCCATCCACCTGGGCCGACCACACAGGCTCCATCAATCCCCAACACTTCCCAATCTCGGGGATCACGGTCGATCCATCCGATGCCAACGGGACGACCGCCTACGCAGCCATTATGGGATTTCATGTTCCCCACCTGTGGATGACCCCAAGCGCAGGGGTCTCGTGGTTCAACTTCACCGGGAACCTGCCGGATGCGCCGGTCAATGCGGTCCTGGTCGATCCCGGACCTGATCCCTTGAGTGGAACGATCTACGTCGGCACAGATGTTGGAGTGTTTGTCAGCGGCACCGCCAGTCCGAATTGGTCGGAGGTCGGACCCTCCGCCGGTCCAAACGGATTTCTTCCCAATGTTCCCGTCACTGCGCTGCGGATCTTTAACAGCGGAACAACCAAGCTACTCCGTGCATCCACCTATGGGCGCGGCTTGTGGCAATTCCCCTTGAGCACCACCCCGGATTTCCAGCTCGCAGTTCCCAACCCAGCTCAAACCATATTCCCCGCGCAGACCGCATCTTTCTCGGCCGCGTTGACTCAGATCAATGGCTACGCAAGCTCCGTGAACCTCAGTTGCGTGGCTGGGAGCACTCCGCTGCCCAGTATATGCGGCGTGAGTCCGTCTTCGGTTGTGGCCAGCTCGAGGGCGCAGCCCTTCGTCGTCTCCGCCAGCAGTACCATCGGAGACTATGCATTCTTCCTTCATGCCGCCGGCGCCGATACCAATCATGTCACCCACGATGCTCCGCTCACCTTGCATGTCGTGGACTTTGAGCTAACACCACCGGCGCCTTCCACGGTGGGAGCACAGCCGGGCACAGTGTCATCCCCAAGTAGTTTTCAGTTGACCGCGCAGGGCAGTTTTCAAGGGAGTGTCACTCTCAGTTGCAGCGGACTGCCATCCGGCGCCAACTGCAATTTCTTTCCATCCGATCAAGTGAGTCCGCGCAGCAACACCCCGGCTACGATCACCTTGACCATCAACACCGCGGCCAACACTCCCCAAGGTACGTCTTCCGTCGTGATCCATGCCTCCACTCCGGGAGCGCCGGAGAAGACCGAGCCTGTGTCCCTCCAGGTCGGACTCCAGGACTATGCCATCCAGATCGGCAATTCTGCGTTGACGGCGGTGACCAATACCACGGCGGTTTTCACCGGCACTTTGACCACCGCCAGCAATTTCAGCGATCCGGTCAACCTTGGTTGTGGCGCGTCTGCGCCACCAAGTTGCGATATTTCCCCTTTCACTATCGTCCCCAGCGCCAGCGGCACAGCGTTCACCGTGACCGTAAAGAGCAACCTTCCCCAAGCTTATAACTTCAACCTGGTTGCGCAAGGGACCGATGCCCTGAACACCAGCCACATCGCCGCCCTGAATTTCACCGCTACGTTTGATTTTTCCATCGCGCCCGATCCGGGCGCACGGACAATCAAAGCGGGTCAGTCCGCGGCTTACAACATTGACTTGGCTCCGCAGGGCGGAATCTTCCCGTTTGATACCACGGTCTCGTGTTCGGGGCTGCCGGCAAAAACCAGTTGCGCTCTGAACCCGGCGCAACTAACGGCGGGAAGTTCAGGCACTGCGTCCGCCTTGACCATCGTGACCACGGCCCCGGGGTCAGCTTCGATCCATGTGAAAATCCTTGCGCTCTTCGCAGCGTATCTGCCTCTTCTGGCGTTGGTATTCACAGGGAAAATGCGGGCCTCTGCCCGGCAACGTATAACGTTGTCGGTAGTCACCGCGCTACTGTTGGGCAGTTTGATCGCTTGCGGCGGAGGGTTGGTAGGAGGTGGTGGCGGTGGAGGAGGTGGAGGCGGCGGTGGTGGCGGCGGGACGCAGACGGGAACCACTCCCGGCACTTACATCATCACCGTCACCGCTACAACAGGATCGCTGACCCACAGTACTACCGTTGCCCTCACCGTCCAGTAGCTGGAGACAAAAGGATTCCCGCTCTCCCGGCTGAGTTCGTGCCTCAGTCGGGCTTTCCTGGAAGCGGCTCAATTCGATTGCCTGGAAAATCAAAAGCGGAACCACCGAGTTGACCGAGGTATCGCGGAGAAATCACGGAGGGGTTCCAGTGGTCCTCCTGTGGTTCCACAGTGGTCTCCGTGGTTCCGCATTTGACTTTCCTCCAACAGCACAGAAGATCTGGAACGGAGATGGCGCTCTCAGATACTGCGATTCCGACGCCTCTGTGTGATAATCCCTATCTCCCAGCCAGAGGAGAAACACACTATGGGGTTTGACCTTTCCGGAAAACGCGCGGCCATTCTGGGCGCAGGCAAGATGGGTGGAATTCTGCTGAAGGCAATGCTGGAAAAGCGCCTGCTTTCGCCCAAATCCACGGTCGCGACCGTCCAGCACGAAGAGCGCGCCAAGCTGTTGAGCAAGCAGTGGCACATCCCTGTCGGCACCGACAATCAAGCTGCGGTGCGTGGCGCAGATCTGATTTTTCTCTGCGTGAAACCCCAGGTGGTCGAGGACGTGATCCAGCAGATTCGCCCCAACATTTCCAAGAAGCAGCTGATTATTTCCGTGGCGGCGTCTGTCCGCACCGGAGAGATCGAGAAAGCTTTCGGCGCGGACGTTCCCGTGGTCCGTGCCATGCCCAACACGCCCTGCGCGCAAGGCGTCGGTATGACCGCGCTCTGCAAAGGGGCGTTTGCCACCGCCAAGCACATGGAAATCGCCGGCGCTCTGTTCGGGGTAGTGGGGCGGACGGTCGCGGTGGACGAAAAACACATGGATGCGGTCACCGCTCTTTCCGCCAGCGGGCCCGCCTACATTTACATCATTCTCGAATCGTTGGCGGAAGCGGGCGTAAAAGTGGGATTGCCGCGGGATGTGGCCACGCTGCTGGCGGCCCAAACGGCTTTGGGAGCTTCCACGGTAGTCCTCGAAACCGGCGATCATCCCGCGCTATTGAAGGACGCGGTCACGACTCCTGCCGGATGCACCATCGACGGCATTCTCGAATTGGAAGAAGGAAAGTTGCGGGTCACGTTGATTAAAGCGGTGGTCAAGGCCACCGAGCGGGCCAAAGAATTGGCCAATGGTTAAGGGAGTTTAAAGTCGACAGTGACTTGCGTCTGAAAACTCAAGGGCTGCCCGCCTGGAGCGTAGGGCCTGAATCGCCACTGCCGGACGGCAGCGGCAGCTGCCGCCGCCAGTTGTGGATCTCCATTTAAGGGGCGAAGTTCCTGCACGGCGCCCTTTTCATTCACCTCGACTGCGAGCACCACAACACCTTGAACATGCGCCTGTCGGGCCTGCTCGGGGTATTGCGGCTCCACCCGCTCTATCAGGAGGGAGTTCGCAGCGCTAAACGGAACTTGCGCCGGCCTGGAGGGTACCCTGGCTGGCGCTGGTTTTTCCTGAAAAACTACTTTTCCTTTTTCGTAGACTACGAGCTCGCCTGGACTTGTTCCCGCTGCTTTTGAATTCGTTACCACCGGTTCGGGACCAGCTTTCACCGGCAACGGCGCCGGTACAGTTGGGACAGAGGTTTCATTGGCAGCTGGCGCTGCCGGTCCGGTGGAGACGGCAGTACGGGGTGGTGTTTTATCTCCCCCGGCCATTTTCCCCCAGCCCTTATACCCCAACATCCATCCCAGTAAGAGCGCCAAGGTCACGATAAGAGCAGTCAGCACCGGCATCCAAGGGTCATTGCGTGGGACCGGGACGGTATCGTGATCCACCGATGCGGCTGGCGAATCGGTTTCTTGCTTCGGGTTTGCGCCAGCCAGCGTACCCATCACCCGCCGGGCATGCGCGAGCAACACCTGGGCGTCGCTTTCTGTAAAAGCCCCAGGGCGTGGAGAAAAGGCCTCCAAGATTCCTGCAACCTCGCCTTCTCGCAACAGGGGAACAACCACCACCGACCGCGCGCCCAGCCTTCGACAAGCGACGGCATCGACGCGAGCGTCCGTCTCCGTATCATCGCAGCGCTGAACCTGGCGGGACTGGACGCAGGCGCCGGACAATCCGGAATGAGTGGACAAATGAGACCCGAGGTCCGGCGCATGGTTCCCGGTGGTAGCGCGGCAAACAAATTCGCCGTTCTGGGACAAAGCAATCGCAGCCCCTGCGGCGCGGGTCGCCATGCAGGCTTGTGTGACCGTTTCGTGCAGCAGAAGGTCGAGGGCGAGATCTTCCGAAGTTGTTCCCGCGCCATGTTGTCCTAGAATTTTTGTCAGCTCGGTGAAAGAGAACGGCGAATCGCCCGCCTGAAAAGTCCCGCTCTGGTCGTGGGAGTCTTTCCAGTCAGATGGGTCAGGCAACCTGGGCAAATGAGCCATGCGCGAATACTTATCGGTCGTGGATCGCCGGCTGGTGTGGCCGACCCGCAGGGGCATCGGCTGCAAACTTCGGACTTGCTGCCTAGAGCGGAGTTTTACTCGAAAGCTACCGCTTGTCAATATGAAACCTCATACCAAAGTTCACCTTGCCAGCAGGTTGGATTATTTTGGAACTAGCGGAGCAGTAATCCCGTTCGAATCAACCCTCTTTTGTCATTCCGACAAGTCGCGGAGCGAGGAGGAGGAATCTGCTTTCCTGGACTCTCTCACAAAGTTGCCGGCCAATCGCAAATTCCTCTTCTTCGCTACGCTCATCGTCGAAATGACAAAAATTTTTGATTCAAACTGGCCACCCGCGGTGGCGCGCCAAGCGTCGCAAACTTGCGTTATGATTGCACCCCACAGTAAAGATTTATTTCTAAACCATATCGAGGACGCATTTTCTGGAACCAACTTACCTCTCTTCCCAACTGTCGCGCAGCGACCAGTGGCATGCCGTCACCGCCAGTTTCCTGGGATGGACGCTTGACGCCTTCGACTTCTTTGTCCTGGTGTTCATGTTCGATCATCTCGCCGCGCATTTTCAGGTCGCCAAGAGTGCGATTGTCGCAACCACCGTGGCGACGCTCGCGCTGCGTCCAGTGGGAGCGTTGTTGTTCGGTCTCTTGGCCGATCGTTACGGCCGCCGTCGCCCGCTCATGGCCAATGTAGTTTTTTTCTCGGTCGTCGAGCTACTCTGTGGCTTTGCTCCGAACTACGCGGTGTTTCTGGTTTTGCGCGCCATCTACGGCATCGGCATGGGTGGAGAGTGGGGCGTGGGCGCGTCCCTGGCCATGGAAAGCGTGCCCGCGAAATGGCGAGGCGTGTTCTCGGGAGTGGTCCAATGCGGCTACTCGATTGGCTATCTTCTGGCTGCAATCGCTGCCCGCTTCATTTTACCGGCCTGGGGATGGCGGGCCATGTTCTGGGTGGGCGGCATTCCGGCGCTGCTGGCGTTTTATATCCGCCTGCGAGTCAAGGAATCGGAAGCCTGGAAACAACAACATGTCGCCACGGTCGGCGCAATTGTACGCACTGCCGGAGAGCACTGGAAAATATTCTGCTACCTGGTGCTGATGATGACACTCATGATGTTTCTCTCCCACGGCACCCAGGACTTGTATCCTGACTTCTTGAAGACCGCCCACGGATTCACCCCAACGGGCGTTTCCAATACCGCCATCATTTACAACATCGGCGCGGTTTTGGGTGCAATCTTGTTCGGATATTTCTCGGAACATTTGGGGCGCCGGCGCGCCATGATCGGCGCGCTTGCCCTCTCCTTGTTGATGATTCCAGCCTGGGCGTTTGGGATTTCTTCAGCCATGCTGGTCGCAGGAGCGTTCCTCATGCAAGTGGGAGTCCAAGGGGCCTGGGGAATCATTCCCGCGCACCTCAGCGAGTTGTCGCCTACAGCCGTACGCGGACTCATGCCCGGGTTCGCCTACCAACTCGGGATTCTGATCGCCGCGCCCACCAATACGGTTGAATTCGCGCTGCGCCGCAAACTCGGCTACGGCTGGGCGCTGGCGTCGTTTGAAATTGCCACGATTGTCCTGCTGGCAGCGATTCTGGCGCTCGGCCGAGAGCGCAAGGGCAGGGAATTTGTCCCGGCATCGGCTTAGCCGTCGCGCCAAGCGTGTTCTTTTTTTGGTGTGGCCCATATTGTTTTTCTTTGCGACCTCTGCGGACGTTCTCCGCGTTCTTTGCGGTTCGCTTTTGAATTTGGGGGAAGTAAAATCAAGCACTTGACCGCAGAGCGCGCCAATAAAGAACGCCAAAAAAATCTAGCTGGCCCACTCCCCGCTTCTCCCCGGCTATTCCCCATTATGCGCGGACAGGTTAAAGTGGTGAGTTGTATCTAAATTCCCGCTGACAGGCGGGGCCGCAAACCATCCATGAGCAAACTTCGAGCACTAGTCACGGGAGGCGCCGGTTTTCTAGGATCTCACTTGTGTGATGCCCTCCTAGGCGAGGGTTATTCCGTGATTGCAGTGGACAATCTCCTCACCGGACGTGAAGCCAACGTCGAGCACTTGCGCAACGATGGCCGGTTTGAACTGCGCAAAATTGACATCAACGAGCCATTCGATTGCGGCCAGGTGGACTACGTATTCCACTTTGCCAGCCCTGCCAGCCCCGTGGACTACTCCATCCATGGAGTGGAGACCCTCAAAGTAGGCTCGCTGGGCACTTTTCATGCTCTCGATATCGCGCGCAAATACGGGGCCAAGTATCTTGTGTCCTCAACCTCGGAATGCTACGGCGATCCGTTAGAACACCCGCAGAAGGAAACCTATTGGGGACACGTCAACCCGATCGGGCCACGCTCCGTGTATGACGAGGCGAAGCGGTTTACCGAGGCAGCGACCATGGCCTATCACCGTTATTACAAGGTCGACACCAGAATCGCGCGGATTTTCAATACCTATGGCCCGCGCATGCAATTAAACGATGGCCGCGTCATCCCAAATTTCATGAAGCAGGCTTTGCGTGGAGAAGACCTGACGGTGTATGGAGACGGCAGCCAGACCAGAAGCTTTTGCTATGTGAGTGACGAAATCGACGGATTCATCCGTCTCTCCAAGTCCTCGGAGCATTTGCCGGTGAATATTGGGAATCCGAATGAATTCACCATTCTGGAATGTGCCAAACAGGTCATTGCCGTGACCGGGTCGAAGAGTCATATTCGGCAGGAACCGCTTCCTCCGGATGATCCCAAGCAGCGGCAACCGGACATCACCAAGGCAAGGACGCGGTTAGGCTGGGAGCCCAAGATCGGGCTGGAAGCTGGGTTGCGGCTTTGTTTAGACTACTTTCAGAAGGTGTTGGCGGAAGAAGATGCCACTGCCAGAGTTTAACGTTTCTATCTCTCTTCGACGGAAACCTGCAACTCAGCGGTTTGGCGTACCAGCAGCTTCTTGACCTGCTCTTTGTCACTGGGTCCATTCAATACAAACTCCACGCCCATGCCGTAACCCATGTGAGCGCTGCGGACCTTGCCTTTGAGCCGTACCTTCAGTTGTTCGGTGCGAACAATGATGTCAATCGCGGTTCCAGGCGGAAAGGGTGAAATGATTTCCACATAGCAACCGCCCGGGCTGATATCGATCAGGTTGCAGTGCTGCGGAACCTTGCTTCCCAAGGCATATACTTCCGCGCCCATGCGGCAAGACAGCCGCGATTGCACACGCCGGTTGCCTGCCGTTTCCAGTCCAGTCCCCACCAATTCAAATGCGGGTGAGGAAGGCTCGTCACGCGCGTCCGGCGGCACCGTGCCGGCCTCGAACTGACGGAACAGGTTTTCCCTTAACCAGCCATCCAGCACCTGCCGCGAAGCCTGGGGCACCTTGGCAAAGGTCAGGCCAACGCGCCCGGTAAAGTCAGTCCAGATGACTTCTCCCGCCAGCCGCACTTTCGAAACATGGTCGGGCAATTTGAATTCGAAATAGACTTTGCAACTGGGCGCGAGCGCCCGCTCCGAGCGGATCGCCACGCCTTCTTCGCTAAGATCGACCAGGTTCGCCGGCACATTTTCGGACGTGCCATAGGCAATGGAAACCGGGCCGTAGACGGGAACTCGCGGCTTACGGCGGCGCTCGTTGGGGAGCAAAGACCGGGCCGCGCGCAGGCTATTGCCGACCCGGTCAGCGGAAAGTGGCTTGTATAGAACAAAACTCACCCCTTCGGCAAAAATTTCGCGCACGTTGTTGTTGGTGTCCGCGATGGCGATGACGAGGTTATTCTTGTTGGTGGCGGAGGATTTTGCCGTCGCCACCAGTTGCCGGGCCGCGCTTTCGTTCTCGCAGTCCACGAGCAGGGCATCAAACCGGTCGGTTTGGAGCCGGGCCATTGCCTGGTGCGGATCGCCGCAGTGTTCCGAACGGATACCCATCTCCCGCAGAATGCGGCTGAGCACCTGCACTGCTTTCGCGTCCGCGCACACCACCAGCGATGTGAGCGCCATATCAGTGGGCATCGTAGGCTGCCCTCCGTCACCTGGGCAAGTTACTGCGGTCATGCGGGCGAACAAAAAACGAGAGTGACTTTCGTCATCTGGAATCGCCGATAAAAAATCGCTATCGTCAATGCGCGTAACCAAAGATGGTTACCCAAGTCTTGGACAAGCGAAGTTTGTTTGCCAAGTAAGGCTCTCACTTATGCCCTCGCGAACCGGCGGATGGATGATCATAATCGGCGCAGTCATCATGGTGGCGGGGCTGTGCACTCTGCCCGCTGCGTTCGGCGACAAAGGGGACGAGAGCATTTTGGGAATTGGCGCATCTATCTTTGGCCTAGGTGCAATAACGATTGCGGCGGGAATCTACCTGAAAGCGAGCGCCCTGCAATCCAAGGGCGGAGAAAAGACCGCGCATGAAAATACCACGCCCAGCCGCAGCACACGCGGTGGCTGTGATCGCTGCCAGGCCGAGGCGCCCGTGATCCATTGTAAAGTTCACCAACAACATCTCTGCGGAACCTGCCTAGCGGAACATTACGACTTTCGTTCCTGCGTCTATGCCCCAAGCCCGCGTCGCGGCGCCGGGGCAAAGTCTATGGCCGCGCGTGCGCGTTAAAACCCTCCGAGCGCACAACTTATCGAGCGCGTTACCCCGGTCATCATGGGCACATTACATTACGAAAGAGCAATGTTCGGCATTGTTCTTTGGTGTTTTGACGCCCTCCTATCTCCCTCCTACGATTGAGACTCAGCATGGCTGGTTGCGACCGGTCAGGCGGCGCTGAGTAGTCCCTAATCTTGGTGTAAGTCAGGGCGCCAACCTCCCCCATTTGGCAAGGAGATCGATTATGACGCCTTTGCAATCCGATATTTATACAGACCCTGCCGCAGCGCGTCCCGCCCTCTCTCGTAAACAGCGTGGATTTTCCATCGTTGAGATGTTGATCGTGATGGCTGTGCTGTTGATTGCAACTGGAATTGGGTTCATCACTTTGCAGCCTGCATTGAAACAAATAAGGGTGACCACCGCTTACAACACAACCCTGATGACCGTACGGCGCGCGCGCGAGGCTGCAATTGGACAGCGCAGAACCTACATCGTGACTTTCGACAATACAGTTGTCCCTAACCGGGTCACGATTGCCCCAGCATCTGTCACTCCGGGCGGGATCAACGTTACCTATACCTTGCCGAGCGATGTGGTTTTCACTACGCAAGCAGGCTTTCCGAATCCCGGACCTGACAGTTTTGGGACTGGTGTTACTGCGATTGATTTTGATCAGGCTGTGGCTGGGGGAAACAAACTGGCTATCTTCTTTAACCCAGACGGCTCTGCTCAAGACATAAACAACAACATCAATAGTGGCGTGCTGTATATGGGCAGGGTGGGTGACTTCAATAGCGCAACGGCCATTACTTTGTGGGGCGCCACGGGGAGACTGCGGGGATGGCGGATTGCAAGCGGACCGACATGGAAACAACAATGATGGAAACAACTCGAACAATGAAGGGCTCGACTCAAAACAACCAGATGCTTTCGCCCACTCGATTTTGCCAGCGCGGCTTCACCCTTATTGAGGTGCTGATCTCGATTTTTGTGATCACGATTGGATTGATCGCATTGTTGGGCGCGTTTGCCGTTGCCATGGCAGCAACACAAAACGCAAAGCAGGACATGGTCGCAAAGCAACTCGCCCAAGAAGCCATGGAATCCATCGTCACCGCCCGTGAAACCGCGAACAGCACTTGGGACCAAATTCAGAATGTGGGCGCGGGAAACGGTATTTTTGTGGTTGGATTTGTGCCGATCAACAAGGCAGGCGCGGATGGAATCATCGGCACGGCAGATGATGCGGTAGCGGGCGCGGAAACAACCCAGGATCCGGGGCCAGATGGCATTGTCGGCACAGCCGACGATGGCGTCCCAACACCGCTGGCCAACTTCCAGCGCAATATTTCGATTACGCCTACGGCGACCGGGGATCTGCGCAACGTCACCATCACGATTCGCTATAGCTCTGCGCAGGGTACAACACGGACTTATGTTTTATCCGGAATGATTTCGCAATACCGGTAATTAAGGGGACTTCATGCGCGGCAAATTCAGAACTAACAACGCGGGTTTTACGCTAGCGGAAATGTTGATCGCTCTATTCGTGGGCGTCATTGTGCTAGGCACCGCCGTCGAGTTGTACACCAGGGGATTGCAGGCGACCTTTACGGTCAGTCAGCGAGCTGAGTTGCAACAAGACGCTCGCGCGTCGTTCAACATTTTGACGAAAGACATAAGTATGGCGAACTCCGGCCTGTCGGACACGCCGTTCTTTGTCGGCATTGCGTTGGCGACCGGCGGAGCCAGCAATCCTACTTACGGCTGCGATTACACCGGCACATGCCATTTGGGAGCGGCCAATGCCGGCAGCGTGCTCTATCCCGTTGGTAGCGGCGCGAATTCCATGTATGGCGTGATTCCGGGATGGCAGAGAGGGCCGACCATTAATGCCACCGCCGGCCCGACCGACGCCATCACCATCGTCTACCTGGACACTGCTTTCCTGCTCAACCAATATCAAGTGAGGTTCAACGATATTAACGGCAACTCGGTCACCTTCGGGCCGCAAGCCCCGGTTCCTGCTCCCGCGCCCCAGGCAGTCAACGATACTGGCGTTGGGTTGCAGCGCGGTGATTTAGTACTGTTTCAGAGCGGAACCCTGGGAGCAGTTGCAGAAGTAACTGCGCCCGTGCCGGCGGGAGCAGGCCCAACTTACACCGTTGCGTTTGCCAACGCTTCTCCGCTTGGTTTCAATCAAAATGGTGCGGCCAGCGGAAACCTGAACAAGACCATTATTCAAAATAGCGCAGGTAATGTTGGCGTGTTTCTTGCTAACACCACCGCGACCCGGCTCTGGGTGATCACCTACTACATCGACAATAGCAAACCGACACCGACGCTTATGCGGCTGGTCAACGGGCGCCTTCCCGTACCCGTGGCGGAGAATGTGGCCGACCTGCGATTTACTTACAACACTTACGATGCCAATGGAAATCTGCTTAATAATACGGGCGATGGCGGCCTTAGCGCCGTGCCTCCCATCATGCCCAGCGCGATCCGCACCATCAGTCTCGCGCATTTGACGGTGCGCAGTGAAATGAGAGGCACGCAAGGCTACCAGTCGGTAGACCTGCACACCTCGGTGAGTGCTCGCGACATGGGGTTTGTTAATCGTTATCAGTAGGAAAAAATGAAGAGATTGTTGGAGACGAATATCGAGGTTAGGAAAATGGGGATGGGGAGCCATGTTATGAAAAATACCAAACTGCGTTCGCGCGGCTTCACTCTAATTGCTGCGTTGCTCATGCTGATACTCATGTCTGGCCTTGCAGTTGGCTTGCTGATGATGGTCAACACGGAACAGCGGGCGGGAAGCAATGACGTGGAGAATAGCCTCTCCTACCGCGGCGCCGAAGCCGGCATTGAGGCCATGACGTCCAGCGTAGCGGGTGGGTTCAGCACCATGCAAGCGCCAACTGCGGCCCAAATCTCGGCGCTGGCAGTCAATCAACCCAATATTCCTGGGATTACGTATACGGGTTATACCATCACCCCGCGTACCGATAACACCGGCGCCTTGCTTACGAATACCGGCCCAATCTCTGGCGGACCCAACGCGGGACTGTATGCCACTCTTATTAAGGCTGACTTGGATGTGACCGCGCAGCGGCCCTTGGGAGAACAGGTGCACATGCTGCGGGGCATTGAAGTGGCCTTGATTCCGGTCTTTCAGTTTGGCGTGTTTTCCGACAGCGATCTGGATTTCTTCGCCGGCCCCAATTTCGATTTTGGCGGCAGAATCCACACCAACGGCAATCTCTATATCTCGGACATTGGAACTTTGACTTTTCATGACAAAATCACGGTCTTGAAGGAAGTCTATCGCCAGCAACTGGCCAATGGCTTTCCCAGTTCCGCCGCATATCCCGGCCCGGTAAATGTTCCGACCGCCTCCTGGGGTTGTGACGGCGCCGCCCCCAACTGTCGGAACCTGCAATTGACTGAGGCGAGCCAGACTCTGCAAGGAGGGGCTTTCGCGCCCAACAACGCCTGGCCGAATAGCGGCGGTATATCTTTAGGAACTTACAAAGGTTTCATCATCAATGGAGCGACCGGAGCCAAGAAGCTGAGCCTGCCCTTCGTACAGGGCGCCGCGCAACCCATCCAAATTATTCGCAGGCCACCGCTTCCCTATCCGACTGCCGATCCGACGGTAGGCCCATCGCGTCTGTACAACTTGGCGCAAATCCGCGTATTGATCAGTGATACGGCTGCGGAAAACCACCCTGACGGATCCGCGGTGGATGTCAATGACATCAGACTCGACAATGTTGGCCCTTACGCGCTGGGCACTGGCGTTGCCGTCAATGGAGCCGCAAGTCCGGCCTACTTTGCCCATGCGAAACCGACTACGGTTCCGGGCCCTGTAGCTAACCCCCTTTGCGCAAACCAGCTCATTGCCGGCAATGGCCCGTGCGATGCCGACTTCATTGCGAACCGGAACACCCCCGCACTACAGGATTGGCCATTGATTGACGGCTACCTGCGGGTGGAAGTTAAAAATGCGGCGGGTAATTGGACCGCAGTCACTGGAGAGTGGCTGGGGTTAGGGTTTGCTCGCGGACTGTTGCCGCCCAATAGCGCTGGGGCCGGCAACAACGCGGTTCATCCGAACGCCATTCTCATCTTCCAGCAGCAGGCCGACCGCAATGGCGATGCGGCGATTACTAACGGGCTCGTAGCCGGAACGGTTTACGAGAGCACTGCCATCAGTGGAAACAATTCTCAATATAATTGGTTTCCCATTAACCTCTACGACACGCGAGAAGGACATGTACGTGATACGGACGATGGGGTTTGCTATGCAAACGGCATCATGAACCTGGTGGAATTAGACGTTCGCAACCTCAACCGCTGGCTAACCGGGAATATCGGAGCTACAGGCAATACTGTCGACCCCAGGCCACAGAACGGATACGTCCTCTACTATTCCGACCGCAGAGGAATGCTCCCGGATCCCAACGCCAAAAGCGTCGGGGCCGGCGTCAACAATGTCAACGCTGGAGAATACGGATTCGAGGACACCATCAATGCCGCTTCTGCGCTTGGCACACCTGATGGCGCCAACGATCCTGACAACGGCGAAGACGTGGATGCCAACGCTTTGGCGGACGACTGGGGCGCAGCCAATGTCGGAGACGGTTTCGGTCTCAATACAAGTGCGGTTCCGATGAACCCCTACGTGAACGTTGCCTGCACGCGGGCGCGTAAGAACAGGGTCAGCGGAGCGCGTCATGCCCTGCGCCTGGTCAACGGGTCGGGCGGCAATTTACCCTTGAATCCGGTGGCGACTCCGCCTCCAGGCGGAACCAGCGGAGGCTTCACGGTGGCCTCGGAGAATCCGGTCTACGTGCTCGGCGACTACAACGCCGCCGGTGGTTGGACCGATCCCCACGCCGCGGCATCGGTAATCGCCGATTCAGTGACCATGTTGTCCAATAACTGGGGGGTATGGGACGGCAACAAGAGAAACGGCGACACGCGAACTTTTGCTTTCCCCTCCACCGAGGGAAGCCGCCCAGCCACCCAAACTTTCTTCCGGCTTGCAATCGCCTCCGGCAAGAACATCATTTTTGCGCAACCCAACGCCTGGGCTGCCTCCAGAGACTACGGAACGGATGGAGGTATGCACAACTTCCTGCGCTACTTGGAGAACTGGGGCGGAGTCAACGCAAACTATCAGGGCTCGCTGGTCAGCCTTTATTATTCCCAATACGCAACCGGCATCTTTAAATGCTGCACCACGGTATACAGCGCCCCGAACCGGACTTATTCTTTCGACATCCTATTTCAAAATCCGGCCAACCTGCCTCCGGGTACGCCGATGTTCAAGGACGTTAACAACCTGACGTATCGTCAGGACTTTACGCCTCACTAAACTTTTACAAGCCTGGTTTCACCCTGGCCCCGCGCTTTGCGGGGCCATTTTTTTATCCTGCTTTCCACTGGTATGATCCCGATGCACCGAAAATTGCGCCCTCCTATGGCCAAAATTACCGCACTGTTCTGGGACGTCGGCGGAGTTCTTCTTAGCAACGCATGGGACCGCGCACAGCGGGAAATCGCGCTGGCCATCTTCAAGCTGGATGAAACCGAATTTCAAGACCGGCACGAAATGGTGGTCTCATCCTTTGAGCGAGGCAAAATCAGCCTCGACGAGTACCTGGACCGGACCGTGTTCTATCGTCCGCGCACCTTTACCAAGGAAGAGTTTTGCCACCGGATGTACGCGCTCTCCAAACCCCATCCGGAAGTGATCGATCTAGCCAGGAAGTTGACCCAGAGCGGCCGCTATCAGATGGCGACCATCAATAACGAGTCCAGGGAACTGAACCAATATCGCATCGAAACTTTTGGCTTGCAGGAGATCTTCGCATTGTTTGTCAGCTCTTGTTTCGTGGGATTGCGCAAGCCGGAAGCCGGTATTTACCGGTTGGCGCTGGAGATCACACAACATCCCCCGGAACAATGCTGCTTCATCGATGACCGAGCGCTGAACCTGGAGGCCGCGGCCCGGCTTGGCATGCACGCCATTCACCTGCAAAATGCGGTCCAGTTGGAGCAGGAGCTGCAAAAGCTGGGCGTTACCTATCAAGGCTAGATATTGCCCTAGAGGCTGGGCTAGGTTTGCTTGGCAGGGTTCGTGAGACTTAAGTCGCTGGACCAGGTGTCAGCCACGGCCTTCCATTCGCCCCCGGCCTGGCGATTAAAAATGATCATGTATTTGCCACGTTCTTCGCGGCGTTTGCCCATGGCAACAGGGACCAGCATCTTGCAGCGGCCGGCTTCGTAGGCAACTTCCCCCATCAGCTCCACCCGCAAAGGTTCAAGCTCCACTTCGCCAAGTCCCGCTTCCAGCGCGCCAAAGAAGAATTCCCGGATGGCCGCCGCGCCGCGCACGGGAGGGAAATTAGGCCGAAGCACCAGGGCATCCGCCGCGTAGAATTCAAGTAAATCATCCAGATGCTTGGTGTTGCAGGCCTGGACCCAATCCTGCGTCATTTTCCGCAAGGCCGCTTCGGCGCGGCTGATCCCGGCCCCGGGAAGCGGCGTTCTCCCACTACGAGCAGCTTCGCGAATCGGCACCGGAGCGCCTGCCGGCTTGACCCCTGTCCGTTCCGTGGCCCCAGGACCGCCCGGGAAAAAGTGGTGGTGGTAGTGATGGTGATAGTGGTGCTGGCCGGAGGTCTGCGACTTGTCCGGCGGACCCGCTTGCCCTACTTGCAGCGGTGAACCACAAGCATTGCAAAACCTGGCGTTCTCCGCGTTTTCCACGCCGCATGAGGCGCATTGTCCCGAAGCCTGCGTGGGCAGGACCATGGGCTTCTCAGGTTCGCCGTCGAGGGCCATGCGCTGGATCGCCTGGAAGGCCGCGGTCACGGCTTCCTGGCTTAAGTCAGGGCGGCGCATCTCCGATTGGATTTGGTTAAAGAACTCATCCATGGACTCGTGGGGAGAGCGGGTGTCCGCCGACGGCGGAACATTGGCCGCTTCAGTTTTCTTGGGTTGGTCCACGACGATGCTCCGGGTCTCTGTCATTCTACTCGACGATGGCCGCCTTAACGGCCTGAAAAACCGATCTTGGCTTCGGTCTCGGTCGGCACGCCGTTGCAAGTGGCCGGGCGAAAACGCCAGGAACGAACTGTCTCCAGAACAACCTGATCGCCGGTTGGACCCGCGCTCTCCAGAATAAACGGGCTGTGCACGCGGCCGTCCGTGCCTATGATGAAGCTTACTTTGATCTTGCTTTTCGCATTTGGATTATCAAGTAATGGGGATGGAGTGGCCAGGGCTTCAGGGGGACTAGTAGCTTCGCAGGCACGGCGCGAGGTATGACCGATTGCGGCAAATTCAGTTTCGCGCTTGGGTGGCGACCAAACCCGGGGTTCACGAACCGTGAGCACGCGGTCCTCTACGCGACCCTCGGATTTTGCCAAACACAACCCTGGCAGCGCGGCCAGTAAAACAACAATAAGCGCACGAAGCGGCATAACTCCAGAACCTCAGAGAACCATTTAAGGGGCAATCGAGGTGCCACCGTACCCCTACATAAGATGTTGATAATAATATCTTTAATGGGTAATTATGGGCGCAGGGGATCGCGAAGTGAAAACCCTTGCACTTAGATTGAAGCGCAAAAGCCACAATTGCGCGGTTTCAACATTTCGCGAGGTAACAGTGGAATTTCCCAAAAGCTGACGGACGAAGCCAAACGCCAAATTTAATGGCCCAGAAAGCAGCTTGCGAATAAATTAGAAGTACCTACAAAAGGGTAATGTCCTAAAGTCCACTCCACATAGTCCTACGTCCTGCGTTTAAGTGTACTTCTGAAATCTATCCAGTCCTTTGACGGGCAGGCACACTCAGGTTGCTTGCCTCCCTGTGAGTCCCGCGGATCATGCGGGATTGCGGGAGCAGGCGCTTTAAATCCCCCGCCGTATTGGAACGCGCGATACGGCCAAAAATAAGAGGTCTTCTGTGAAGGATCTCCGTTCGCGTTGGCTTGCTCTTGTAGCTTTGCTTTCTCTTGGCACGTTGGTTGGCTGCGCCACTTTACAAGGCGACTCCAAGCAATACTCCAGCAA
>CAZETZ010000026.1:27813-31093 GCA_964514735.1 uncultured Acidobacteriaceae bacterium | reverse complement strand
CCGCTCAAAATGTGGACGTAGACGCAATCGCCCCGCAGGTAGACGGCAAGTTCATGAGCGCCTTCGTGCGCGCGGTAAAACCACAGGCTTGCTGCGGCCCCACCTGTTGCAACTGAGGGGACCCGAATCCAATGGGCCACAACGTTTTGTTCCTGTGCACGGGAAATTCCGCGCGCTCCATCATGGCCGAAGCCTTGATGAACCATAAGGGCAAACCAAACTTCACTGCCTATAGCGCGGGCAGCCATCCGTCGGGAGCGGTCCGTCCGGAAGCGCTGTCTCAGCTTAAATTCGCGGGGGTGCCCGCGGATGGATTGAAAAGCAAGAATTGGAACGAGTTTGCCCGGCCCGACGCTCCCAAACTTGATTTTGTTATTACCGTTTGCGACAACGCCGCCAAAGAAGTTTGCCCCGTCTGGCCGGGACAGCCAATGACTGCGCACTGGGGAGTCCCCGATCCAGCCGCGGTACAGGGCGCCGCTGAGGAAGTGCAAAAAGCATATCGGGATGCCTTTTTTCTGCTCGACCGCCGAATCAGTTTGTTTCTCAGCCTTCCCCTGGCCAGTCTGGACCGTCTGGCCATCAAACAACGGATCGACGAGATTGGCCGGCAATGAAATTTGCCCTGCGCGCCCGCCTGACGGCGGAATTTCTGGGGACCGCTTTTTTGGTCGCGGCCGTGGTTGGCTCCGGAATCATGGGAGAGCGCCTGGCTGGCGGCAACGCCGCCATCGCCCTGCTGGCCAACACCATCGCCACCGCGGCGGCTCTGGTGGCGTTGATCCTGACGTTCGGCCCGATTTCCGGCGCCCACCTGAATCCGGCGGTGACCATTTCGGATGCCGTCGGGCATGGCCTTCCCTGGCGCGACGTGCCGTCCTATCTGGCGGCCCAATGTGCGGGAGCAATCTCGGGAACGGTCGTCGCGCATCTGATGTTCGGCTTGCGCTGGTGCTCGCCGTCGCGCCACGCGCGGCAGGGATGGGCGATGGCCCTCAGCGAATTTGTGGCGACATTCGGTTTGCTGTTGGTGATCTGGGGATGTTCGCGGCTGCGGTCATCGAACTGCGTGGCCTTTGCCGTGGCAAGTTATATCGCTGCCGCCTACTGGTTCACCGCTTCTACGTCGTTTGCCAATCCAGCGGTAACGATGGCCCGCACGCTATCCGACACATTCGCGGGAATTCGGCCAGCGGACGCCCCGCTATTCATTGCCGCGCAACTGGCGGGCGCCCTGAGCGCAACGCTGATCTTCGGGCAATTGGACCGCGCGTAACGTCCCCTGGACTCACGGGCAAGTTAAGAGCAATGTCCCCCAAAAGCGTACACGCGCCCTTGATCGCTGGAGCTTTGGACAGACCTCACGCCGCGTCTTTATTTCGGGCTTTCTTCTCCTCCCCTTGGGCGGAGAACTTTTTCGGCCGAGTAAAAAATCCCAAAATCGCACGGTAGAGTAAGACGAAAATCCCCTTCTTTTTCGGCCGGACTTGAATTCGGGCGAGAATTGCGCGCAGGTGTTCCAGTTCATCATCGGGCATGGTTGGTCTTAGACGAGGTGGGCAAAAATTGATACAGTTCGAAACAAACCGGGGCCAGAGTGTCTTCCATTTTACGGGAAAGGCCACCCTGAAAAATTAATATTTGCTCCGGAGGATTTCAGGTCGCGGTACAGGTTTACTTCCAACCCTCCCGCTCATTCCAATTTCTCTTGCATTAAAAGGGTCCGGCCCCACATGAGATGGTGCATTGCGGCGTGGAAACGTTTCGCGCGTCGCAAAAGACAGCGGTCCCTGGCGCCTCTTCTCCTTTGACTCCGCCTAAGGGCTGGCTTGCGGCAAGCGAGATTTTGGTGGCGGCGGTTGGACTCGAACCAACGACCTAGGGATTATGAGACCCTCGCTCTAGCCACCTGAGCTACACCGCCACGGTGTTCGATTTTCGGGGAAATGCGCGTGATTCGCGTCTGCTTCCGGTGGCCCGGAAGACAGCCCGGCGGCGAGCGCCGCTCCATCTCGAACTCTTTGATTTTAAGAGGCGGTGTGAAACAGTGTCAAACCTGGCCGGAGTATCACTGCGCACTTGCCAGCCACGCCCGGAAGTCCGACACTAGCACTCGATGAGAGCCATTGCCGTCATCCCCGCGCGCCTTGCCTCGACCCGTCTGCCTAGAAAAATGTTGCGTGACATCGCCGGCCAGCCTCTGGTGGGACGTGTGTACGACGCCGTCCGTGGGTGCTCGAAACTGGCCGATGTGATGATCGCCACCGACTCGGAGGAAATCATGGCCGTCTGTCAACGCCACGGATGGAAAGTGGTGATGACATCTCCCGCTCACCGTAGCGGCACCGAGCGCGTCCATGAAGTCTCGAATTCCATCGCTGCCGATGTCTACTTGAATGTTCAAGGAGACGAGCCCCTGACCCGGCCCGAGCAGATTTCCAGTCTCTTGGAGGTGATGAAAGACCCCGCCGTCCAGGTTGGCACCTTAAAGACTCCCGCGGCAGCCATGGACATAAACGCTCCCAGCGCAGTGAAGGTCGTCACCGATGCCAACGGCAAGGCGCTCTACTTCTCTCGCGCCACCATCCCTTTCGACCGCGATGGCGCCAAGCCCGGCTACTTCAAGCACCTGGGCTTCTACGCGTATCGCAAAGCCGCGCTTGACCACTTTGTCAGTTGGCCGGAGTCGTCGCTGGAACGCGCCGAGCGCTTGGAGCAACTACGGTTTTTGGAAAATGGGATTTCGATCTGCGTTGGCGAAACTCCCTATGATTCGATCGGCGTGGACACCGAGGAAGACTTACGCCGGGTGGAAGAGGTTTTGCGTGGCGCAGGTCCCATGACTCTGGGTTAGGCGCCTTGGCGCTCGGACCTAGCCTGTAAGGTGCCGGTGCAGATAAAGGTCCAAAGAAGGGACCGAGGGCCTGCGCCCCTTCGACATTTGCGGCGCGCAGCGATCTCGTGAGAATGAGCGGAGGTGAAACTCCATCGCCAGGCGCAACATCTAATTCAGTAATTGGCATCGGAGGAAATCATGCACAACCTGGATCGGGTCGAGCGTGCTGGGCATATCAGCGAGGCCCAGGAGGAAGCCCGAAAAATCCGTCGCTTACAGGTCATGATCGGAATGGTCATGTCGGTGATCGGCCAGGACCCCAACCTCACCGTCGAGGAAGCCTCGCAACTCCCCGCCGCCGCCAAGCCCCCCTCGGATGCCACTATCTCGGACAACAACATTCCCCAGCAACGTCTACTCAACCCCCGTGTCTATCCTGTGAAA
>CAZETZ010000026.1:26670-27803 GCA_964514735.1 uncultured Acidobacteriaceae bacterium | reverse complement strand
TAGAGCAGCGGGCAAAGCTGATGTTCGGGTTGTCTCGCCGCCGGAGCCAGGCGGGCAGCCTTGGTAATGTTTCCGGAAAAAGAGTTGGCCTTCGACCTTCTGTACAAGCCGCGCTTGCAGCGGTTGATGAATGAGCGGTTTCGCCTGCAGTAGTCGCGCAGTCACATTTCTGTTTTTGCGCAGCCTCAGTTCCAAGCACAAAACATCTTCAACAGGATTAACGCTAGCAGCGCAAGCGCGCCGAGCACCGCATTGAATTCGCGATGTTTTTTGTAAAGTTCCCAGGAGAAAGAACCCTTTTCGCCGCCACCGGAGTTTAGACGAGGAAACAAGCGGGGCACTTCCTTCGCATATTTTTCAAACTCTGGAAAGCGAGAGCGGAGGTATCTCTCTTCTCCGCGGATGACGGGGACGTACACCACAAGGAAGAAGACCGCCATGGCGAGGGCAATCCACCAACTACGCGCGGCCACCACGAATCCCACAGCAATGACCAGCGAGCCCAGATACAGCGGGTTACGGGTGTAGGCATAGGGTCCGGCCATAGCCAGAGCCTCATTTTTGCGCACATGCCCGGAGGCCACGGCACGCAGCAAAATTCCTGGGAACACGATCAGCAAGCCAACAAGCAGAAATTTCAGTGTCGGCTTGGCCTGCCACAGATAAAGAATCGCAAAGGCAAATCCAAGGGGAACGCGGATGCGGCGCGCAATTTGTCCCCAATCAACCATGCGGACCTCTGAGCAACTGCCGGGCTGCAGCAACCACTTGTTCGGAACTTATTTCCAGTAACCCTTCTTCTGCCGCCTGGCGTCGCTTGTGGGAAGTGACGCTCGACTCGCTCCGCAAAACTACGCTGCGGGTCCCGAATGGGCCGTTGCGGGCGGGATTCGTGGGTCCGTAAATCCCAATCACCGGGATGTGAAGAGCGGCTGCCAAATGCAGAGGGCCCGTGTCCCCGCCGATAAATAATTTTGCCCGTCGCGTAAGCGCAATCAACTGCGTCAACGAACAGGAAACCGCTTGCGCCGCGCCCTGGCCCACCGTTTCTACTTTGCGCGCCAGCTCTTCTTCACCGGGGCCAAAGTTGATCAGCGATTTCAACCCATCTTCCCTCAGCTTTTCCGCCACGC
>CAZETZ010000026.1:21667-26570 GCA_964514735.1 uncultured Acidobacteriaceae bacterium | reverse complement strand
GGCGCGCCGGACCAGTGTGCAATTAGGGCGGAACGCGCCGCGCCTTGAAAATCCACTGCCACCTGATACCGCGCTCCGCGCAATTCACTGAGCGCGGCGCCCATTTGCTCCCAGGTTTGCGGGGAATGCAGCGAGCGCCGCCACGGCTTCAGATTCACTGTATGCACCTTATCGACCAAAGGGCGCTGCGCCGAACGCGGCCCGGAGCGGGGCGCCGGCAGCGTACACAGCAGTTCCGCCCAGCGCTCTTCGATCACCCATCCGATCGTCGCTTCTGGAAAAGCGGCCCTCAACGCTCCCGCCGCAGGAAGCGCATGAATGACATCTCCCATAGCGCTAAGCCGCACCAGTAAAAGACGCTCAATCTTGGAGACGGACGGCCCCGTCGATGTCATGCTCACGTGCGCGGTTTCCCGAAGCGTGACTGGATGATCTGGGTCGCCGAGTGGTCTTTGGGATCACCCACGATCTCAACTCTGCCACCACATTCGCGCACCACATCGCCTTCCGGCACGCTGTCGGCGGTGTAGTCGGTGCCTTTGGCCTGAACATCGGGGCGAATCTCGCGCACCAGCGCCCGCACGTCCGGCTCAGAAAAGATTACGACCGCATCCACGTCCTGCAGGGAAGCCAATATCTCCGCGCGCTCTTCCGCCGGCATCAAGGGACGATCGCTGCCCTTTAGCCCGCGGACGGATTCATCGGAATTAATCCCCACCACCAGGCGGCCGCCAAGCTGTTTGGCGGCGTGAAGATAGCGCACGTGACCCACGTGCAACAAATCAAAGCATCCATTGGCCAGAGTCACCCGTTCCCCGGCCTTGCGCCAACCGGTCACACGTTGCCGTAATTGTTCACGGGTCACGATCTTGTTTTGGCGTGATGTGCTCAATGGGATCTTAAGCCGGGCTCGCTCTGCTCGATTGCGTGCAACAACTCGTCCCTGGAAACCGTGGCCGTGCCGCGCTTCATGACCACGATACCGCCGGCGTAGTTTGCCAGATGCGCCGCCTCGACCGTGGATGCTCCCGCGCCCAATGCCGCGCTGAAGGTCGCGATCACGGTATCGCCCGCGCCGGTCACGTCGGTGACCTGGTCCGAGCCGAAAACCGGAATGTCGATGGGCTTCTGCCGGTTTCCGAAAGCAACCATGCCGTCTCGTCCGCGGGTGATCAGCAAAGACTGCAATTTCATGTGCGACATGATCTGCGCCCCGGAATCGGTCAGCCGCGACCAATCCTGCCCGATGCGGACTCCCAGCGCCTCTTCGACCTCGGATTCGTTGGGCGTCGCCGCGGTGACCCCGGAGAACTGCAACATACGGTGGCGTGAATCGAGGATGATGGGCAGCTTGTCCAGCCGCCCGCGCTCGCGAATGGCATTCAAAATCGCAGGCGTGGCCGCGCCGTAACCATAATCTGAGACCAGCAAAGCATCCGAAGCGCGGGCATATTCTTTGGCCGCCAACACCAGCTCACGCCGCAAGTGGGCATTCGGTTCTTCCGCGGGCTCGCGGTCCAGGCGCACCACCTGTTGTCTCCAGGTATGGGCCATGCCCGCGAGAATTCTGGTTTTGGTGACGGTGTTGTAGCTCTTGTCCTTTAATACCCCGCTGACCGGAATCCGCTTATGGCGAAATGCCTTGAGCAAGAAACGGCCGCCTTCATCATCGCCAACCACGCCCACGGGCAATACATTCACTCCCAAATCGGCCAGATTGTTCACGGCATTCGCGCCGCCACCGGGGACCATATTGCGCTCGCGATGTTGCAAAATCAGGACCGGCGCCTCGCGGGAGACGCGGGAAATTTCTCCAAATACGAATTCGTCGGCCACGTGATCGCCGATCACGGTCACCGTGACATTGGGAAACGACTCCACAATCTTTCGCAGCCGCTCTGTTTCTTTGGGGATATGTTTGCTCATGGTGTCACGCTGATTTTCTCACGCCCGCGCCTCCGTTCTTCTATCACGTGCAGCATGGTATCCACAACGTTAGCTGCGTCTGTGATCTTCATTTTGACCGGGGCCACCGCCAACGGCCCAAGAGCTGCGCGCCGCGGACCTAAATTAATAAGGTCTTTTTCCGTGGTGATAAAGCCGTTGGCCTCGCTCTGCTGGCGGACTTGCAGCAGCTCCCGAATATCTTTTTCTTCGTAGGCGTGGTGGTCGCGATAAATTGCTTCGGCAGCCAGTTCGATCCCTGCAGTCCGCAGTTGGGCAAAGAAGTTCTGTGGCCGGGCGATCCCGCAGAACGCCACCGGTCGTGATGAGACATTTTGCAATTCGATCCCACGGCGCGCCTGCCACACCATTTTTCCATCCGCAGGAAAGGATTCCTTGGTTGCACCGCTCATTAGGACCACCGCATCGGACCGTCCCAGCGCGTGTAGAGGTTCGCGGAGTCTTCCCGCGGGCAGCAAGCGGTCGCGCGCGTCATCCGGGGTGACAAGAACAATGTCGAAATCTCGATGCAAACCGCGATGCTGGAAGCCGTCATCGAGCAAATGGAGTTGGATGCCCAACTTCTTTTCTGCGGTTCGCCCTGCCTCATAACGGTCTTCGCCCACGATCACGGGCACGCCCAAGCGGCGGGCGATGAGCAGTGGTTCATCTCCGAAATCGTGTGAAGAACCAGAGGGATCAACTTCCAACACGCCCCTGGTCTTTCGCCCGTAGCCACGCGACAGGACGTCGAACTTGATGTTTCGCGCTTTGAGTAACTCTCCTAGGGCTATTGTGAAGGGAGTTTTACCAGAGCCCCCGACAGAAAGATTCCCGATGCTGACAACCGCTCCAGCCAGCCTTCGCGAAGGCAGGATATGCCGGTTGTACAGCGCGTTACGCGCGCTGACTCCGGCGGCAAAAACATGGCTGAGCAAAGCGCTCGCAGGAACGGTCATCAAACTAACCTTTAGGCCACGGATTGGCGCGGATTAACACGGATTTTTTTGCCTCTGGATTATCCCGCGCAAATCCGTGTAAATCCGCGGCCCAAGCTTTTGAAGTCAGAGCAACAATTCCGCAAGCGCGGACAAAGTTTTTTCAGTAGCCCCCGTCTGCGTCTGCAAAACTTGGGCGGCCCGCTGCCCGAGGGCCACGCGCCCGGCTTCGTTCTCTACCAACTCCAGCAAATCCTTCTCCAGTGACGCCGGATTCGTGACCCGCACTGCATCCGACTTGCGGAACAACTCTACAATTTCACGAAAGTTGTCCGTGTGCTCCCCCACCATAATGGCCGCGCCGTAGCGGGCGGGTTCGAGAATATTATGGCCCCCGCGCGGCGCCAGACTTCCACCCACGAACGCCACATCAGCCAGGGCATATAACGCAAAGAGTTCGCCGATGGTGTCCAATAACAAAACAGAACCGGCAAGTCCCGCGCCTTCCCATTGCAAGCGGCGCGTAAATCGAATTTCCCCTTGCTCCAGCAAATGAGACACCTCGCCAAAACGCTCAGGGCGACGAGGAGCCAATAACACAACCGCCCGCGGGTGTAGCTGGAATAATTTGGTAAAGACCGTAGCCAAGAGGGCTTCTTCTCCCTCAACCGTGCTGCCACAAACCACCACTGGTCCGGCGCCCTCGGCAGCCAAAGCCTCCTTCAGTTCCTCGAGGATCGGTGGCGGCACCGGCTCAGGCGCATCAAATTTCAAGTTTCCGCTCACTTGCACACGTCCTTTGGTAGCGCCAATATCAAGCAATCTGCGGCGGTCCTCCTCCGTTTGCGTCAGAAATAAATCGACGTGTTTGAGTACGCCACGCAAAAAGGACCTGAAGCGGCGATATCCCGGCCAGGACCGGTCGGAGATCCGCGCATTTACCACTGCCACGCGCGCGCCATTGACATGGACCAGGCGAAGAAAGTTTGGCCAGAACTCAGTCTCAGCCATGATTACCAGCCGTGGCTTCAGAGCTTGCAAATACGATCGAATGGCAAAGGCAAAATCCAGCGGAAAATAGAAGACATCCTCCGCGCCAAACCGCTCTTGCGCCAACTTCTGCCCAGTATCCGTGGCGGTGGAAATCACGATGCGGTTGCTGGGAAATCGCTGCCGCAGTTTTTCGATCAATCCGCTGACCGCAAGCACTTCCCCCACGGACACAGCATGGACCCAAATGACCGACTGGGCCGGCTGCTTCAATATTCGCGACGGAACCTGGCCCCAGCGTTCCCCGAATCCGCTGCGATATTTTCCATAGCGGAGCATCTGCCACAGCCAGAAGGGCATAGCCAGCACCATCGCAGCCGCCAGCAGCGCGCTATAAAGGAAGTACATTCGCGAAGGGACATTGTAAGGCCATCACAAACGGCCCGCCTAAAGCAGGATTGTTTCTTCACACCCCGCTGTCGCCGCATCCTATAATGCATGGCCATGTTTCGCCGCATCCTTTACGGGCTTGTAATTGCCGCGATGTTTTCCCTGCTCGCCTGGGCGGGCAAGAATTTCGTCATGCCTGCGGCGAAACCGGCCGTGACCTATCCGGCCCACGATGCGCACAGCGACGAAAAAGTCATCGTCGCCCTCGATCCCTACGACACGCCGGACAAGGCCAACATTTTTTCCGTCAATTACAAAGAAGTCGGCTTCCTGCCGATTCTGGTTGTGATCACCAACGACGGGGATGAGCCTGTTTCCCTGCAAGGCATGAAAGCCGAATTGATCACCAACGACCGCACTAAGATTTATCCGGCAGATGAGGATGACCTCTACCGCCGCCTGGCCCATCCCACAAAGAGCACTTCGCCGATCCCCATTCCTTTTCCCCGCACCAAGGTGAAGGGCACAGTCAGCGGCAAGACACAAGATGAAATACAAAACTCCCGCTTTGCCGCCCGCGCGGTGGAACCGCACTCTACACAGTCGGGTTTCATGTTTTTCGATGTTTCGGGGATCTCGAC
>CAZETZ010000026.1:0-21567 GCA_964514735.1 uncultured Acidobacteriaceae bacterium | reverse complement strand
CGATAGGCTGAAATTGTCCCCTATGAATATTTCTCTTTCCGGCAAAGTAGCTTTGATCACTGGCGGCTCGCGTGGCATTGGCGCGGCCACTGTCCGCATGTTTGTGGAAGCAGGCGCGCGGGTGGTTTTTAACTACCGGAAGGCGAAGGGACAGGCGGAACGGCTGGTCCGAGAACTTGGCGAGAGCAACTGCGCCGCGGTGGCCTGCGATCTACACGGCACCAAGACCGCCAAGGACCTGGTAGCCGCAACCATCCAGCGCTTTGGCCGTCTCGACATACTGGTTGCCAACCACGGAGTATGGCCTCCGGAGGATGCTCCAGTAGACCGGATGTCCGAGGAACAATGGCACAGCACCGTGGCCATCAATCTGGACAGCGTGTTCTCCCTGATCAAGCACTCGGTTGCGCAAATGAAAAAGCAGGGCAAATCTGGGTCCGCGGCGGGGCATATTGTGCTGGTCAGTTCCACCGCCGGGCAGCGCGGAGAAGCCTTCCACTGCGATTACGCCGCCAGCAAAGGCGCTCTCATCAGCATGGTGAAAGGACTCTCCACCGAACTCGCCTGCGACGGCATTTATGTGAACTGCGTGGCCCCCGGATGGGTCGCGACCGACATGTCCGCGCCGGCGCTGCATGACCCCAAAACTGCCGCCACGGTTTTCGCCAAAATTCCCCTGGGGCGGGTGGGTACGCCGGAGGAGATTGCTGCCCCCATCCTGTTTTTGTGTACGCCCCACGCCGGGTTCATTACCGGAGAAATCTTCAACGTGAATGGGGGCGCGGTTTTGGTCGGGTAGCGGGCCGCTGGGTAGGGATTGCCGGCATCTAAGCAATTGCAGGTAAAATAGCCTTCATTTGATGCGCTCCGCGATGATTCGCATTTTCACTCTTATAATTCTGCTAGCTTCGGCGGGCGCCCAGACTGTTCCCGCCGCTCCTTCCGCAGCGCCTCCCGAGGATGAAAATTCCCGCAAGGCGCATTTGCTCATCAATCAAGCCATCCAGGCGCTGGGCGGGCAGGCCTACCTGATGGCGAAGACCAAGGGAGAAGAAGGCCGCTATTTTAACTTCTATCACGGCGAGAGCAAGGGCACCGGAATTCTATTTGGCCTCTACACCAAGTTTCCCGACAAGCAACGGCTGGAAATACTCAAAATTCACTCCTACCATTTTCTGCTGTTTACCGTGGGCGGCATTGCCAGCAAAGATAAGAGCGACATTGTCGTGATCCACAACGGAGACAAGGCGTATGAAATCACCTTTAAAGGCACCGCCAGAGAAGATCCCAAAATTACAACCGCTTATGTGCGCCGCCGCGAGCACTCGTTGGATGCGGTGCTGCGCCAGTGGATCAACCAACCGGGAGTGGCCTTCTTCTACGAAGGGCCCGCGGTGGCAGCGGAGAAGCCGGCGGAGCAGGTTTCCATCACCAACGCGCAGAATGACTCGGTGACCTTATATCTCGATAAAGACACGCACCTTCCGATCAAGACCTCCTACTCCTGGCGTGATCCCCAGGACAAATTTCGCAACGTCGAGGAAGAAGTCTTCGACAACTACAAGCCCGTGCAGGGAATCATGGCCCCGCACTCCATCACTCGCTACCTGAATGGGGACATGTCCTACCAGCGTTTCCTGAACGAAGTCACATTTAACAACGAACTTCCCGATAATTTGTTTGCCGCCAACATCACCTACGACCCTTACAAAAACCAGCCCTTTAAATAATCTTGATATCGTCCCAGTTACTCTAGAGATAGCCCCCGCGGAACTCCAGCCCTGTTATCTCGCCTGTAACACACTCAATCAAAACAAGATAGTCCTACTGTTTGCCACTTGATAATCGTCCCAGCGACACATAACGTGGCTAATTTACCACAGTCATGATTATGAAAGCGGAGGTATTCTATGGGTAAGCAAAAGGCCTCCAATCCTGCCAGCTTGAGAACCGAGCAAACAATCCGGTCTGCGGTGGAATGCACGGGGATTGGTCTGCACAGCGGCGCAAGCGTCCAAATGCGGCTGCTGCCGGCGCCCGCAGGCTCAGGAATCGTGTTCCGTCGTACCGACCTCGACGATTTTGAAGTAGAAGCCACCGGACGCAACGTCGCCCGCGTCAGTTACGCCACCAGCCTGATGAAAAAAGGCGTACTGATTTCCACGACCGAGCATCTGCTCTCGGCGCTGATCGGCTGCGGGATCGATAACGCGGTGGTCGAACTCGACAATCTCGAGCTTCCCATCCTTGATGGCAGCGCCCGGCCCTTCGTAGACCTGGTGTACAAAGCTGGAATCCGCAAACAACGCCGTCCGCGTACTTACCTACGCATCCTAAAGGGATTGGAGTTGCGGGAGGGCGATAAGTTCATCGCCGTGTACCCGGCCGAGACCTATTCGGTGCAATACACCATCAATTTCCCTCACCCGCTCATTGGCAAGGAAACGTTCCGGGTCGATCTCTCCGATGACAATTACCTGCAAGATATCGCCCCCGCAAGGACTTTCGGTTCGCGCGAGGAGGAACAGGCCATGCGCAACATGGGCCTGATCCGCGGGGCGTCAGGCGAGAACTGCATTGTCCTGACGCGTGACGGGATGGAAAACCCGCCGTTGCGCTATGGCGATGAGTTCGTGCGCCACAAGGTACTGGATCTGATCGGAGATCTGGCGTTGCTCGGCAAGCAAATCCTGGGAAATGTGGTCGCCGACCGCGCTGGCCACGCCATGCACACGGCATTGGTTTCCCGCCTGCTGCGTGATCGCAGCCTGTGGGAAGAAACGACCGTCGGGCAAGAAACCCCCACCCTCCCGCTCCCGGCCCAGATGTCGGCCAGGCAGTCGGTTTAGCAACCAGTGTCCTGCTAATTAGTTCGCAGCTTTAGCGCTCTTGCGGCCTTTCATCGGGGACGATTCCGCGAGCAATCGTCGCAACTCCGCGCGAGCGCAAGCCGTGACCTTGGCAGCATGATTTTTCGCGGACTGCTGGTGCTCCGGTGTCAGTTCCGCGACACGGACCGCCAACAGCGGGGCATCCTGCTCCAGCATGCGAACCAGCCGCTGTGCCCGTTCAATTTGAACTTCAATAGGAAGCATCGGACCTCACCCTGAAAGATAGATGCATCTTCAGAGTGCCGTCAGCGAAGGCTAGCCGCAAGTTTCAATCTGGATACCCAGGGGGAGGGCTGATGCAAACTGCCTGTATGCCTCAGTGAGCAAAGCGTTTGACCTCGGGAAGAGGATCGACCCGCAAGATTTCTTCCTCCAGCCACTGGTCCAGCAGTTGCCGTGAACTCTTGTTCATTTCCAGGAAACGCGCACCGGCCCGACCCTGGCCGTCCACCCACACTAATTCCGCTTTGGTGTCGATGACTCCGCGACTGTCCGGTAATGAGAACGTCAGCTTGCCGCTATCTCCGCGAGTCAATACCGACACCGTTCGAATGGCCATTCCCCCTTCACTGACATTGGTGGTCCGTGCCCTGATTTCTTCTCCCTGCCCCATACGGAAGGTCACTTCCAATTCGACAGGACAACGGAAATATCGTCGGCGCTCGCGCACCATCAACCCCAACCCAGCGCTTAGGCAGCGCATGGCGCTCAGCGCGGTCACCGGCTTCTGCATGACAAACGTGGCCCCGAGTTCAAAAGCCTGATGGGTGGTGGTGGTGCCGTTCAAGATAGCAAAGGCAATCGAGCTGCGGTTGCTGGGGCTCTTTCGCAGGTCCCTGAGGACGGTGACCCCGTCTTGCAAGTCGTCGCAGTCCACGATAATCGCGTCAAATTTTTCCGACGCAATGATCTCGATGCCCGAGCGCGCACCCCGGCAGACCTCCACATCAATCGAGAGTTTTGCCAGGGTATGCTGTAAAACCTGGATCACATTCGAATCTCGACTGAGCAAAAGGGAGTCCAGAGGCATGGCAGTCTCGATGGTAGTATCGCAGCGGAGGCGCCGAAGGCACGAAGGTAGTGAGGGCCAGCGGAGGTCGGACAAAAATGAAACTACAGGGAACGCGGTGCAGGAATGGGAGAAAGGTCTCCGGCTCGATGCAAAATCCCTGTTCGCCGCCCCTTCAATAGGCCTAAATTCCACCCGATGCGCAAAACGGTCTATCTTTCGCTCGGCTCCAACCTTGGCGACCGCAGTGCCAACCTAGCAGATGCCATTGCCCGGCTTGGCCGCCTGGGCAGGGTCGTGGGTGTGTCTTCGTTTTACGAAACGGAACCGGTGGAAGTCATCGCGCAACCCTGGTTTTTGAACTGTGCGGTAAAACTGGAAACCGAAAAAATGCCCAAGCAACTGCTTAAGGGGATTTTGGACTTAGAACATGCGATGGGCCGCCGTCGCACGCAAAGTAAGGGGCCGCGAAACATCGATATCGACATTTTGCTATTCGGCAATTCGGTGGTGGAAACGAAAGGTCTAACCATACCCCACCCGGGTCTGCATGAGCGGCGCTTCGTGCTGGAACCCCTGGCGGAAATCGCGCCGGAGACGCGGCATCCTATATTCAAGAAGACAGTCCGTGAAATGCGCGACACGCTGCCTCCCGGGCAAGCCGTGCGAGAGACAAAAGTCTAGCCGCAGATTACGCGGATGAACGCCGATCGGTTGAGCTATTTTATCCGCAACAATCCGCGAAAATCTGCGGCTAATGTTTTGTGGTTACGGAATAACGATCCTGCTGCCAACTTCCTCCGGGGCCGACGCGACAGGCGGTTTCTCCGGAAACTGGGCAAACAGGAAGTCGAGGAACGCCCGCGATTTGGGCCGTCCTGAAGTTCTCCCATAGGCCAGGCGAACGATAAAAACCAATGCCCGAAGAACATCCGTATCCTTGAGCCGGGAGTAGCCGAGGTGTTTCTGTTCCGCTTCCCGATACTCCTTCACCATCTTCTGCACTTCCGCGACCACCGCCTGGCGCCCCATGCTGGCGAGGGGAATTTCATAGACCAACCCGGAGTTGACCAAGGTTTCGTAACTGGAAGCGAGCGTGGACAGCGCCGAAATCAGGTCGGTATCGATCAGGCTGGGATTGCCGCTGGCGCTTTTGAACAGCGCATAACTCAATCCCACGACCAAGTGTTCGTGCTCGTAGATAAACTGTTCCGGGATTTCCACCTGAGCAAACAAAGCCGGACGGTCCAGACCCTCGAGCTGGCGTGGCTTTTCATGCCCCCGCGCCTGCTGCAAATAAACGCATTCGCGGGGACAGTCAAGCGTGACCTCGCGCTGCTCGCCACAACACTGCGGGCAAATCCGCCCATGGACCGCCAGGCAAAACCGCTTTTCTTTTCGCTTTTCGCAGATGGCGCAGCTCAAGCGGGTCCTCCAACAGCATTATGCCATGTTGAAATCGCATCGGCCGGAAACCGCCCAAGCAGCCATTCCGGCCCACTCGAAGGCCATTTTGGAACGCGCAATCTCCAGAACCGGCGATTTTCCTGTACTTTCGGGTTACCTGTTACGTAAAACCGCGTAAAATGCGGCTGAAATCGTGGTTTTCCACAGGAGTAGTGGTATAAGATGGCGCTCATCGCGGTAAATTGAAATGTTTCACCCAGAGGAGGATTCATGGCATCAGGCATGACCAAAACCCAACTCGTCCGCCACCTGGCCGAGAAGATGGAAACCAACAACAAGACCATCGCAGCATTTCTCGAGCACTTGGCTGACACCGCAGTAAAGGAAACCAAGAAAAACGGGGTGTTCGTGGTTCCCGGCCTTGGCCGTTTGGTGAAGGCGCATCGCAAGGCGCGTATGGGACGCAATCCCCAGACCGGCGAACCGATCCAGATCAAGGCCAAGACCGTGGTGAAATTCCGCGTGGCCAAAGCCACCAAGGACGCGATCGCACCCAAGAAGTAACTGGATTTCAAGATGAAGCATGGGCCGGCGCCAGCCGGCCTTTATTGTTTGTGTGCCGCCCACCATTCCACTCTCCCCCCAATTGTCATTTCGAAGCGGCAAAAGCCGCAGAGGAATCTGCTGATTGCTGACAGCGTCTGGGGTGCTGTCCGGGAAAAAGCAAGTTCCTCGGTCCCCTTCGGCAGGCTCAGGGCCCTCGCCGGAATGACAAATTGAGGGTGAATTTGCCAATTTGCATACCTAAACTAAACCGTTTAGTATTGAAAAAGTTAGCGTGCTCTATTCGAACACTCAAAAGAAATTTCGAGGGATTTCGCGGCGGGAACTACCGAACTGCTACTTAAATTGTACCAAGCACGACGTGCAAGAAACAGTCTGTTTTTTTAAACTTCCTTTTGGTAGGGTCTAAAAACCATGATCCAAGTCCAAAACCTGGTCAAAAAATTCGGGGACTTTACGGCTGTGAAGGATGCTTCCTTTGAAGTGAACAAAGGAGAAATCTTCGCTTTCCTGGGGCCCAATGGCGCGGGCAAAACCACAACCATCAAAATGCTGACTACGCTGCTCAATCCGACCGGCGGAAAGATCGAGCTGGACGGACTCGATCCCGCGCGCGACAAGCACGCGGTCCGGCAGCGGTTCGGTATCGTCTTTCAAGATCCCAGTTTGGATGGCGAGCAGACTGCCCACGAAAATATGGGACTGCACGCGGTGCTGTACAAAGTTCCACGCAAAGTACGGAGTGGAAGGATCGAACAACTCTTAAAACTCTTTGAGCTTTGGGACCGCCGTGATGGCTACGTCAAAACATTTTCCGGAGGAATGAAGCGGCGGCTGGAGATCGCCCGCGCATTCCTGCATACACCAAAAATATTGTTTCTGGATGAGCCGACGCTTGGGCTCGATCGCCAAACCCGCAATCAGCTCTGGACGCACGTTAAACATCTGAACGAAACCGAGCAAGTCACGGTCTTCCTCACTACCCATTACATGGATGAAGCCGACCGCGTGGCGCATCGCATTGCCATCATCGATCATGGCGGCATCGTGGCGCAGGGGACTTCACAGGAGTTAAAACAGAAAACCAACAGCGATTCGCTGGAGGGAGCGTTTCTGACGCTCACCGGTTCCACGATTCGCGATGAAGCTGCGACGTCCGCCGATCAACTGCGGCAAGTCGCCAAAATGTGGGGCAACCGCCGATGAGTGCAATCTACATTCTCTGGCTGCGTGAATTGAAACGCTACATACGCTCGAAAGCGCAGATTGTGGCTTCGCTGGCGCAGCCACTGCTTTATCTCGTGGCCCTTGGCTTCGGGTTGGGGCCGGTGTTCGAAAAATCGGGCAATGGCGATTACCGGCAGTTTATCTCGCCGGGAATCATCTGCATGAGCATTTTATTTACGTCAGTATTTTCCGGCATCGCCATGCTGTGGGACCGGCAATTTGGCTTTCTGAAAGAAACACTGGTCGCACCCGTGCCGCGCATTCAAATCATGCTTGGTAGAACGCTCGGGGGAGCGACGGTAGCTGTCATCCAGGCGACACTTGTATTTGTCGCCTGCCTGTTGATCGGCTTTCGTCCGGCACATTGGGGACTGATCCCACTTGCCTACCTTTTCATGATGCTGATTGCGCTTGTATTTGCATCTTTGGGCACAGCGCTCGGATCAATCCTTCAGGACATGCAAGGTTTTCAGTTGATCATGAACTTCCTGGTGTTGCCGATCTACTTTCTCTCGGGAGCGCTTTATCCGTTAAAAGATCTGAAAATAGGGATGAAGATCGTCACCCGGCTCGATCCCTTAAGTTATGGCGTCGACGCGCTCCGCAACATCTTAAGCGGAATCCATAACTTTCAGCTTGCTACGGATTTTGCACTACTGTCTTGCGTAGCAGTGCTATTTCTCTCGCTGGGGGCATGGTTGTTTTCGCGCATACAGTTGTAATTGCTAATCCCATGGCCCGGACGCCAAGCGCGCAAGCCCACAAGAAAGTGCTGGAGGCATCGCTCGAACTGTTCGCTGAACAGGGGATCGATGCCACCAGCATGGATGCGATCGCCGCCACATCCGGTGTCAGTAAAGCCACGATCTACAAGCACTGGCGCGATAAGGGCGATCTGGCGCTGGAGGCGCTGGGTCTGCTGTTTGGACTGCATGAAGAACCTCCCAAATTCGACTCCGGCGACCTGCGCCAGGACTTCGTAAACGTGCTGATCTATCAGCCTTCCAAGGAACGTCAGGAGATGAAAAATCGCATCCTGCCCCATGTGATGGCCTATGCCGCGCGTAACCGGTCCTTCGGCGATACCTGGCGCTCCCGCATCCTGGAGCGGCCCCAGTCCCATCTCAAAATGTTGGTGAAACGTGGCATGGCGCAGGGCCAGTTGGTCAGGAACATTGACTTGGAATCCGCGCTCGCCCAGCTTCTTGGGCCAAGCCTCTACTGGTACATTTTTCATGGCCGCAAGTCGGGCAAGACCTTACCCAAGGATTGGGCCGGCAAGGTGGTGAATACGTTTTGGAAGGCGTATGCCCGGAGAAAGTGAATCGCGCGCCTAGCCGCCCGGCCCGTCATTGGCAACATATTGCTCCAGTGAGTCCAGCTCCTGGCTCAAATCATCGATGCGCCATTGCAGGACATTGCGGATGGAGAGCATTCCCAGCAGTTTTCCATAGCGGTCCGCAATCGGAAGATGGCGGAAGTGCCGCTCGATCATGGTGGCCAGCGCTTCACCAGGGCTGGTCTCCGGTGAAGCCAACTCAACCGGAGTGGTCATGGCGTCGCGAATGGCAACGTTTTCCAGGCTGCGGTTGTCGAGGGAGAATTTGCGCAGGACATCGCGCTCGGTAAAAATTCCCGCCACACGTTTTTCGGAGTCAACCACCGATACCGCGCCTACATGCAAGTCCAGCATGAGCCGGACAGCATCGGCGACAGAGGCTTCCAGAGATACTGCTGCCGGCGGATAATCGCACAACTCAAGCACGCCCATAACGACCTCCCTTTCGCCCGCGAGGGTGTTTACGAAAGAGTGAAGCCCGCAACCACGGCTTGACTCAGGCATTATGAACCGGGCAGGACCGGTGTCAAGAGGAAATGATGAGAAACCTCGTTCGCGCCCTGGGGCAGCGATTTTTAGTTCACAGTTCTTAGTTTCTCGACGCCTCAGTGACCGGAACCTGCTACTGCGTCGGCTTCAATTTCGACGAGCATTTCCGGCGAGATTAAAGCGGCCACTTGCACCATAGAGGTTGCCGGGCGGATTTCGCCAAAGACCTCACCGTGAGCGCGTCCGGCTTCTTCCCATTCGGCAATGTTGACCACAAAAATGCGCGTGCGCACAACATCCTTCAGGCTGGCCCCGGCCTTCTGCAAGGCGGATTCAATGTTTTTCAGCGTCTGCACGGTTTGCGCCCTCAAATCGCCAATGCCAACAATCTTTCCATCCGGCCCGGTTGCGGTTGTGCCCGACACATAGATATGAGGGCCAACTTTCACGGCACGTGAGTAACCGACAATCGGTTCCCAAGGTGCGCCACTGGAGATGTTCTTTCGTTCCATGAATTCCTCCACTTGCCGATGATTTTAACGGTAAAGCAAGAATAATTTTGATTAGCAGCCGCAGACTGAGTGTGCCAACAGATTGTAAGCAAGAAACTTTCTGCGCGCTTCAGCGTTCTAATACTTAGCCACGGCAGGTGGACTTACAAAAGTCACTTGCTTCAATAAAGAAGGTGGGATTAAGTAAGCAGAATAAGATCGTAAGTCCCTTGGAGGGAGCGGGATTGCAGGAAGGAGCCCAAACATGATTCCGGAAACACATCCCTTGCAGAAGTTGTTCGTGGAGATGGTGGGACGGCATTACGCACAGCAGATCGGGATCCGCGATCCGCAGATCGTGGCTTACGTCGCCCACCTGCTCACCGAGTTCTGCGACGCCGAGCAACTGTGTACGGTCCGCAATGCGGCGGGAAAACCGCTAAGCGACGTCGGCGAGATGATGCTGGAATCCGACCCGGTGTATGGGCCTGCTCCATCGTTTGATCGCGAACGCCAGGTGCGAAAGCACATTGGCGACTACACCCTGTTTTTTGCCGGGATGTTCCCGGAGAGCATCAACCACCATCGCCTGCGCCGCAACCGGCTGGAAGGTTTGATCGACTGGATGAAAGCGGGGAAAGAAAGCTACTACATCGTTTCCAAGTTCGAATATTTCGAGTACGTAAAAGTTGCGCCGTTATTCGCGAGTTTGTCTTCGCATTTTGAGGAGTGCGTGTACGGGCTTAATCGGGTGAAGAATGAGCTTCAGGAGATGCAGCACCCGATCGTGCGGCGGACGAATGAATTACTCATGTAGATGCGCTTAGCTGCGCCGGTAAAAACTTAGGGCCGAGTCCCCCTGTTCCAGCTTGCGGGACCGCCGCAACTGCTGGAACTCTTCTCCCGGATCAAACCGCTTGTCATGCTCTGCAATCACTATTGCCTGTGGTTTTAGCAAAGCGGATTCGGCCAAAGTTTCCAAGGTCCGTTTGTAAGCTTGTTCCATTCGATACGGCGGATCGAGAAACACAAAGTCTGCCGCCACCTTTTGCTCTTCCAGGACCTGCAACGCGCGAAGGGCATCCTGGTTTACTACTTCAAGATCAGTACTGATTTTCAAGGACCGCAGATTCTTTTGCACAAGTTCGGCGGCCTTGACCGAGGACTCCACAAAATAAACCCTGGACGCTCCCCGGCTCAGGGCCTCGATCCCGACAGCCCCAGTTCCGGCGTAGAGATCGATCCAGACCGTCCTCTCCAGCGCGGACGGATTCCCGGCAGTCAGCACGTTGAACAACGTCTCTCTGAGACGGTCGGATGTCGGCCGCAGATCGGGGCCCGGCAGCGAGCGCAGGGGACGGCTTCGGTATGTGCCGGCGATGACCCTCATGGCAGTCTCACTCGTGCAGGCACTTTTGGAACCGCCCGCGCCCGACGCAAGACGCTTTAACTATATAGAATAGAGAGAATGAGGAACTGGTCGATTCCGATAGGGCACCTGTTTGGCGTGGATTTCCGCATCCATCTCACGTTTTTCTTTCTGTTGTTCTTCGTCTGGGTGGCCGAGCCAAACTCTCCTCATACTCAAACCGCCAGCCTGCGCGGTGTCGCTTTAGTGGCCATCATTTTCGGCTCTGTGTTAATTCACGAACTCTCCCACGCCCTGGCCAGCAGGAAGAGTGGCATCAGCGCCAAGACGGTAATACTCCTGCCCATCGGCGGAGTCAGTTTGATGGACGAAGTACGCGAGCCAATCCTTGCCCCAGGAGCATGGACCCGCGAAATTCTGGTTTCGCTTCTAGGACCTCTGACCAATCTGGTGATCGGGGTGGCCGCCGCATTGGCATTCGCGCGCTGGATGCCGGCCGTCCAGGTGCTGGGCAAGCCCTACATTTACTCTTTCAACCTGCCGCGCAGTTTTGTCTGGTGCAACCTTGGCCTGGCGCTGCTCAACCTCGTGCCCGGCTACCCGCTCGACGGAGGCCGCGTGCTGCGCGCCATCTTCAGTCGCCGCATGAACCCAGCTTTAGCGACGCGGCGCGCGGTCTCCATCGGTCAAACCGTGGCCACCGTGCTCATGCTTTCCGGGATGCTTCAGTACTTTGAAGGCGGCAACCCCGGAAGCACTTGGCTGACCATGATCGGCTTCTTTCTTTTCCTGGCCGTGCAATTGGAGGAGCGCTCCGCCGTTTTCCAAACCGTGCTGGAGACGGTGCACCTGGAAGACATCATGCTCACCGATTTTGCCACGCTTTCTCCCGCCGATACCCTGGAAGACGCCCTGGACAAGGCGGTCCACACTTTGCAGGACGATTTTCCTGTCATTCGCGGAGGCGACATGGTGGGGACCATTTCCAAGCGCAAAATCCTGGAAGCGCTGCGCGCCGAAGGCAACGGTTACGTGCAGTCGGCGATGAACCGCTTTTTTGAGGCAGCGGGAAAGAGCGAATCACTCGCGTCCGCGTTTCGCAAACTCAGCGCGCGCAACCTGAGCCTGATTCCGGTAGTGGAAGAACAACGCTTGGTGGGGATTGTCACTCTACAGAACCTGATGCACTCCATGGCCTTGCTGGCGGAGAGCCGCAAGCTACGCCGATAAAAACCTCAAATCTGGCCGCAGATAAAACGCGGATTGCGCGGATCCGGAAAGTCCAATTTGGTCCGCGTAAATCCGCGAAGATCTGCGCCTGCTTTTCAGAAAAGCCGGATGGCTTTTGCTTGCTTCACCGCCGGAGACTTCCGCAACTCCGCGAGAACAGCTTCAGGGACCGCGCCGTCCACGTGGACGACAGCAATGGCCTCGCGCGGTTGCCCGCCCGGGTCCTCTTCGCTGCGACGCCCTAGTGAAAAATTGGCGATGTTGATGGAATGCTGTCCCAGAATCGTCCCCACCCGCCCAATCACGCCGGGCACGTCACTGTTGCGCATGTAAATGAGGTTGCTTTCCAGCGGCGCTTCCACCTCGATCCCATCCACATGCAGCAGGCGCGGCGCTTGCTCGTGCAGTACCGCTCCTTTTACTCCATGTTTTTCCTGGTTCGTGGTGAGCTGGATGGAGAGCACGTTGTCCGCGCCGCCCGAGGTTTTCGGCTTCCGTTCCTCCGTCAGGCGCATCCCTCGGGAATCCGCTATGGCTGCGGCGTTTACCAGGTTGGCCTTCTCTTGCAGATATTGATTCAGAATCCCTTTTATGGCCGCGTTGCGAATCAGCTCGGTCTTCCACTCGGCGATCTCGCCACTGTAGCGCAAGGCGATCTCTTCCAGGGTACCCTCGCTGACTTGCGCAAGAAACGCCCCTAATCTTTCCGCCAGCACAATATAGGGCTGAAGTTTCAGGTATTCATCGTGCGAAACCGAAGGCACGTTGACGGCATTCTGGATCACGCCATCCTTCAAATAATCCTTCACCTGCTTGGCAATCTGCACGCCCACCGCTTCCTGGGCTTCATTGGTGGAGCCGCCAACGTGCGGGGTCAGCACAACATTGTCCAGCGCGGTCAGCGGAGAATTCTTCAGCGGCTCGGAAACAAATACGTCCAGTCCCGCCCCAGCGACCTGCCCTTGCTTGAGGGCATCCGCCAAAGCGGCCTCATCGATCAACTCGCCACGGGCGCAGTTCACCAGGCGAACACCCTTTTTCATCTTCTTGATCGATTCCGCATTGATCATCCCGGTCGTTTGTGGAGTCAGTCCCACGTGCAGCGTGATGTAATCCGCGGCGGCGTAGATTTCATCCAGCGTTGCCATGCGGATGCCTTGTTCCTTGGCCACCGCGGGAGACACGAAGGGATCGTGCGCGAGAACTTCCATGCCAAAAGCGCGGGCGCGGCGCGCGACTTCCATTCCGATTCTTCCCAGGCCGGCGATGCCAAGCGTTTTACCGCGAAGCTCAGTCCCCTGGAAAGACTTCTTCTCCCATTTCCCGGCGTGCATGGACGCATCCGCTTTGCACAGAAAGCGGGCCATGGCCAGCATCATGCCCAGGGTCTGCTCCGCCACAGCCACGGCGTTTCCGCCTGGGGTATTCATCACCGCGATGCCTTTGCGCGTGGCTGCGTCGAGGTCCACATTGTCCACGCCGACGCCGGCCCTGCCCACCACGCGGAGCCTGGGAGCGTGCTCCAGCAGCTTGCCATCCACCTGCACCGCCGAGCGCACTACCAGAGCATCGGCCGTGGCCAGATGCTCTGGCAGATTGCCGTTGATCTGGTCGGCGGTGACGATCTCCCACCCCGGCTCCCGCAAAAAATTCACCGCGCTCGAAGAAATCTTTTCCGCTACAACAATTTTCATAAGTTCACTGGGTCCTTGGCCAGAAATACACAAAACTGTGTAACAACTCGTTGACAAAAAAATTACGCCTCGCTGACACCCGGCGTTCCCGCGGTTCCTACACTATACCCACTGGACGACCTGTTCCTGGAGAATACCCATGAAAACGATGTTTGCCCTGTTACTTGCTGCCGCATGCTTCGGCTGCGGTTACGGTTCCACCAAGACCACCCCCGCGGCCCCCGGAGCGACCCCTGCAATTACCGCGCTGGTCCCCAATAATGTGAATGCGAACAGCGCCGGCTTTGTACTTACCGTAAACGGCAACACCTTCAACAGTAATGCCAAGGTTAAGTGGAACGGCGCCAGCCAAACTACAGCTGTGGTGACAAATAACCAGCTCACCGTCAACATCCCTACTTCTATGATCGCGACACCGGGAACGGTGCAGGTCACGGTGGAAAATCCCGGGACCGCCGGAGGCATCTATGGCGGCGGAATCATGGCTGAAGACTCCAACGCCATGACCTTCACCATCAATTAGCGGGGCTAAACTCCCACGGGCTGCCGCTTCTCGGCCAGGCTGCGCGCATACACTTCCTGCGCAGCCTTGACCGCTGAGCCGTACTCGACGGGCTTAGCGGTGACCGTGGCCAGTACATGCTCCAGAGCCGCCAGAATGCCGACGGTATCCAGATAATCGTAATAGCCAATGTGGGCTACGCGGAACAGCTTGCCTTTCATGGCATCGCCCTGGCCGTTGGCCACGACGGCGGAGAAGGACTCGCGAAATTCCTTCACCAGTTTTCCCGAGTCAATTCCGGCGGGCGCGTTCACAGCGGTCAGCGCGGCGGCTGGAGCGGTAGGCGAAAACAATGTTAGCCCCAGCGCTTTGACCCCCGCGCGCGTCATTTCCGCCGCCAATTCGGCGTTGTCCACCAGGTTCTTGCGCCCTTCCGCCAAATCTCCTTTGCCCATCTGGCGGACGAAATCCAAAGCCGCGCCTAACGCAGCGAATAACGAGGTCGCCGGAGTGTAAGAAGATTCGCCTTTTGCCGCGGCCTTACGCTCCTTGCGGAAGTCGAAGTAGTAGCGCGGGTTCTTGGTCGTATCCATACGCTTCCAGGCGCGCTCACTGACCGCGCAATAGGCAAGTCCTGGAGGAATCATCAGAGCTTTCTGCGATCCGCCGATGATCACGTCGATTCCCCAGCCGTCCACGTCGAAGTGCGTGGTACCGAGGCCGGTGATGGCGTCCGCGACCAGCAGTGTGTCGTCGCCCGTAGCGCGCGCCAGTTTCGCAATACCTTGAATGTCATGCCGCGTCCCGGTCGAACTTTCCGTGGCTTGCACATAGACAACTTTCACATCAGGCGTGAGCCTGGACTTGATTTCGCTCAAGGAAAAGGTCTCGCCATAAGGCACGCTGAGCACATCCACATTGCAGCCGAAGGCCTTGGCCAGGTCGCGCCAGCGCTCGCCAAACTTGCCGGCGGTCAGCACCAGCACTTTGTCTCCAGGAGAAGTCAGGTTCGAAATCGCGCCCTCCATCACTCCAGTGCCGGACGAAGCCAGCACCAGTACATCGTTTTGCGTACCGATAAACTCTTTCATGTCCGAAAGCACACGGGTGTACAAGGCCTTAAAATCGGCGGTCCGGTGATGGGCGGAAAACGCCGCCATAGCGGTCTGGGCGGCAGGAAGCAAAGGTGTAGGGCCGGGAGTGAAGAGGCGATTCTTAAGCAACATTTCCTGATGATCCTTTGGATTGTGATTTCAACGAAGTTTACGCGGGGGCGGTAGCACCGCTTCGTCGGATGCGAGGCTACCGGTTATTTTATCAAATGGAGGGCTGTTTGCAGGGTGGAAAAAAACCCTTTCACCACGGAGGACACCGAGTTGCACCGAGTTGACTGCCACAAAGGAAACCTCGGTGAAACTCTGCGCCCTCTATGGTTTACAGCCTTTGACTTAGAAGCCGCTATAATCTTCACTCATGAGCATGATGGAGCAAATCCAAAAAGATATTACGGAAGCCATGAAGGCGCGCGACGAGCACCGGCTCTCCACCCTGCGCATGGTGAAGAGCGCCCTCAAATTAAAGGAAGTGGAGAAGATGTCGGCGCTGGATGACAAAGAATCGCAGCAGATTCTGACCACGCTGATCAAGCAGCGTAAAGAGTCCATCGAGCAGTTCACCAAAGGCGGACGCCAGGAGATGGCCGACAGAGAAGCTGCCGAGATTAAGCTGATCGAAGCCTACCTGCCGAAGGCTGCCGGGGAAGCGGAGATTGTCGCTGGAGTAAAAGCCACCATCGCGGAAATGGGCTCGCCCACTATGAAGGATATGGGGACGGTGATGAAGAACGCCATGGCGCGGTTCGCTGCGGCAGGGATGCGAGTGGATGGGAAGGTGGTGAGTGAAGCGGTGAAAAAAGAACTGGCCGGAAGATGACTTACACAACCTGTTGCCAGGCTGAGTCTGGCAAGAGTCACTTGCTTCTTTGCCATTCCCGATACGCCTCGCTCTTGGAAATCCCGCGTTCTTTGGCAACTTTTTTCAGCGCGGCCTTCTCGTCCAACTTTTCTTCAACCATCATTTGCTTAGTCCGCCGATAAACCGACAGCTTGGCGGGCGGGTCGCCCACCTGCACCAGCTCTCTGGCCGTCGTGGCAGGTCTCCCAATCAGTAGTGTAATTTCGCCTTTGACTTCCGGATGGGAATTCAGCATTTGCAAAATGTCCGCCGCTTTACCCCGTAAAAATTCTTCATGGATTTTGGTCACTTCGCGCGCGATCACAATCTGGCGGCTTGCGCCGAGGATTTCAATCGCATCTTCCACGGCTTCTTTCAAACGGTGCGGCGCTTCATAGAACACTTGGGTGTGCAGCGAATTCTTGATGTTTTCCATCGCCTGCCGCCGCTGCCCACTCTTCGCCGGAAGAAACCCATGAAATTCCAATGAATCCGTAGGCAACCCGCTCGCCGCCAGCGCCGCCACAAACGCCGATGCGCCAGGAACCGGAACTACCGTGATCCCGTGTTCAACCGCCCGCGCAATCACGCGATACCCCGGATCAGAAATCCCCGGCATGCCCGCATCGGTCACCAGCGCCACACGCATGCCTCTCTCTAAATCGCGCACTAACTCTTCAGACCGTTCCGTCTCATTGTGCTGGTGATAGCTGACCGTGCGGGTGGGGATGCCGTAATGATTCAACAGCTTCTGCGTGTGGCGAGTGTCTTCGCAGGCGATCAGGTCTGCTTCTTTCAGGACGCGCAGCGCGCGAAGGGTAATGTCCTCCAGATTGCCGATCGGTGTAGCCACGACGTAGAGCCCGGGCGCCAGTGAACTCGCGGCTTTTTCATCGCCCTTCATGGACGGGAGTTTATCACCCGGTGAAGCATCTCCATGCTCTCCGTGGTTAAAGCTTTTGACTTACTTTCCCTGCGCCGTAATCTTCTCGTGATATCTTTCTAACTGTAATCGCCACGAACTCATGCCACTTTACGAATACCAGTGCAAAAAGTGCCATCACCGCTTTGAGAAAATCCAGAAGTTCTCCGACAAACCCATGAAGAAGTGCCCCGACTGCGGAGGGCCGGTAGAACAACTGGTGTCCGCGCCGGCGGTGCAGTTCAAGGGCTCCGGCTGGTATGTGACCGACTACGCCAAGAAGGGATCGGCCACGGCCTCCACTTCCGATGGTGACTCGGCCGCGAAAGATTCGGCAGCGAAAGACACGTCCGCAAAAGACGCCTCGGCCAAAGACACCAAAAAAGACGAGAAGCCAAAAACAGAAAAGAAAAAGGCCGACAAGAAATAGTATTTCTAAAATTGTCATTCCGAAGCGCAGTTTTATCGCGCGAGGAGTCTGCTTTTCCGACGGCTAAACCAACATTACCAACAAATAGCAGATTCCTTCTCCTGTACCGCTGAATCCTTTCGCATACCAACCCCATCTAAATAGTCGTTATAACGAGGATCATCCCCAATGATTAACATCCGCAAGAGTTATGAACGAGGTGGCGGCAACTACGGCTGGCTCGACACCAAGCACACTTTTTCCTTCGATCAGTATTACGATCCGCGCCACATGAGCTTCCGCTCCTTGCGTGTGATCAACGAAGACATAGTCGCGCCCGGCGAGGGTTTTCCCATGCATCCGCACCGGGACATGGAGATCATCACCTATGTTCTCGAAGGCGCAATCGAGCACAAAGACAGCCTGGGCACCGGGTCGGTGATCCTCCCCGGCGACGGTCAGCGCATGAGCGCGGGCACCGGCATCCGGCACAGTGAGTTCAATCACTCGCAAACCGATGCAGTGCATCTGCTGCAAATCTGGATCATGCCCGACAAGCAGGGCCCCAAGCCGGGCTACGAGCAGAAGTCTTTTCCCGCAGAGGAGAAGCAGGGCAAGCTGCGGCTGGTCGCTTCACCAGACGGGGAAAATGGCTCGGTGACCATTCATCAGGACGCCAAGCTGTACGTAACTTTGTTGAACCCCGAGGAGGAAGTAACCCACGATCTGGCCGCAGATCGTCATGCGTGGCTGCAAGTGGCCAAAGGAAAAGTCGAGCTGAACGGCCACAAGCTGGACCAAGGCGACGGAGCCGCTATTAGCAATGAAGACAAGCTTTCCATCAAAGGCGTGGAGAACGCAGAAGTGTTGTTGTTCGATCTGGCCTGAAAAATGTGGGGCGGGCGCCCGGCCCGCCCATTGTTTCCTAAACTTTTGTTACAACATCCAATCATCATGATTCGCCCGGCTGGTGTCACCGCCATTGCAATCCTTTTCTTTCTCGTCGCCGCTTACCTTTTCACCATCGGCGGGGTAATGCTGCTTTGGCCAGGAGCGGTGTCCATGGCCGCAGGCGCATTTCTGATAAGCGAACTGGCGCTTGCTGGCCCTTATATGTTCCTGCTGATTTCCGCCGTGGCCGCGGTGATTGGCTGGGGTTTGCTGCGCATGAACAACTGGGCACGACGCCTGGCCATCGCGGCAGCCTTTGCCGGATTTGTCATGCTGGTCCCCAGCGTCTCGGCCGCTGCCGTGGATTTTCGCTGGCCGCTGGTCTGGGGAGGCTTCGGCATCATCGTGCGGATGGTGGTGGTGTGGTATCTGTGGCAGACGCCGGTGGCGGAGCAGTTCGGACGTATCGGTGGACGTTCGTCTGGAATCCACAATTAGACGGAAAATTGGCAAAGATACTTGCCCAAGTGTGAAAATTCTGTTTATATCCACTTCCGCAGCACTCTAGGCCATCTGATCTTCAAGAAAGGTCCCGATGAGCTGGTACTTTCTCTTTTTCTTCTTTTCTGGATTTTGCAGCGTCCTTTATGAGTTGGTGTGGTTGCGAATGGCGATGGCGCAATTTGGAGTTACCACCGCCATGGTCTCGATTGTGCTCTCGGTATTTATGTGTGGCATGGGATTGGGCTCGTGGGCCAGCGGGGTCTGGCTACGCCGGCGCTCAGACGGCAATCAGATTCCTGTTCTTCGACTCTATGCCACCATCGAACTTCTGATCGGCGTGTCGGGCCTGGTAGTGCCCTATGAGTTGCAATGGGGACGAGGCATGATCGAGCACCTGGGTGTGACTTCTTCAGCGGCGTATTACATCGCCGCCGGACTTTGGGTGACCTGCACTCTGGTTCCGTGGTGCGCTCTTATGGGCGCGACGATTCCAGTTGCGATGCGGGCCATTGCGCAGGCAATTCCCAACCAGGCTGGACGGTCCTTCAGCTATCTCTACATGGCCAATGTGGCTGGCGCAACCGTGGGCACAGTGCTGCCTTTGTTCATCATCGAACTTCTCGGTTTTCGCGCAACCCTGGAGATTGGCACAATGTGCAACGGCCTAATCGCCCTTTCCGCAATTTACCTGTCACAACGTAAAACGGAAGAAGCTACGATAAAAGACCCGCGACCCATAGCCAAAGCAGACGCATCGCTTGCTAGCGTATCCACCCGGCGAATACCGCTGCTGCTTCTTTTTCTGACCGGCCTGACCAGTATGGGCATGGAAGTGGTATGGGTACGTCAATTCACTCCTTACCTTGGAACTGTGGTTTATGCCTTCGCCTCTATTCTTGCTGTCTATCTTCTGGCGACGTTAGCGGGTTCGCGAGTCTACCGCAAATGGAGCGCGCGGCACGAGAATGAGGGCCCGATCGTATGGACATTGCTGGCATTCGCGGCGCTGCTTCCATTAGTGACAGCCAGTCCCGACGTCGTGCTTGCTAAAGAGTTCCGGGTGTTATTAGGAGTTATGCCCTTCACTTCGCTACTCGGTTTCATCACGCCAATGTTGGTAGATCGTTTTTCGGCCGGCGACCCAGGCAAAGCGGGAAGCGCTTATGCCATCAATGTGGCGGGATGCATCGCCGGTCCATTGCTCGCAGGATTTGGCCTATTGCCTTATGTAAGTGAGCGCTGGGCGCTGATCGCGCTTTCGCTGCCCTGGCTGGTTATGGGTCTTTGGCCGGCATGGCGGAGTTCACGATTGCCCGAACGGGTTGCAGCCTATTCCCTGTTGCCGTTGGTGGGAATGTTGATCCTTGCAGGCAAGGCCTACGACCAGAGATTCTCCGAACGCGAAGTACTGCGCGATTCCACCGCGACCGTAATTGCGACTGGAACGGGAATGCGAAAAGAACTGCTGGTGAACGGCTACGGCATGACGGTGCTGACGCCCATTACAAAAACCATGGCCCATCTGCCGCTGGCTTTTCTTGACCGTCCACCGCAGGATGCTCTTGATATCTGCTTTGGTATGGGGACCACCTTCCGTTCGCTGCATTCTTGGGGCATTCCAACCACCGTGGTTGAACTAGTGCCCAGCGTGCCCCAACTGTTCGGTTATTACCATGGGGACGGACCGGAAATTCTTAAGTCTCCGCTGTCCCATGTTGTCGTCGATGATGGCCGGCGCTACCTCGAACGTACGACAAAGCAATTTGATGTCATCACCATTGACCCGCCACCGCCAATTGAAGCTGCGGGGTCGAGCCTGCTCTATTCCGTGGAGTTTTATGCCGCGGCAAAGAAACGGTTGCGGCCAGGCGGCATTTTGCAGCAATGGCTGCCCGACGGCGATGCCAAAGTCGTGACCGCGATCACCCGCGCGATTACGGACTCATTCCCTAACACGCGGGCATTCTACGATCAATTCGGGATTCATTTTCTGGCGAGCGACCGCCGGTTGCCGGAGCGTTCGGCCGCCGAGTTGGCACTACGTCTGCCGCCCAGCGCCGCGGCCGATTTCGTAGAGTGGGGTCCAAACCCCACAGCTGAGGGCCAGTTCGAGATGCTGCTGAGGCAGGAGGTGTCGTTAGAAAGACTTCTGGCACAATCGCCCTCGACACCGGCAATGCATGACGATCTACCGGTTAACGAGTACTACGCGCTACGGCGCTGGCTGCAGAAGTTACAGGGGAAGAGAGGCCCCCGCCACCGCATAATCAATCCAAAGCTTATAGTGACTTCGCCGGCTTTTTCTCTCTTATTCTCTCGCTAACCTCAAACACCATCTTGCCAGCTTTCTTATCCGTGTCCACTACCAGATGGTCTCCATGTAGTACCGCGCCGTCGAGGATCTTCAGTGCCAGAGGATCCTGCACCAGCTTTTGGATGGCGCGCTTCAGCGGACGTGCTCCGAAGTTGGGATCGTAGCCTTCGGTGAACAACAGCTCTTTGGCGGAGTCGGTGAGTTCGAGCGAAATTTTGCGCTCGGCCAGCAGACGCCGCAGGTCTTCGAGACGCAGGTCGACGATCTTCACCAGTTGATCCTTGCCTAGCGGACGGAAGATGATGATGTCGTCCACACGGTTGAGGAACTCGGGCTTGAAGTGGCTGTGCAGTGTGTTCATC